>LKMN01000014.1 GCA_001563875.1 Nanohaloarchaea archaeon B1-Br10_U2g1 | reverse complement strand
GACGATAGAGGAGACGACCTGATTGACTGTGACTACATGCAAGAAGGAGACAATATAGCACCTCTACCTCAGTCCTGTGGAGCTAAAGACGACCAGCACAAGATACTGATGGAAGGACCTCAGGTTGACCAAGATACTGTTGATGATTACCTGCTTCACGAGCAAACATGTCTTGAATGGGACGATGGTCAGACAGATCAGTTCGACCAAGAGATAGATGAGAACGCATGTGTGAACAAACATTTTGCGTTCGCTGAAGGAACAGTAAAGAACGTAGCATCTATTGGTAAGCATCAGTACTTCACAGAGGAAGGATATGAAGAAGGTGGAGACAGTCCTGACTGGCAGGTATGTCTCAATATCAGGGATTCTAATGTTGATACAGAATATGACGACAAGCCGTACAATTACAGACATAACAACCCTAACAACGAAGGCTATGGAGGACAGTGGTACGATCTCGATGACCCAAGGGTGAACGAATATTTGAGAAACGGGAACAACCATGACATCAATCTAGATCCTGACAATCAGAGAACTGAAGCGTCAGGAACAGAGACTATGAATACTGGCGAGGAATATCATCATATAGACTACTACTACGCCGAGCATCCTAGCGCTGCAGACAACTACTATAGTCCTAAAGGCGAAGAGCTTGGAACAAGCCTTTTGGCCGACTGTGGTCCTGGTGTTGAATGTGGAGACCACGAAGACGAAATCCGGGGAACCGATGGAACGGACGGTTCTGACGGCCTGAACGCTAGAGACGGCCATTACTTCGGCTTCTTCGAGTCAATACATGGGGAAACAGATGGATATGTTAGGGATGCGGACTACCACCCGCAGGGAGAAGATAAACACCATACGTTTAATGAGTTCGCTACAGGCAACTTAGTATCTATAGATCCCGTATTTGAAGGTTATGTCAACCAGATAAGGCGTATAGATGGAGACTCAAGATATGGTCATCAGAGAGACAGTGATCATAACGACTACGACTCCGCTAACACTGAGTGGTATCAGGATACTCACGCAGATGAAGACAGCGCAATACAGTACGCCTATACTGAAGATAGAGACTGGGCGGTAGATGCTACGGGCGTACCTTACACAACGTTTGGAGACTCTGACTCAGGAACTTACACCAGCAGTGATACAGGTATACATTACCAGGAAGACTACACAGGACCTACTAGAAGCGAGTATACGGATAGCTCGGTGCTTAAAGATGATAGAGCGTTCTCAAACTCTTTAGCCGTTGTAGCGGCACAAAATCTCGGAGAAGACGACTACGGTGTGGAGATCAGAGAAGGAGATGGTTTCTGGATAGATCCTGACGATGTCTACTACCACTGGCAGCAAGGAAATATAGATGAAACACATCCCGGTATAAGCAGCGATTCTGAGGAGGGATGGAGAGACTTCATAACGTTTGATATAGATCTAACAGGACCTGACTCTGGTCTTGGATACGACCTAGACTATCATACGGCGTACGATCTAGAACAGGGAGAAGTTGTAGAGCAAAGAGAAAGCTCACACGTGAACTTTGCTGAGATCTCATGGGAAAAAGACGAAGACGGACAGATGAGAGAGCCTTTAGAACCTCCTGTATGTGGAGATGATCAAAGAGAGTACCTAATAGAGGAGATGGGAGAAGCACCGAACGAGTCAGAACAGTACGAAGGACACTACGCTTGTGCAACAGAAAGAGACATGTGCTTCATAAGTGAGGAAGAAAAGTTCGTAAGATCAGACTTCGGAGATGACTCATACCACCAGCTGAACGAACCGGGAGAGGAAGAAGGACGTCTTAAACAAGACGATGAATTCTGTTCAACCAATCCGGACGGACTAGGCACATGGTACGACCAAGACTTCAAACAAGGAGAAGACTCTGAAAGCTTCTGCCGTGAAAACACTTTATACGGTACCGACGCCAAGAGATGGCTGGATGAGGATTATGTACAGAACCATCCTCACGCTGTAACAGGAGGTATCGATGACTCCTGGAACGACTATATGTCACAGAACTACCAAAGATTCTCTGAATACGAAAGATATGAATCAGATCCTGAAGGCGATAGCTGGGATAGCAACACCAACTTCCAGTCAGAGGATATCACACCTGTACCTACAGGAACAAACAGAGACTACACTGCCTCACTAGGTTTCTGTGTAGGAGACGATGAAGGAGAACACTTGGTTACACAGCAGTCCAGCAGCGAATTAGTTGAAACCGATAGAAGCGTTAAAGGTGCGGCTTCAAGCACTGACTACTGTGTATTCGATGGTAGTGAAAGCCAAAACACTCCTGAAGATGACGGCAGCTACGAATTCGATCCTTCAGAGGACAGAGCACTTTACGAACAAGGAGAACAGATAAACTTTGAAGATGTAGACGGTGGAAGCATTTCATGCTTCGGAGGTACATGGTATGATACATGGCCGGTGGTACTGGATGAAAGTAACGTACAAGTAGGACTAGGAGAAGAAAGGACAACAGGGCTCACGGTACTAAACGTTGACAACGTGGAAAGAACTTTCGAAGTAGAGATGGTTGACAACACATATGAGGACGATCCACAGATCTTTACACACTCAGAGTTTGTAGAGGAGTCAGGCTCAAGCTTCGAAGTAACCTTGGGTCCTCAGGAGTCCGAAAGGTTCACTATAGCCATGACAGGAGGAAATATCGATATAGATAACAGCGAACTTGAGATCCAGGCTGAAAGCGTTGATGGGGAAGTAGAAGGATCAGACTCGGTAAATGTTGACGTAGTAGAAGAGGTTGATCCAGATGATGTAGTAGAAGGAGAGCCTGAGGCAATACCAGGAATAGGAATTTTACAAGTAATGGTGCTGATGCTGACTGCTACCGCAATATTCTTCTTCCGGATTTAGAACTTTGTGATTAAATAATTTTTATTGAAACCTCTCAAGGCGTCCAGATTAAACGCAACTATATAGGTTGTGAGAGAACCTAGGACTTTCTCTCCGGATATCGAGTGAATGAGTTCGAAACATAAACATAAAGATGAGGATGTAGAGGCCTTTAGCTAGAAATTACTTTACCTCTCTTACCTCTGTTAGACCGGTCTCTGTATTTTTCTTGTCTAGGCGGTACAGGTTTCCTGTAACCGAGGATTCTAGAGCCGGGTCGTGAGTCACTATAAACATCTGTTCGATAAGGTCTGAGCTTCTCTGCCGAAGTGTTTCCGCTAACTCTTCTACAGCTGATGAATCCATATTGTGTGTAGGTTCGTCAAGCATGATAACCTGGAGCTTAGGAGAAAGCGTAAAGGTTAATGCTAGACGCATAACCAGTGCTGCCGAATGCCGCTCACCACCCGATACTTCGGCCTCTGCGTTTACCCAGTTGTTTTCGGAGTCCAACACCTGCAACCGGTACTCCTGTTCGGCGTTCAGCCTTATGCTGTAATAATCGTCGTAAGGGTATAACTGCTTCCAGATACCGTCCATCAGGCCGTTCAGCTGTTTTACGAACAGTTCCCTTAGGGATACCTGGGTCTTCTCTAGACCGTTTCTATAATCGTGGACAAAGTCGAGAAGACTATCCAGTTTCTCAATATCTCTCTGTATATCGTCCAGCTTCTTGAACTGATTTTCCATCTGGTCTAAACGTTTTTTCTGCTCTTTCAGAAGCTCCTTACCGTTTTCTAACTCCTTCTTCTTGACAGAACGGCTTTCTTTAACCTTTGAAACTTTCTCTCTAAGATTTTCAAGCTCTTCGCTCTCAAAGTCTATCCCTTCAAGCTCTTCACGTGTCTCAGAGAGTTTTTCATCCAAGTGTTCCAACTTCTCCTCTAGTTCTTCCAGTTCCTCAGCTCTCTCAAGCTTCCTAACATCCTTCTTAACTTCTTCTAACCTGTCTTCGGAAAAATACTTTCTTTTCTCTTCTAAATCGTCTTCGAGTTCCTCTTTCTCTTCTCCCTGTTTCTTCAACTCCTCTTTTTTCTCTTCAAGTTTTTCCTTGGAGGAACGATACTCTAATAGTTTGTCTCTTTTCTTTTCAAGTTTTGAAACAGATTTCTTAGAGGCTTCAAGTTTTTTGCGTAGTTTATTCTCTTTCTTCTTCAGTTTCTCGGCTTTCTTGTGGTGGCTTCTCATCACTTCTTTTCTGTGCTTTTTATCCATATCCTGTCCACATACAGGACAGTCTTTCTCTGAACCTTTCAAGGTCCCAACACTTTTCTCAAGCTCCTTTCTCTCTGCGTATAAACGGTTTCCTTTCTGTTTGATCTTTTCTGCAGCTTTTTTCTTCTTCTCTAGTTCCTTATCTATTTCTTCGAACCGTTCAAATCTTTCGGCCTCTTCACCCAGCTCCTCGATACTGTCTTCTAGATCTTCCAGTTTTTTCTCTTTAAACTGTTTCTCTCTTTCAAGGTCTTCGATATCTGCTTTCAACTCTTCCAGCACTACTTTTGTCTTCTTTTTACTCTTCAATTCTTTCTTAGGGTCTTCAAAATCTTTTAAAATCTTTTTGATCTCTTTTGTTCGGTTTTGAATGGATTCCTTCCGTGTGTTCAGCTTGGTTTCTCTTTTTTCAAGCTTTTCAAAGGATTCTTCCAGATCTTTGAGTTTGTCTAGTTCCTCTTTCTTCTGTTCAAACTTTTCATCGAGTTCTTCTACTTCTGTCTCAAGCTCTTGTAGCTCCTCTTTCTTCTCAAGAGTTTTCTTGTCAAGCTTCTCGAACTCTTCTTTATCAAGCTGGTCTTCAAGATTCTTTAACTCCTTTTCTCCCAGTTTTTTATCATTTTCCAGATTGTTCTCTACTTTGACAATGTTTTTACGAGCGGTTTCAAACCTGTCAAGCTTTAAAAGCTGGTCTATACGCTCTTTACGATCTCCAGGCCTCATATTCAGGAATAGATCTAAGCGGTTCTGTTCTGAGTAGATTGCTCGTGTAAAGGATTTGAAATCTAGGCCTAGAAGCTTTTCGACCTGTTTTGTTACATCACGGGTTGAAGGCGCTTCAATAAGCTCTCCATTCTTTCTCAACTCGCTCCTAGTTGTTCCTTTACCTCTTTCAATATCTCTTTTAACCGAGTAGTCTTCGTTGTCAACCATGAACTCTACTTGTATCTCCGCCTTCTCAGCTTCTGAAGGAGTTCTTCTAATGAGATCATCGAGCTTTACCTCTCTAGAGTTATGTTTAGGAGTGGTTCCAAAAAGTCCGAAGACAACGGCCTCCAAAACACTGGACTTTCCGGATCCCATCGTACCTATCAAACCGTTTACCCCTTCCCCAAACTCTAGGCTGTTTTCATGGTGGGACTTCCAGTTCTTGAGCTCTACCCGGGTTATCACTCTTTCAACGCCTCCTTCAACAGTTCGGCAGCCTCGCCAGGCCTACCGTTCTCTAAAAGTTCAAGGAATTCGTCTCCGTTCACACCTATCTCAGAGTCAACCTCATCGCTCAGTATCTGTTTACCCTTCTCCCAAGGATCTGTTTTCTTCTCTATACTTGTTCTTTCGCCTGTCTTCTTCTCAACTGAAGAGTTAACGTTTAGAAACATGGTATCTCGGAAACGGTCTTTCAGTTCTCGAGGATTAACTCGTCCTTCGGTCTCTCCTTTAATCTTGAGGTTTACAAGAGGTTTTTCTCCATCAATATCTCCCA
This sequence comes from Nanohaloarchaea archaeon B1-Br10_U2g1, assembly GCA_001563875.1. Taxonomy (GTDB): domain Archaea; phylum Nanohalarchaeota; class Nanosalinia; order Nanosalinales; family Nanosalinaceae; genus B1-Br10-U2g19. Next base: position 13,274 of record LKMN01000014.1, on the reverse strand, counting down.
GTTTCCGTACAGCTTCTTTTTTAACCTCCGTCCAAGTTTCACCGTTGACCTCTAACTCGATGTACTCAACGTTTCTAGGTGAATCAAGCTCAATAAACTCAAGCTCCTCTTTCTCAGTATTAAGTCTTACAAAGCCCTTGGATTTCTCCGCCTCGACCTTCCGCATCTGAGTTGTTACAGTGGATCCGGGAAGTATCAATGGTTTGTCTCCGGGGAAACGATCCAGATTGTACCAGTGGATATGTCCGTTTACAATAAGATCGAACCCATTAGGAAAGTCCTCTAGCTTCAAGCAGTCATGGTCTTCACTGGTGTAGACAAATCCTTCGATAGACTGATGTACAACTAGTATATTGAAGGCGCCTTCAACAGGCTGAGGACCAAACTTTTCAAGAACTTTTGGCGCGTAACGTTCTGGAACACCTGACATACCGTGAACAGCAACCTTTTCGCCGTCCTTCTTGAATACAACCCTTTCATTATCAATATGGTGCAGATGTCCGGTTTTATCCATTAACTCGATAGGGTTTGTGTATTCTCGAGGCCTTCTCTCATGTGTTCCGTGTATAGCAACCACAGGAACCCCATTACCATGGATTCCAAGCTCTTTGTCGGCTTCAACAGTTCTTTCGCCTTCCATAGCGATGGAAAATACCTCTGCCGCTCTGTCGAGAACTTCTTGTTTAGGTATTTTTTTATCGAATATATCTCCTGGAAGGATTATTATATCGGAGTCTTTAGCCTTTTCAAAGGCTTCTGCAGCGTTCACGAAGCTGTCTTCGCCCCGTTCGTCACCCCATTTATACCCGAAATGTGTATCACTTATTATCGATATATCCATCTCTAAACCTGTACGGCGAATCCAAAACTTTTATCGTTATTTGAGCTTTCTATCAACGGTTTCGACAGCTCCTACAAAACATTTTATATAAACAAGGTTTTTCTGTAACCTAAAGACCTTTGTATTAAAGCTTTGTCTGGTTATTCAAAACCTTGAAATAGTTTCTTGGAGCTTCTAAACAGTGTAGAGGTAAACACTTAAAATGTCTCAGGAACTTGGGATCACGGTAAAGAAAGATCAGAACCCTTCAGAATGGTATACACAAGTAGTACAGAAAGCTGATTTAGCGGATTATGCACCGGTACAAGGATGTATGGTGATAAAACCGTATGGACTAAAGCTCTGGGAATCAATTAAGGGCGAGTTCAACCAGAAAATAGAGGAAACTGGCGTTGATAACGCTTACTTCCCGCTTTTCATACCGGAAAACTATTTAGAAAAGGAAGCAGATATTGTTGAAGGATTCGACCCCGAAGTTGCATGGGTAACACATGGAGGAAACGACGAGCTAGAGGAAAAGCTTGCGGTAAGACCTACCAGCGAGTCAATGATCGCCCCGTTCATGAGCAAATGGATTAGAAGTCACAGAGACCTACCTCTAAGACTTAATCAGTGGGCCAACGTTGTTAGATGGGAGGCAACAGACACAAGACCTTTCCTGAGGACTAGAGAGTTCCTATGGCAGGAAGGACACACCGCTCATCAGACAGAAGAAGAAGCGGACGAGGAGACAATGCTGCGTCTAGAGCAGTACCGTGAAGTGATAGAAAAGCACTTAGCTATACCAAGCGTCCTGGGATACAAGCCTGAACACGACAAGTTCCCGGGAGCTAAATACACAACAACTATCGAAACACTGATGCCTGATGGAAAAAGTATACAAAGCGGAACCAGTCACCAGCTAGGACAACATTTTGCAGAAGCCTTCGAAATCGAGTTTATGGATGAAGACGAAGAACGACAGACTTGTTGGACCACCTCATGGGGACTATCCACAAGGACAGTCGGAGCCCTAATCATGGCTCACGGAGATGACAACGGCCTAAAACTGCCTCCAACAGTAGCACCAACACAGGTTGTTGTAGTGCCCATATTCAATGAAGACAACAAAGAAGAAGTACTCGGATATTCAGAGAAGGTCAAAAACGCAGTTCAACATGCCAGAGGATGCGGATGTAAAGAAAGTATCCGTGTAGAGCTTGACGACAGAGAACACAGGACACCAGGTTACAAGTTCAACGAACACGAACTGAAAGGAGTTCCTTTGAGGGTTGAAATAGGACCTAATGAGATGGAAGACGAAACAGTGACATATGTTAGAAGAGACAACGGAGAAAAAGAAATGGGTGTAGAACTAGGCGACTTCGTTGAAACAGTGGAAGATACTCTGAACGATATACAAAAATCAATGTACAACGAGCTAGAGAACTACCAGCAAGAGAATATCCGTAAAGCAGCAAGTAAAGAAGAGATACTCGGGACTATAGGCAAAAACCGCGGATACGTGAAGACACGTTGGTGCGGGCAAGAAAGCTGTGAAGAAGAGGTAAAAGACCAGGTAAGCGCAGAAATAGTTGTCCTACCTTTTCAAGAAGACTCTAAGCCAGAATCCATACAAGATGGAGAGGAAGAGATAACTGGCGATTGCGCCGTATGTGGTAAAAAAGCTAAAAGATGGGCTTACTTCGCTAAGAACTATTAGACCAATAATGTATTTTTCTTAATCAACAAGGGTTGAGGAGGAGGGGAGAAACCTCTTAAACTTCTCACATCTGGATCTGTTTCAGGTTCGGCTTGTCCATCCGTTTAATCTTGCCCTTGTGCTTTCTCTTTATCTGTCTGAACTGTGAGTGTTGTTTGTTTTCCAGTAGGGTCACTGCTTCACCTTCTTTACCTTGTCTTCCGGCACGGCCTATTCTATGGGTGTAGGTGTCGGGCGTATCAGGCACATCGTAGTTGAATACGTGCGTCACATTGTCAACATGTATCCCTCTAGCAGCTACATCTGTGGCCACGATTACATTGACCTCTCCGTTTTCAAATCGTTCCATCATCTCCTCTCTCTTGTGCTGGCTCATATCTCCGTTAAGTGCTTGAGCGTTTACACCATTTTTACGAAGCTTCTTTGCGACCCATCGTGTTGTGTTCTTTGTTCTACAGAAAACTATTGACAGATCTCTGTCTCTATCTTCTAGAAGTGTGTAGAGCGCTGAAAGTTTCTTATTTCCATCGATATCTAGGTATTTTTCATCAAGATTCCTTGTATGTTTCTTTCTCTTTATACGGATTATCTCAGGATCAATACTGTATTTCTCGCATAGCCGTTTTAGGTCTCTAGGTATTGTTGCTCCGAACAATAGGTTTTGGCGTTCTTCCGGACAGAAGCTTAGTATCCCTTCTAGTTCGTCCTGGAATCCCATATCCATCATTCTGTCTGCCTCGTCTAGCACGAAGTATTCGAGGCTGCTGAGATCTATCTCGCCTTGTTCCAACAGGTCTAGAACTCTTCCAGGGGTTCCTACAACTATGTTTGATTTCTTGGCTCCCTCTATCTGCGGCTTGTAGGACACTCCTCCGTAGATTACTACTGTTTCCTGTTCTTCGGCTGTTATCTTCTCGATTTCTTCATTGATCTGTTTGGCTAGTTCTCTGGTAGGTGATAGTATAAGCGCTTGTGTATCGTTTCCTTCTACTTCTTGGACTACCGGTATCGAGAAGCCGAATGTCTTACCGGAACCGGTTTCTGATTCGACTAAAACATCTTTTCCTTCAAATATTAGTGGTATAGATTTTTCTTGTACTTCTGTAGGGTCTGTAATTCCTTCTGCTTCCAGTTTCTGGACTATCGGTCTAGAAACCTGTAATTGTTTAAAACTCATCTGTAAAATACTGCCTTTTATATCAATTAATTGTCGCGTTAGCTTTTAGTAGCTCGGGAACATTCAAACCGGAACACCTATTTAAATCTGAATGTATAACCCTGATTATAGAGACCCTTTCAGGTTGAAAGATCTCGACCTGCAGCTTTCTCGGGTGTTTTTAGATGCAGAATAAACAAATAGAAGATAAGGATGTAGAAGGATTCAAAACAGGTACAACAACTGTAGGACTAACAACAGAAGACGGCGTGATCTTAGCGGCAGATAAAAGAGCCTCTATGGGAAGACTTACTGCTTCCAAATACGCTAAAAAGGTCTACAGACTTGATGACAACATCGGTTTAACGATAGCAGGAAGTGTTGGAGACGCCCAGAAGATAGTTAGAATAATGAGGTCTCAGTTAAAGCTTCATAGGCTTGACACCAAAGAGCTTACAGTTAAAGGTGCAGGAACGCTTCTAGCGAACATACTACACAACCACAAAATGATGCCGTTCTTCAACCAGTTCGTGCTTGGAGGAGTCAACGAAGATAAAGGAGTCTTATACGACCTTGATCCTGCAGGAGGACTGATGAAACACGAAAAGTTCACTGCAACAGGATCCGGAAGCCAGATGGCATACGGAGTATTCGAAGACGGATACGAAGAAGAAATGAGCCATGAAGAAGGTAAAGAACTGGCAGTAAGGGCTGTACAGTCAGCAATGGAAAGAGACACCGCATCCGGAAACGGTATAATGGTAGCAGAAATAACCAGTGATGGATACGAAGTCATAGAAGAGAAGGAGGTAAAGTCTCACCTAGAGTAGGCTTACATCTAAATATACAGTTTAACGAATAATTTGAAGGTAAAAGTATTATGGAAGAACTAAAAGATGTAGAGAGGTTTCTACCGTCAAAAGCAGATATATCTGATATAAGGTTTGAAGCTTCTGACATCGTAATATACACGGACAGCAAAGAATTTTTCTTGGACAGTTCTGACACTGTCAAAAAGATTGTTTCAGAGGTAAAAAAGAGGGTAGATGTAAGACCATCTTCAAAGCTCTTCAAAGATCCGGGAGTAGCAGAAGATAGGATAAAAGATGTTATAAGTGATGATGCAGGTCTTGACGATCTAATATTTCAGCCTTCACTAGGAAAAGTGATAATTAGAGCTGAAAAACCGGGAGAGGTAATAGGTAATAGAGGAAAAGGTTTAGAAGAGATAAAGAAAGCCTCGCTATGGTCTCCTCAGGTAGAGAGAGTACCTGCTATAAAATCAAAAGTAGTTAATAGAGCAAGAGAGCTCACCGTAGAGGATCCAGAGTTCCGTAAAGAGTTCCTCCACGATGTGGGCAAGAAGATAAGACTGGACAAAAGTGTGGGAGATGAATGGATAAGAATAGGAGGACTTGGAGGATGCCGACAGGTAGGCAGATCATGTTTCCTGGTACAGACAGAAGAGTCAGATGTGCTTATGGATGCAGGTATAGATCCTTCAGCCAAATCCGGTTCACAGGAGAACTATCCTTACTTAAATGCGCCGGAACTTGATTTACAGAGGCTGGATGCTGTTATACTAAGCCACGCACATATGGACCACGCAGGTATGATCCCTTACCTGTACAAGATGGGATACGATGGTCCGCTTTACTGTACAAAGCCTACCCGCGACATGATGATCATGCAGACACTTGACTATATAGGTATAGCTCATTCAGAGTCTGCAAAAGCTCCTTATGACTCCTCAGATATTAAGAAGGCAGTAAAGAGAACAATAACGCCTGATTATGGTGACGTAACAGATATTACTCCTGATATGCGCCTAACTCTAAAGAACGCAGGCCATATAGTTGGAAGCTCTCTAGTACATCTTCATATCGGTGAGGGCCTACACAACATTCTCTACACAGGAGACTACAACTACGACCAGTCGGAAATGTTGAGGCCGGCAGACACCAACTTCCAGAGGGTTGAGACAATGATTACTGAGTCAACCTATGGAGGTAACGACGATAAACAACAGCCAAGAGAGAACGCACAGAAAAAGTTCCTCTCCAAGATGAAACAGACACTGAACAAGGGAGGGAAGGTTCTTGTACCTGTATTCGCCGTAGGTCGTTCACAGGAAATTATAGGAATGCTTGCTGACGAACTTGACAGAAGCTACTTTGACTACCCTGTCTATATGGACGGTATGATAAACGATGCAAACGCACTGCATACAGCATACCCTGAGTACCTTTCAGAAAAGGTTCAGAAGAAAGTAATGAAAGATAGGGACTCACCTTTCCTAAAGGAACAGTTAAGGCCTATCGGAAGCCATTCGGAGAGAGAAGAAGTCTATGAAGGAGGGCCCTCAGTAATACTTACGACATCAGGAATGGTTACAGGGGGTCCTGTAATGAGCTATCTCAAGTATCTAGCTCCAAATGAGAAGAACACTATGATCTTTGTAGGTTACCAAGCACAAGGCACGCTTGGAAGAGATATACAGAACGGTACGGACCAGATAAAGGTTAACGGTGAAAGAGTGGATGTGAACATGGATGTAGCAACGGTATCAGGATTCTCTGCGCACTCAGACCGGCAACAAATAATTAACTTTGCAAGAAACCTTAGGTCCACACCGAACAAAGTTCTTACAAACCACGGAGAGGAGAAGAAATGCTTCCAGCTAGCTTCAACTCTACATAAGTCATTAAGGATAGATACGTCAGCGCCTCAGAACCTTGATGTGATAAGGTTGAACTGATAGGGAAAAAACTTTAACTAGTGTGTCCGAACATCAGTTATGGTATACCGGATAAGATGTTCTAAGTGCGACAAACTTATTGATATGGGCGGTGAAGAACCAGACGTACTTCCTGAAGATGCAATAGAGTTCAACGGAGAGATATACTGTAAAGACTGTATAAGAGAGTTAGTAAGGTTTGGAGCAGGTGATATAGATGACAGAGTTGCTGACCTAGAACAGAAGATGGAGGATGTCAGAGAAGAGATGGGTTTGGAGAAAATTTAGGACTTTAGATAAGGTTTCAGACCAGTCCTGAAACAGGTTTAGTATTCTTTAAAATATGTTCGGTAGAACGGTTTTCAATTTAAACCGTTAGAATAACTTTTCGGTTATGGAACCAAGAGCCCGTGTAGAGAACTTGTCAGAACTTATAGAAGATTATATGGAGGCTGCTGATAATCCGGATGTATTCATACGTCCTTTCTACGACTCTACTAAAACCGGTTTGAAATCTATCAGTATAGAGGCCGAAGATAAGAATAACCGTCTCTGGGATGAAAAGTACAGTATCAAGGGCTTAGATGAGTCAGAGAACAGTATCCGGTACTCTGAGGTGTCAAGCCAGATATCGGGGAAGGTTGATGGTGAAATCGACTTCTATAGACACGCTGACAGAGACGATTTAATAGGTAAGGCTTGGAGAAACAGTATCTCAGTTGCCAACTTCTTCAGATCCAGAGTAGAAGATCTCTACATCTCGATTAACTTGGAAGAGCGACATGGACAGTATGGAGTTGTACAGATACTGGAGCCTCCTAGTCAGGTGTCTGGCCTGGTTGTTCAGGTGGACGGTGATGAAGACCAGGAGTTCCGTTATGAGCATATTACGCCTAAAGAAAAGGTTAGTCAGGATTACCCGGAACTGATCGAAAGCTTTCAAAAAAGAATGCCTGACAACAGGCTTAGCTATTTTGAAACAGAGAATTTACAGAAATTTATAGAGTAGAAAGTTTAGTTCTCTACGTTTTCACTGCTTCTCTCAATTTCTGCATAGCTTGGACATACAACGATCCAGTCTTCGTCCACACCAGCCATGTCTCCTTCAACGGCTTTCACAGTCTTCTTTAGCCTTTTAACCGCTCTCTTTAAGTCGGCCATGTCTTTGTTCTTAAGAGGCTTGATGTTTACCCAGACGACGTGTTTATTCCTTAGATGTTCTTGGACGTTTTCAATGTCTTCGAACTCTTTCAGTGTTTCAGCTCTTATTACTACTTTCTGTGTTTTTTCTGTCATCTCTGCGTCTAGTTCCACAAAGTCGTCGTCTATTACTTCTTCTGTTTCGTTGTCTCCGGATTTAAGAAATCCTAGGTCCATAATTTTAGTTACCTCTCAGTTAAAAGTCGTTTTCCGAGTTTTTTATACTTTTGTATTAATCCGGTTAGTCTAGGTTTTCAACCTTCGATGCAAGGTTCCAGATCTCTGTTCTTGTGTGCTGTTTTATGTTAGGGTCGTTGCTTATCTGATCAAGCATTGAAGCCGCAGTATTAACTCTTACGGACAGTTCCTCATCCTCATCCTCAAGCTTTTCGGCAGCTTCCTTCAATAGGTCTCCAACGTTTGAGGGCACGGAGCCGTTCTCTGCTAGATCTCTCATCCTCTGTGTTACGGTCGAAACTTTTTGCATTTTCAACCACTCACTGGAAGCTTCCCTGAAGTTTTTTCTGGGACTCTTGCATCTTTTTCTGTAGTTTTTCCTCTTTTTTATCCAAGCTCTTTTTACGGACTTCAAGATCTTCTATTTTTTCTTCAAGATCGTTCTTTAGTGTTTCACGGTCTTTAGAGACAAGTATGTTCCCTACCTGTCTGTATACGTTTCCGTCATCATCGTTTTTTAGTTCTTCAAGAGCTCTTTTAGATTCATGGAGCTCTGTCTCAGTTTCTTCTTTCTGTTGTAGAACCTGTTGGATACGTTGTTGGTCCTGTTGTAGCTCCATCATAACTTTTTGTGCATCGTTCTCTGACATCTTCTTATTCACCTATAGTATGTTTTTTCGGCAAGGGTTACAAGCCTGAAAACAGTATCTGTACATCCTCTGAGCGCTCCCAGGCCTTCAGTAACCGTCTTCACTATAATTCTATCTTCTTCTGTTTCTATACTGTAGTTGACGTTTTTGTCCGATTCAAGACTTTTTGAAATTATCTTGCTTATCTGATCAGGGTTCCGTGTCTCTACTTCGACAACCGATCTCATTCCGCTTTAACGGTGTTAGGATCTTCTGGTCTCTTCTTCAGTAAAACTCGGTGGCTGCATTTTGGACAGATAATCTTGTCTGATACAGGGTCTAGTTCTACGTCTTCCTCACAGTTTACACATTTGTAGCCTGTCACTGTCTACTCCTCGATTGCTTCCTTAGCTTCTTCGAGCTCTTCGGTTTCGACCTGTAGAGCTTTCTTGAGGATTTCTTCCGCTCCTGTATCTGGTTTGTACGCTCCTCCGGTGAACTTCTTCCCGGTTTCTTTATCTTTCCATACTCCTGGAGCCACTCTTTCATATTTGTCTTCTCTGGATTCGGCTTCGTCAACGTTTTCCCTAATCTTTCTTCCGTAACGGGATCCGAACCGTTTTGAGGACTTGTTCTTTCTTGCCATTATAACCACTTAAAGGGTAGTGGGGGGCTAAGTTTTTTATTCCCCAGCTGCTTGCTGAAGAACAGTTCTTAGCTCCCGGGTTTTTTCTTCTGAGGCCTTGACTATTTCCATTACTTCTTCATGTGTCAGTGGCTCTGTCTCTCCCTTCTGCATCGCTACAACGTTTCCGTGTTCGTTAAGTGATACGGTTAGTCTTGCGTCACGGGCGTCCTCTTCTTCGCTTGTGAGATCCCAGACGGTTTTACCGTTGATCTTGGATGCTGTAACGGTTACAGGGTTCTCTTCTAGAGGTATGTCTCTGTCTTTCTCTCCTCTTTCAAGTGTTCCTGTCTCTTCATCGTATACAGGGATGTATCCTGTCTTGATTGCTGCCATAGCTCCAAGCGATGATGCATCGATCAGGTTGCCGTCGTCGTTGAGAACGTGTACATCCAAGAAGAGTGTTAAGACTTTTTCTCCTGGCTCTATACACAGCTCTTCAAGGTCTACTGCTTCGCTTTCTCTGATACCTCTGTCTACTACTCTTGCTAGTTCTACTCCTGCTTCCTGTGGCGGTCCTGACTCGTATTCTCGGGATGCCATTGGAGCTAGCTCTGCGTTTGTTACGATTGTTCCTTCGTTCGGTCGGTCTGGGAACGGTTCTTCTGCTCCGACTTTGAGTCCTACGACTACTTGTGTATCTCCGATTGTTACTTTTGCTGATCCTTCTGCTGTCTCGTTGATGTAGTCGGTTTCGACTTCTATATCTCTAAGTTCGTCTAGGTCTCTTCCATCGAGTCTATCTCCGTCTTCAACCATTTTTCTGATTGTTCTCTGGTTTATCTTCATTAGTATTCGCCTCTGATTGCTTCGTATTTTTCTACTAGTGCTTTCTTCTGTTGTTCGTAAAGGTTTTTACAGCCTTCTCGTGCTAGTTCTAGTCCTTCGTCAAGCATCTCTGGTGTGATATCTCCGTCCATCTGTAGAAGCGTGATTTCATCTCCTCCGTTGATGGTTGCAATCGGTATATCTGCGTTTCCTTGTTTGTCTTCGATTCCGTTGACATCCAGAACTACTTTGTCTTCAACTACTCCTGCTGCTGTTGCACTAATCATTCCTTTCATTGGGATTCCTGCGTCTGCTAGTGCTAGTGCTGCTGCGTTGATTCCTGTCACTCTTGTTCCTCCGTCTGACTCTACTACTTCCATAGAGATATCGATCCCTGCTTTAGGATAGTTTTCAAGTTCTACTACAGGTTCTAGAGCTTTCTTGGCTACTAATCCGATTTCTTTTGCTCTACGGTTTGGTCCTGGCCTCATCCGGTCGTCTACTGAGAACGGCGCCATGTTGTATCGCATCTTGATTACTGCTCTGTCACTTTCCTGTAGGTGTCTTGGATGTAGTTTTTGTGGTCCAAATACTGATGCCACCACCCTTGTGTTACCTGTTTCTACCATTGCTGATCCGTCTGCTTCTTCTAGGACTCCTACTTCCATCTTTGTTTCTCTTAGTTCGTTGGGTTTTCTTCCGTCTACTCTTTTTCCTTCTTCATCGAAAAATTCTACTTCTTTTTCTGCCATTTTTACTCACCTTCCTCTAGCTGTTCGTCAAGCCATTCACCGATTTTGTCAGTTAGTCCGTCTACGTGTGCTTCTCTTTCAACCTTCTTGACAGCTTTTGCGGCTAGGTTTGCGTTCTCTCCATGGATCCATACTAGTCCGTTCTGGCCTACAATTATCTTTGAGCCGGTTTTCTTCTTGATCTGTTTGACCATTGTACCTTTCTTTCCGATTACTCTAGGTACTTTGCTTGGGTAAATCTCTATTACCCTTCCTCCTCTTAGTTTTCTGCATCTTCTGTCTTCCATTGATAGGTTAACGTCCATGCCGTCTGTTACTGAGGATACCTCTACTACTATTGCGTCCCCTACGTCGAAGTAGTCTGTTAAATCGTCTTCTTCCAGGTCGATGTATTCATCTACTGCTACATCGATTTTCAGCATTCCTTCATAAGCGGAGTTCATCTCTGCTCTCCAGTTGGAGAATCCTACACTAGAAATCTCTGCGATTACAATGTCTCCTTCGCTCGGAATGTATCTTCCTGACATTGGAACAACTCTTACCGAGTTTTTACCGTATTCGACTACGCCTACGTGTTTAGAAATGATTTTACCGTTTTCTTCGTACACACCGGAGTTGGGGTAAAGTTCTTCCCCTTCAAATACTGTTTCTCCAGGCGTAACTAAATCTTTTTCTTCTTTAACTCTTGACATACAAATTTTACACCTTTAAAGTTAGTTTTTCGTCTTTTTCTCACAAAATGAGATAAATCCGTTTTTATAATATTAGAAAAGGTGTGAACTCTTTTATACTATTTGAAAGTTTCGGAACCTCGGAAGGCGTCTACTCTAGTTGGAGTTGAGAGGTATTGAGACTGCTCTGAAGTTTCAAACTTCTTTCATCTCGGTCTTACCGGACGTCATCTCCTGCAGATCGTCCATTAACTCGGATAGCACTCCTGCTGGAAGCGTTACTCTTGCCATAAAGTATTCGTTACCCCACTGTTCATCCTTCAGGTCGGCAACCTGTTGAAGTCTGTCGTATGCTTTTCCAGCATCATCAACAGGGATTCTGACAGCTACAGTTTTTTCGTCCAGTGAAATCGGTATTATCGGTCTTAGCTCGGTTATAGCTTCCTCGAACTTCTCGTTTATGTCGTCGTCAGACGTAACGTTGAAGCCTGCTTCTTCCAAAGCGTTTTCTACTCTCTGAGGAGGATGAGGGTTTCCTGTTTTCGGGTCTTGTGCTCTACGTGCTATCATATCTACGAGCTGTCTCCATTTCTCCTCACGGATCTCTGCCTTCTGATCGGTTGTAAGCTGCATATCACCTTTCTCGAATATCTCTTCCGCAGCCTCCATGATCTGTTTAGTACTGAACTCTTCGTCCAGCTCGTCTACAGAAGCTCTTTCGCCTTCACCGGCGTCGACAAAAACTTCTTGTACAAAGAGAAGTCTCTGAATACTGTGGTCTTTTCCTTCAAGTTTTGCCTCTTTCGCTAAGTCCGGTTCAACCAGTATTTCAAAGGTTTTGTCTCCACGGTACTGAACTTTGATAGCATCCGAAGTGTCCATATTTAGAACCTTGTTGTAGAATCCTTAAACAGTTTATCGAATTAAAAATGTAGAGAGAGTGTAAGGGTTTAAGCCCCTAGACCTCTGTCTTCAAGCTCTTCGGGCTCAAGTCTCTGGTAGTTGTCTTCAAGATCGACTACTGCCAGCTCGATATTCTCGGTCTCTAACTCCTCGTTTCCTTCTTTCAGTGCATCTATAGCTAGTTCTATTGCCTCTTCTTCACCGAGATCTTCTTCCCAATTCTCTTCTAGGTGTTCGGTTACGTTGCTGCCTTCTCTTCCTATCGCTACAGCGTTCCACTGTGAAAGAGTTCCGGAAGGATCTGTCTGATAAACTTTAGGATTACCGTCTTTAACTCCTCCAGATATTGTTGATACTCCGTAAGGTCTTACTCCTCCGTACTGTGTGAACTGTTGACAACGGTCTGCGACGAACGTAGCAAGTACAGGTGTAGGAATCTCCTCGTCGTAAGTCATTAAGTATCTCTGTGCTTCCTGCCGTGTCTCGTCTACAAGGGTCCTGCCATCGGCTACAAGTCCTGAGGTAACGATCCCTATATGGTCGTCTACCTTGAAAACTTTCTCAGGGTTTCTAACTTTCAGTTCTTGGTTGCTTCTTGTCGCCGCCAAGACCACGCCTTCATCGTAGACAAGCCCGATCGCTGTCGCACCTTTTTTAACTGCTTCTTTTGCGTATTCTACTTGGAACAATCTCCCGTCAGGTGAGAAGATAGTGATTCCACGGTCGTACTGTGCCTGCTGGTTCGTCATCTGCATAGTTTAAAGATCACCTAAAAAACTGTTTATAACAAGGTATTCCTGTAGAAGATTTATTAACCTAACCAAAGACTTAGAGCCGAAAGTAGAAAGCCTTTTTTAGATTACACCCTTAAACAAGATTTACAGTGGGATGAAAAACCAGTTCTACTGGTTTGACTACACCAAGGTCCACTAGCTCAGGGGTTAGAGCACCGTCCTTATACGGACCTCACACAAAAAAATGGCCTCAAATAAGAGGATTGTGTGTTGCCTTAAGTTAGGCGGCGGTCCCGGGTTCGAATCCCGGGTGGACCAT
>LKMN01000013.1 GCA_001563875.1 Nanohaloarchaea archaeon B1-Br10_U2g1 | reverse complement strand
TTACAACTGATTTGGCTCTTGCCTCCGCTAGATCAACCGGTGAAGGGTTTAAACCGGTTCCTGAGTTCGGTGCAGCGGTGAACAAGGTATTGATATCCTTGTTTTCGGAGGTTAAAGGTAGTGAGGCATCTCTGTAGCTTGAAGGAACTTTCCTGAGGCTTTCAGAACTGTTTTCTTCTGATCTGGGACTGTAGTTTCCGGCTCTTGAAAACTTCTGGATCTCGGCACCGCTATCTTTTATACTTTCAAGCATCTCTTCGAAGCCTTCCAAGCTTAAAGCTTTTTTCCAGGCAGCTTCCTCAAAGCTGTCTTCTCCGTACTCCACACCGGGTTCAAACTCTCTTAGACTGTAAGGACTTAGTTCGTCTTCCTGTTCAACCACGAGGTAATGTTCTTCATCCGTAATCCTGAGTTCGCTGTAATCCGTGTTGAATGTGTCGGCGACAGCTTTACCTAGTTCGATGAATGCTTCAGCGTTACGAGTTGCATACTCTGAGCTGTACTCGGTTCCAGGAACTTCTACCCTTATTACAGGCCCGTGTTTGGTCATACCCGGGAAAAAGAATAGGAAGCTTTAAACCAGTTCTTTCTAGGTTTCAAGAACGTCTTCTCCGTTGTCTTCATAGCTTGTATCTACTTTTCTTACGTGGTCGACTAGGTAGCCTAGTGATGGAAGCTCGGCATCGATTCCTATATTGTAGATTCCGTCCTCGCTTTTCACAGGTCTTATATGGATTTCTCCTTCCAGTTCGTATCCTAGGTCTGGTTCTTCTTCTGCAAGTCCTTCTATTCTGTAGGTTCCGTCTCCAACTACCGTGAAGGCTTTGTCAGTATAGCTTTCCTCTTCATCTAGGTCTAGATGCTCGGTTCTGACAGGGTAACGTCTTACCTGGCCTTTCCCGGGACGTTCTACAGGATCTGTTAAAACGGTTTTCTCCTCCAGACTTTCTATAATTGTTTTTAGCTCGGTGTCCTTAACATCTCTAACTTTGTAAGGTTCGTCCATAACCTCTACGTCGTTTTCCTCTTCTCCGGGTTTCAGCCAGTCTGAGAACTCTCCAAGCACTTCCAGGTCGTCGCTCCAGTACTCTAGTTCGTAGCCTATATCTGAGTCTTTGAAATGAAGTGTTAACGGTGATCCGTAGATCTCAAATGTCTCGTTGACTCCGGTGTAGAAAGGTTTTAGTTCGAGCTCCGATGCGCCTTTAAGGTCGTAGTCAAGTTCGTCGAACTCTATACCGAACTCGTCTCCCAGCCTTTCTTGGAGTAAGGCAAGCTCATCCTGGTTGAAGTCTTCTGTCCAGGGAACTATCTTTTCAAGGTCTGTGGATGTGTCTTCAGAGTCTGCTTTTGACATCTAACACGGTTTAATTACGTCTCAAATAATATAACGTAACCGGTTAAAGGAAGGGTAGAAGGTTTACAACGTCTTCAGCCTCCCCTCTAACCTTTCTACGGTTAGGACGGCTACCGGCAGCAGCACGAAAGTCGCTACTAAAGCGAACGTCATCGCGAAGACTACAGCGTACCCGAAGTTTGCAAGCACCGGGAAGTCCGACACCACGAGCACACCGAATCCTAGAAGCGTTGTCAGTCCGGATCCAAGTATCGGCCGGGATTTCTGAGCTACCGCGGTCTTCATCGCCTCTAAACTGTCTTTCTGTCCGAGCTCTTCCTTGTACCGTTCGTTCACATGTACCCCGTAGTCGATTCCTATACCAAGTACTATAGCGGCTACCGTCACCGTTAAAGGGTTCCAGGGAATCCCGAACAGATACATTGCACCTGTAAGCATTAGAACTGCTGAAACCGCTACAGAGCCTATAAGTACTGCTGACTCCTTAACCGATCTCAACGCCACCGTCAGGAACAGCAGTCCGAGACCGAAGCTTAGACCTGTCATAGGTCCAAGACCTGAGGTAACGTTCTCTATAACATTTCTGTTCACCACAAGCTTTCCTGTTACACGTGTATCCTGTTCAAGGCTCTGGGCTTCCGACTCGATATAGTCGATAACCTCTCTTTCAGTCTCTCCGGATATATCCTCTACAAACACCTGTATTAGCAGACGGTCAGGATGGTTCTCAACAGGCTGTGAAACCGTTGGCGGACGGTCAACACCGGCTCTTATCTCCATCTGTTCATCAAGCTCTTCCTGTGTCTCTGGCAGCCAGTCGTTGTTGGTAGCTTCCGTGGCCTTGACGGCGCTCACAGTCGTCACAATGTTCTCGTGTTCCTCGGTCATGTTCTGGAACCGTCCTATCTCCCTAAAGCTTTCAGGACTGTAGACGTCCTCGTCCTCAACGATAACGTACATTATGTTCGGGCTAGCCACACTTTCCTCCAGATCTGTGATATCATGTCTCTCCTGGATCTGAGGCCAGTAGTCAAGCATATCATCCGTTGTATCTACGTATGGAGCCGCTAAACCTCCGAGAAGTACAGCGATCAGTCCAATACCTAGAACTTTCTCCTTATGTTCCAGAATCTTTCCTGTAAAGATTTTTACCTGGTTCTCCAGTCCCTGACCTTTCTTAGAATTGTTTCCTCTATCGAAAAGTACAAGCAGAGCAACTAGGAAAGTAACGGATAAAACCATAGCTCCTGCGATAGCGGAGATAGAGGTGGCTCCGAACTGTCTTGTAGGCGGTACATCTGAGATAAGTAAGGCTCCCAGTCCTATAGCCGTAGTTGTCATCGCTATAGCCAGTGCTTTACCGGTGTTCTTTGCTGCTATACTTCCTGCTTCAACCTGGTCTCTGCCTTTACCGCGTTCTTCTGTGTACCTTGTCTGTATCTGTAGGCCGTAGTCGATACTCAGTCCCAGTGCGATAGGAAGCACACCGAGCATAATCGCGTTGAAGTTGAAGCCTAGGAAACCCATGAAACCCATCATCAGCACTAGAGCGGCCAGTGAAGAGGTCAGGGGAAGTAAGACGTTTCTGGTTCTTCCAAGTCTTCCTCTCATCACGAAGAAGACCGTTGTAAGTATCACAAGAAATGCGGCGGAGAACAGCTTTATCATCTCGGGAAGCATCATTCCAAACGCTGCGTCCTCGAAGACAGGGTCTCCCGTAACAGTAACATCAAGCTCCTCAGGCAGATCGTTTCTCTCAAGTACGTCCCTTACCTGTCTCTCTACAACTTCTTCCTCTGAAACCGGTAAGAGGCCTAGAAGTCTGTCGTCCTCAGCTACTTCAACGTCTCCGTACTGAACCATTATTACGGCGGTGCTGTTCTCTTCATACATATCCGGATGAAGGTTCTTGATAACGTTCTCGTTCATGTAGTGCGCCTGCTGTGTCGCGGTCAGAGAATGTTTCACGTCTTCACTTGTCTCAGGTATCTCTCCGCCTCCGGGCCCGGCCTTGACAGGATGTGCCATACTTGTTACAAGTCCTGCGGACTCGACCTCTTCGTAAAGATCCTGGTATACCGACTCCAGTATCTTCATGTTCTCAGGACTGTAGATATTGTAGTCCTCTTCTGACTCAAGAACCACGAATACTACGTTTCCCTTGTTGAAGTCTTTCTGCAGCTCCTGCCAGTCCTGGTTGACCTGTGAGTTGTCATCTATATACAGCTCCATCCCCATATTCATCTGGATCTGTGAGGCTCCTAGACCGGCTACCGCTAGAATTAGTACGGTTGCGGCTATAACTTTTAACGGGTTTGATGCGGAGTACTCTCCGACTTTTCCAAGTCTCTGATCTATCTTGAGTTCTGGTTTGGAAGACATAGACATAATTTGTGTATGAATGTTGCACTTTTATACATATTGTTTCCGCTGATCTATCCCGGAAACATTACAGTAAAGTAAAGAGGCTCAATATCTAGATATCCTCAAGGACCTCAAACTTCTCCTCTTTCCACTCTTCCATCCTTTCCGCGATCTTCTCCTTCATCCTCTCCTTGTCAGGAACACTGTAGACAAAGTAACGGCCTTTCTTACCTTCCTCAACACGGGCCTCACGTCTTACAAGTCCTGAAGACTGGAGCTTCGAAAGATATCTTTGAACGGTTGAACGGTCCTTCTCAAGCTCTTCAGCGATCTCGGATACCCGGGCATCATTCCCGCATAGAAAGTAGAGTATCTCTGTCTCCGAACCTGAAAGATTGTACAGGACCTTCATAAGCTGCTGCATCTCGGGAGGACATTCCATAGAAAAGAAAAGAGAACTGAAAGCCTTTAACTCCTATCCCTGAAACCGGTTGTAAAGTTTCTCCGGAGGACAGAAACCTGTGAAGGAGCTCTGTAAAAGGTTTAAACCGGCGAAAAGAGTGACTAAGTAGATCCATTCATTCACGAACCAGCCTCCCAGGAAACCTAGTGTTACAACGGTGCCGGCCAGACGTCTAACGAAAAGCTCTGAACTCACTCTACCAGCTCCTGTATCTTCTGAGGCTGAAAACCTACCACAATGTTTTCCTCGCCGTCTTTCTCAACGACTGTCTGAGGTACTCCTCTCTGACCTGTCTTCTTAACCATCTCCATAGCTTTCTCCTGGTCTTCCGCAACGTTGTGCTCCGTGTACTCCAGATCTTCGGAGTCCAGCCAGTCCTTGATTTTTACACAGTAAGGGCATGAAGGCGTCGAATATACTGTTATGGTTGTCATAATAAGTTAGTGTATAAATGTTGAACTTTTAAACACTTTCTGTTTCGTGGTTCAGAAAGACGGAAAAAACTAGGAGATCTAGAAAGTCGGGCCCGTACCCGGATCCATAGCAATACCTTGTTTCTGACCGAACTCTCTGGCTTTGCTTACCTCAAGCTCTCTGTCCCGTTCCAGCATCGTGGCCCTTAAAGCGTTATCAAGCTCCTCTTCAAGCGCTTCACGGCTATCAAAAGGTATCTCGGAAGAAAGCGATCTAATAACTGCTGAGTTGTCTATACCTTTTTTCTCTATCTCTGAAGGAGGCCGACCGTAGAAAACATTCAGGCTACCCTTGAAGTACTCCCAGACCTCTACCGTATCGTCTTCACTGTACCAGCTGTGCAGAAACCATCTGTCCTCAAGCTGCTCTCTTGCAAGATCAAAGGCGGTCTCCGCAGAACCAAAATCTCTAACGTAGAAAGGTTCCGTGCTGTAACCTATAGCCCGATCCATATCCAGGTAGTTATCTGTCGACTTGATATCCGATACATAAGCAGGCGGTAAACCGCTTATACCTATATCGGTGTCAGGAAGCTCTGCGCCTACAGCATCAAACTTTTCGGCATCCAGCAGTTTTTCAAAACAGCCGGCTTCATAACCGATCACGCTCATATAGTTTTCAGGACCTTCTTCAACATAATTTTCCAGTTCTCGCTCTATCTCATTATCTTTATCCATAAAATAGTTTGAGTGAACGCCTAAGAAAGCATCAAAACGGTTCAAATTATCTTCAACATCGAACTCCAGCTTTACAGACTTCATTTTACCTTCTGTTTAACCAGTTTAACCAGAAAACGTTATGTACTCTTGCCTCACCTCCCGTATACCTATACATAATAGGGCTTGGGAACATCTTTGAACAGTTTCAGAGACATTAAACAATAGAAAATATATTTAAAAACTTTTCAGTCCTCAAAACACATACATAATGTACGAATATACGTTGAAACTGTAAAAAATATGTCTTTCATCATATGAACGTCTTCTAGAATGTGTTTTTATGTTTTAAGGTTCAGAGTTGTTATGAGGCGAGAAATCAGCGTTGAACGATGGAGGAATACTCTTACTTGTAGTTACAATCTTCGCATTAGGTATAATCTCACAGATTATTGCGGACAAGTACAAAGTACCGAGCATACTGTTTCTTATTATAGCAGGAGTAATCTTCGGCCCCGAAGTGCTTAACATAATCAATCCAGAGGCTTTCGGGGACGGAATACAGACTATTATCGGCCTGAGTGTTGCAATAATAGTGTTCGAAGGAGCCTTTCATCTAAAACTAACCAAGTTAAAAGCTGCACAGTCCGAAGCTATCCGTCTAGGAACACTGGGCGCTGTATTCTCATGTATAGCTACAGCAGTGGTTGCCTACTATACCCTGAATGTTCCCTGGGATATATCCTTCCTTATAGGAGCTTTACTGGTTGCTACAGGTCCGACAGTGATAAAACCAATTATGGAGGTTGTCCCTGTACGCCAACATGTTCAAGCAGCACTCGAAACCGAAGGTATCGTAAACGATGTTACAGCCGCAATAATGGCTATAGTAGTTTTCGAGTTCGTGATAATAGAGTCCAAGGCGTTTGACCAGCTGGTTTCACACTTCTTCACAAGACTTGGAAGCGGAGTACTCGTCGGTATAATAGTTGCTTTAGCTGCATGGTATCTGATAAAGAAGGTGGACTTGGATTCACCTAACGAGGTTCAAGACGCACGGATAGTTACTATAGGAGCAGCACTTCTGTCCTACGGTCTGGCAGAGATGATAATAAGCGAGGCCGGTATAGCGGCTGTTGCAACAGCAGGGATAATGCTAGGAAACATGGAGATACCTTACAAAGAAGAGATCAAAGAGTTCGAAGACACCATTACGGTACTTGTAATATCCTTTGTATTCATCACACTAACTGCGTTACTATCATTTGACGACTTAGTAGCCTTAGGTTTGGGCGGAATACTGTTCGTGCTCGCAGTGACTCTAATCGTCAGACCTTTAACAGTTTACATGTCAACAAAGGGAGAAACCTTCTCGACACGTGAAAAAGCGTATATAAGTCTTGTAGGACCAAGAGGTATTATACCTGCAAGTGTAGCAACGCTTTTCGCACTAGAACTACAACAGATGGGCTACCAAGAGCTTTCAGCTACATTAGTAGGATCGGTTTTCCTTGTAATATTTGCAACATCTTTCATAGAAGGAGGACTGGCAAGACATATAGCAGAGAAACTTGAGGTGATACCTATGCACATAGTAATAGTTGGCGCAGGAGAAGCAGGTCTAGAACTTGCTGAAAAACTCCAAAGAAAAGGAGAAAACACTGTAATAATAGAAAAAAGGGCAAAAGAAGTAGAAAAAGCACGCCATCAGGGATTTAACGCTGTAAAAGGCGATGCAAGAGATATAGAGATTCTTGAGAAAGCAGGTATAGATAAAGCTAAGATCCTGGCAACGGTGACCAGGGACGATGACGCCAACCTTGTGGTAGCACAGATGGCTAAATCCAAGCACGGCGTTGAAAACATTATATCTCGGGTAAACGACCCTGTGAACGAACAGGCGTTTAGAGATATGGGGGTAGAGCTTGTGTCCTCTCCTTCTGCAGTGGCGGACGCTATAGACAACACGATTGAGAGACCGGCGCTCTGGAACCAGATAACCGAGTTCAAGGACCAAGTAGATATCCAGGAGATAACGCTCAACACTAGGGAAGTAAACGGACTAGAGCTTGAGGATTTTGAAAGAGAGCTACCTGAGGGATGTGCAGTAACATTGGTAACCAGAAACAGCAGGACTGTGACTCCAGAAAGAGATCTCAAACTCAGGAAGAATGATCGTCTAACGGTTACGGGCCGTAAAGAAGCTGTTGAAGAGGTATTATCTATGTATGGATCGGAGCCGGCTCGTAGAAAGATCTTCTAGCAGTACAAGTTATCTTATATGCGGTCTATAAGTTCGTCTTTCTTTTTCTTGTACTCTTCAGAGGTAAGGTTTCCTTTTTCTTTCTCTCCTCCAAGTTTTTCGAGCTGTTCAGCAGGATCAACGTTCTGTTCGGACTGTAGCTCTCTTATCTCGCCTGAAATCCTTACTCCTGTATGCTCAGGCACCATAAACTTTCTCTTACCTTTCGACGTCGTAACTGCTAATGTGTCGAAGCCTTTACGTTCCTCGACATTCATCTCTTGAATATCGTTTAATCCTATGTCTTTGAAACGCTCTTTCTCGCCCAGAAGCTTAACTTTCGGATTGCTAAACGTTAACAGCCTGTTCTGTGTTAAAGCCAGAAGGTTCTTGTTACCCTTATCGGTTCTCAGCGCTGCGAAAAGCCTGACTTTTTCCTTGGGAGAAAGTTTTTCCTCTATACCAGAGTACTCTTCAACTTTGGCGTCTCCAAGCACTTCCGTTTTTTCAAATCTTTTCTCTTGACTGTCTGTAGGTTCTTTCTCCAAGTCTTTGACCATATTTCCTGCCTATGGTTGAATTGGACTCTGGTCTTATATTTATTACTGTTGTAAGTCAATCTCTCTTTAGATGGATAAGAGAAAAAGATTCTTCTATGGTTTCATTGCAATTTTTGGGTTTATACTTTCTTTGCAGCTACTAGGAGAATCTACCCAGGAAATAGCGCCTCTACTACAGAACTTCTTCACGGCGTTTATTACTACTGAACTTTCGGCACTGGGGACAGGATGGTTCATGGCTTACATGGTACTTAACGGCGCAACTTCCGCAGCTATAGGTTTAGCGCTTTTCGAGTCCGGTCTAATAGAGTTCACACAAGTCTTCATGGTTATATCCGGTTCACGTCTTGGAGCAGCATTTATTGTAATACTGATAGGAGCGCTATAGAATACACCAAAGGTAAGTCTTCAAGCTTAGCAGATTCATGCTCTGTAGGAATCTTAACCTTTCTACTGACATACACAATCTATATACCGGCAATAATACTGGGTTACCTTCTTTTAGGAAGCTTCGAGTTCGGATACCTTGAGACATCGGGACCCGCGTTCTTAGGCTACTCTCTGACAATGGTGTTCCAGCCTATAGTGGATCTACTATCTGAAAACATTTTTGCGCCAATACTGTTCTTCCTGTCGATAATGCTGCTGCTTTTCAGTCTGAAACAGTTCGATAAAGCGTTCAAAGGTATAGGGAAAGACAAGATGCGTGATGACTACATAAGATTCCTTATAACCAGTAAATGGATAGGATTTATAGCAGGAGCTGTCTTAACACTGGTAACGACAAGTGTGGCGCTATCGCTAGGTATAATTGTACCTTTATACAATAAAGGATATCTGAGGAGAGAAGAGATCATACCATACATCTTAGGAGCCAACGTAACCACCATGATAAGCTCGATAATCGCTGCTATAGTACTGGACTCGCTTATCGGTATGAAAGCGGTTCTGATGCTTACAGCGACAATCACTTTGGTGACATTAACGGCTCTGGTTTTCTATAAACAGTACTTCAAGCTGATTAAAACGATGTTTGACTCTATAGTATCAGATAAAAGGCTTTTGTACGTTTTCACGGTATCAGTGTTCTTAATGCCTCTACTGCTTATCTTTCTCTAGATTCTACTCGTACTCTGTTATATCGTAGATGCCCTCGCCCTGGTTGTTCCAGCAATGTGTTTCTTCTGCCTCTTTCATGTCTTGTTCAAGCTCGTCAACGATATCTGGCCAAGACTTCGTGGTCCCTCTTCCGCTGTAGCTAGGGATTCTATAGACCTTTCTGCGGTCAAAAGTTTTTACCTCGCTGGTAACTATCCCAAGGTTGTCGTAATGGTCCATAACTCTTTCTAGTTCTTTGCCTGTTAAAGCAGCGGTCTCCTCATGCTCTACCATCGCTTCTCTAATCTGTTCTAAGGAAAGCTTGGAGGACTTCATAGAGTCTAGAGCTGAGGCAACATCTCTGTAATGTTCTTTGAAAAGACCGTACTCGGTCTCCTGTATAGGAGCGCCTGCTACCATAAGGTCTTCAAAATACTCTTCCCGTGAATCTCTGTAACCCATTTTGTAGTCCTCCTTTCAGTCTGATGCGTAAGCTGTTTCCGACTCTGTAGATGTATAATACTTGCCTAAAGCTTCTTCAGCACCTATACCTATATCGTAAAGTCCAGCCTGTTCTGCGAACTCTTCATAACTTCCAAAATGGTTTTCAACAGCATTTCTGCTGGCTGTAGCTCCGTTTTTCATAAACTCTTGCCGTGTAGGAATTCTTCCGAGGCTGTCGTTTAGTTCGTAAAGCTGAGTGAAAAGCTCTTCTTCGGAGTAGATCTGTTCTAGAGGCGTGAAGCCTGCGCACCACATTGCGTTGTTCCAGGATCCGAAGACGTTTTCGTAAGTGCCTGAGGAGGGAAGTTCACTGTTCTCTTCTATATCTCTCTTGCTAGGTCTGTCTACATAATCATCAAGAAGAGCTACTAGTTCATCACGGCTATATCTTGTTTCTTCTTCTTTGTCAATATCCTTCTCCAGCTCTTTCCTAACTATTTCGAAGTACTCAGGCTGTTTCAGTATCTGGTAAGGTGAAGCCTGTCCACCCCATTTTTCCATCAGACCTAGCTCCTCTAGAACCGAGTAGACGTAGCCCTCGGTCTTTCCTTCAGGTCTTATAAGATCTCTGTCATGCTCCGGAGGCTTATCTAATACGTCTATACTGTGTTTCAGTCTACCTGTCTTGTAAGGTTCATCTCTTTCGATTTTCTCCAAGCTGTCTCGTATCCCTTGAATCTCTACAACCTGTTCCGCATCAGCTTCAAAGAGCTCATCTCCGTTTCCAGAGTATTTAAGCACTCCTGAAGCCTCAAAGTTCTCATCCAGCTTTTCATTGACCTCTTCAAATATCCTCTGATAATCTTCAAGAGCTATCCTTTTTGAATCGCCTACTCTGATCCTGTTAACAGTCTGACGAGATCTTTCTGTAAGCTCTTCTACAGTATCTACGTCGAAAGTTCTGAAAAGTGTTTTTTGGAGGTCTTCAGGTATCTGGACTCTTGGTTCGGAGTAGTCGAAGGTTTTCAGTATGAAATCCTCTGGAGAGCTCTCTGAAAAACGCGATTCCGAACTGTTAACAGTCTGTATAAGGTCTGCAACGTTTGAAAGCCCTATAGATCTTAGCTCTCCGTTTTCATGTTGTTTCAGGTTTGAGTAAGGTATCTCGGTATCCGACTTTATCTCGTCTATATTCTCGTAACGCAGTCTTAGAGACCGGATTAACTCTTCTTTCTCCTCCTGCTCTATATCCCAGAGTAAACTATCCACAACAGAACAACTTAGATACTTTAAAAGTTAATAATTGGAGGGGTTATCAACAACGGTTTCTCAGCCCTCAGGATTTTTATCCAGAAACTTCTCCGCCTCCTCTCTAGCGAACTCCTTGTCTGTGAAACCGTACAGAGGCACATCGATCTCTTCATCGATACCAACAGTTTTTACCGTCCAAAAGCCGTTATCCTTTCTTTCTATAAGGATCTCGGCGTCTGATTTAGAGTGTCTCCAGCCGTTATCAGTTTCAATCCATTCGCCCACCTTACGCAGCTCTTCACAGTAAGAGGAGTAACGTTTCTGGTCTTTGGAACAGACCAGTAGGGAGTTATTCTCCCCATAGATAGTGTATAAAGCACCGTGAGGACCTTTAACCGTAATTTCATCACCTGTTTCTACTACTTCTAAAGGAGTCTTTCTGTCGTTGAAAAGTACCAAGTCTCCTTCCTCAAGGTCTCCGGGCTCCATAACTCTGTTATGATTCAACAGCTTTTATTTCAGTTAGAGTTCAACGCCTCTCCTGGAACCATTTGAAAAGTATGAAGGCTGCTGCAAAACCGAACATAAATCCTAGTCCGCCGGACCAGTCAACGGCCGAACTACGGATATAAGACATAGCCATGTATACTGCGCCTCCAGAGGCTCCGGCTATAAAGCCGTTGTAAACTACTTCCTTTTCCATGAACAGTACTTAGTTTAGAGCTTTAAAGGTCAGACCTGTCAGGAGTATCAATATACCTGCTATAACTATAGGGGTTGCAGGAGTGAACAGGGCTGCAGCAACACCTGAAAGCACGGATGGTATGGCATTTGCTAAAGCTCTCAGACTCTGGTTAGTGCCCATTGCCAGTCCCTGACTGTCAGAATCTGCATTCTTTGATATCAGTGTCTCTAAACTTATCTTGCTTATACCGCTGTTGAACGAGAAAAGACCTATAACCAGTAGGAAGATCCAGAGGTTTGGAGCTACTGAAAGAAGTAGTAAGAACGTACCTGCAGCTATAATCGTTACAGGAGTTACTCTTTCCTCTCTGAACCGCGGATATATCTTTCTGATAAGATAGACCTGCGTGATAAGTATCAGAACTCCTATATACAGGAAGAAGTTTCCTATATCGAACTGTGAGAAGCTGAAACGTTCAATAAGTAGAACGGGTATAAAGGATGTGAAGAACGCGAAGCCGGAGAAGTAGAAGAAGTTGGCTGCAAACAGCTTCTGAAGGCCTGGAAGTCTTAATCCTTGGACTACCTGTGAGAAAGGCTTCCTCCAGTTAACCGTTTTATCCTTCTTCGGACTGGTTTCCTCAAGATGTCGTGTAACATAGAAAAGACTTATCCCGCTCAAAAACGCTGCGAAAAGGAAAGGAGTTGTAACCGTAAGCAGAGGATGTATGCCTGAGGATAGCAGGCCTCCGAGGAAAGGACCTATAATAAAACCTGTTCCGAAGGCGGCGCCTATTAGACCGAAGTTCTTTGACTTCTCACCTTCACTAGATATATCTGCTATACTGGCCTGAGCTACAGCTATAAGCCCTCCTGTCAAACCGTTTACAACTCTTGAGAGAAAGATAAGCCATATGCTTGCGGCCAGAAGGCCGTAGGTAAATATTAGTGTAGATATGATTGTTCCAACGATTGAAAGCTGTATCACAATTCTTCTACCGTATATGTCACTTAACTCTCCAAGCAAAGGAGTTGCAAAGAACTGTCCAAGCGGATAAACACCGAGCAAAACCCCTAGAAGGATATAACCGGTTTCTAGAGAGTAGCTTTCAGGAAGCATGAAGTATGATGAGCTGGGGTCTGCGAAAAGCAGCGGAACTACCGGTATAAGTATTCCAAAGCCAATCACCTCGGCAAGTATAGTAATGAAAAGTGTCTTTACAGTTCTGTCTTCTTCGGCCACTATCTAAACTGGGTAAATTAAGTTTTAAAGAACGGTATGGGAAGAAGAGGAGTTTTCAGTGGCTTGTCCAGCCACCGTCCACAGGGATGTTGGCTCCTGTTATGTAGGATGCTTTATCAGATGCAAGGAAGACCATGACTTCAGCTACCTCTTCTGGCTCTGCAACTCTCCCTAAAGGTGTTTCTCCGAGAACGTGGTTCTTGAAGTCTTCATCGTCCATAGCCTCCTGTATCAGAGGTGTGTCAATGAATCCGGGGCAGATGGAGTTGACTCTAACGTTGTGTTCTGCTAGGTCGTTCGCTACAGAACGTGTAAAGTTTACCACGCCTCCCTTAGCTGCGTTGTATGCGGTAGCTCCTACGTCTCCTACGAGTCCGTATATAGATGCGGTGTTTATTACGCATCCTTCAGTCTCTTTTAGATGAGGTGCCGCGGCTTTTGTACCGTGCATCACGCCGTCCAGATCGACAGCTATGATTTTTTCCCACTCTTCTTTATCCATCTCTTCTATGGTTGACGTTGATCCTATACCGGCGTTGTTGACCACGACGTCAAGCCTGCCGTATTCTTCGACAATACTGTCTACAACGAACTTCACGCTTTCCCAGTCCGCTACATCACATTCTTTAAACTCTGCTCCAATCTCTTCTGCTGTTTCCTGGCCTTTTTCTTTGTTTATATCTCCTATTACTACTTCTGCACCTTTTTCAGAGAACTTTTCTGCTGTTGATTTTCCAATACCTGTTGAACCTCCGGTTATGAAAACGACTTTTCCTTCCATAGAGACGGTATTTACGAACCTCAGTAATAACTTTAGCGTTCGACTACAAGATTGTTGTCTAATACAAATAGTGGTTAAAAGCTTTGAAAACAGTTCTAAAGGTGTAAGAAAATGAGTTACGGTAAAAGAGCAGCTTGGAGAAATATAGGTCTAAACTGTGTCGTCTATGGTACCGTCTTCATACTTTTTGGACTTTTTATCGGAGCCGTATCTGGGATGAACCATGCCTTTACACCTGTAGAGCTACTCGAACAGCCTCTGTACATAGCCCTACTCGCTCTACCTGTTCTATCTGTTCTGACATTTAACCTTCTATATAAAGACTTTAGAGACTGCTCGGTGAGTTCAGAGCTTTTAGTGGCGGCAGCGGTTTTACTAGGTCTTTCAATACCGGTAACCGCTTTAGGAATATTCCTTATAGCGATAACTATGCCGGACTATGAGGGGGTTGAGAGATGGCTTCCTGAAGTTAAAGACCGATCATACTACGAACTAACAGAGCTTCAAAGAGCTGTAACCGAACTGGATCTATCCAAAGACGTTCAACAAAGATCGGAACAAGTACTGGAAGAAGCCAGAGATAAAGACCTTTTATCGGGCAGAAGCTTCAACGCGGTGCTTGGCGGCATAGTATACATCACGGCGAGAGAAAAACAGGAGCCTAGAACTCTGGATGAGATATCGGAGACAGTGAGGGAGAAAAAAAGAGATGTGGGAAAGGCCTACCGGTATATTGCACGTGAACTAGATCTGCGTATCGTTCCTCCGCCACCCGAACAGTATATAGAAAGATTCTGTGCCAAACTCGGTTTGACTCCTGAAGCTGCTATAAAAGCCAGAGAAATAGTAGAGAGGACGAGCGAGGAAACTATTTCTGGTAAGTCCTCAAAAGGTATCGCTGCAGCATCTGTCTATATAGCTGCGTTCCATGAAGGAGAGGAAAGATCGCTGAGAGAGATCTCCGACATCTTAAATGTAACCACTGTCACAGTACGTGAAAGAGGTCGAGATATAGTAGAAGATACAGATGTAGAAGCACCTCAAAACCTTCAACAGTAAACACTAAATTAGTTTGTGGGCCACAACGTTTCCATGGCTGAGAAAAACTTTCGAGACAGCTTCGTAGTAGACACCTCGTTATTCCTAACCCAGCATATAAGGAAAGATAACGAGCCTGTTGAAAACACGGTTGACCGTCTGATAGATCTTATAGAACGGGCCGACAGAAAAGATATAGTCTGCTATATGCCTCCATCCACATACAACGAGCTTATGGAAATACTTGACGGAAAGATAGAACAGGAGACCGAAGACAAGCTGAAAACATGGATAGTCAAGAAATCTCCAACCCGTTACGAAGTAAAGGTCTCCGGGGAGATAATGCACGACTTCGTTGAAGAGATGAGAAAAAGAGTTGACAGAGGACTCAGACTATCGGAAAAGGCTTTAAGAGAACTTGAAGAGATGGAAGAAGAGCCGGAGGAAGAATACTACTCAAAATCTGATGTGGCTATATCAGATCTCAGAGACGATTACAAGGAAGCACTGAGAAAAGGTATTGTAGACTCTCGAGAAGATCTAGATCTCTTACTACTCGCTAAAGAGATGGATGCTACAGTGGTCACGGAAGACAATGGAGTTCTCAACTGGGCGGAAGACTTCGGTCTCAGACAGATAAGAGGCAGAGAGTTCCCAGATATACTGGAGGAGTATACAGACAAAAGTTAAGATGTAAAAGATTTATCTACTTTACAGAACTATGGAGCGACAGACCGTTTTTGTAGGGATTTCAACTATAATACTGGCAGCCTCACTAGGTTTTATAGCCGGTTTAGAGGTTTTCAGCGTACAAGAGAGTTCTCTGTACTCTTCAGATACGAATATCACTCTGAATGAACAGGAATACAACCAGACAGTAAACTTCGATGGGAAAGAAGTAAACTTCTTTTTTGAACCTTGGACATCTCAAGCATTTATCGAAAGAGAAGATGCTCCAACTATCGATATAGATCTTGAGGAAGGCGAGCACAGAGAATCTCAGGTCGTAACGCTTGGCCAGGAAAGCTATAGGATTTACTTCAACTATGTCCATAACTCGGAAAACAGTCTAACAATTTACAGGATACAACAGCTCTAAGAGACGAACTGGTAGACTTTGAAAACAACGAGATAGATTATAGCTATTGAGAAAGCAGTTAAAGGAGCTGATAAGCCGTAAAAATGCTGTAAGAGAGCTGGAGTAGCTAGCCAGAAACCCAAAATAACTGCTATGGCTGCAAACACCTTCTTGTTTTCCAGAACCTCTTCTCGCATATACTCAATTCTCAAACAACTGTTTTAAAGTCTCTCAGACCTTATTTTACCCTCTGTCTAGGCAGTATCTTTTAGACATATATTGTGGCAGTAGCCTTCAGTAGAGGTAATATGCTTTCCCTCTCTGTACACTCTATCTCCACATATTATGCACTGTCCAAGCTTTGCAGCTTCTGTAGACATTAAGGTATCCCCCTCTCGGTTTACATATATTCTTTTAGTTTAATTTAAAGATATAATTTTTAGAACCGTTAATCTTAAATCTGTGCCTTCTATAGAGTTATAAAACAATTGAGATTTCGCCAAAAGGTATTGAAACCTTCTGTGGTCGATAATATATGCTGAATCTTTAAATATCTAGCTAAACTAGTGCTCGGATGGTTTTCCTCATGTCTGTTTCAGAGAAATATTGTGTTTAAAAGACTTGTTTAAGGAGTTCTCTAGTTGATCCAAGATATCTGCCTTCTGCTTTTTCTGCTTTTCTATCTCTTTCTCCTTCTCTTCAACTTCTTCAACTGCCTCGATATGTTTCCTCTTCAGCTTCTTGATCTCTTTGTTGGCATCATGGACTTTTTCCTCTATACGGAGGTTTTCGAGCTTTTCTTCCAACTCCTTCTTCTTTCTTTCATAATCCTCAATTTTTTCTAGATCTGATTCGAATGTCTCAAACTTCTCTACTGAATCTATGAACTTTTCCTTCTGGGTCTCGTCCAAAAGGTTTTCGTCCTCAATAACGTCTACCGCCTCTCTAAGCACGGACTTCGGGCTGCTAACAGAATCAAAATTTTTCTGTCTTAGATCCTTCAACTCCTCCAGATCTTGTTCGAACTCCTTGCCTTGGTTTTCGACCGCATAGATGATTTTTTTAATCCCTCTATCGATTTTCGAGATATTTCGAGAAAGCTGGTTTCTCAATGACTTCTTCTCCTTGACAATATTGTTCTTTTCATCTTCGAGCCGTTCTTTTTCGGTCCAGTCGCTACTATTCTTCAGCCGGTTCAGCTTCTCTTCCTGGTTCTTAATATCCTCTTCTATCTTACTGGGCTTGGTCTCCTTGATATCTTTCCTCAAGTTATCTATCTGTTTTTCACAGTCTTCTATCTCTGTTGAAAGCTTGTTCAAATGATTCAGTCTATCTACTGTATTGTACTCTTCTTCAAGAAAATCCTCTACCTCTTGTAGATGCGTATTAAGATCCTCCACGGTCTTGAAGAATGGGTTGAACTCGTCTTGCGCTCTTTTCATTACTGCGGCCTGTTTCCTTGATGTGTCCTCGAACTCCGAGAGAAACTGCTCGAGGTCGTCTCTATGCTCTCTTACTTTTCCGGAGGGCTGAAAACTATCTAGTATCTTTTTACGTGATTTGAAAAAGTTTTCTGCAACATCTTCGACAGCCTGTATGTTTTGCCTGTCCTTATAACCTTGTAGGGCTTCTATCTCCGACTCTATATCAGAAACTATTTCAGAGGTCTTTTCTGTAAGTAGCTCTGCCTTTTCTACAGTCTTTTCTATCTGGT
Source organism: Nanohaloarchaea archaeon B1-Br10_U2g1 (assembly GCA_001563875.1). Lineage (GTDB taxonomy): Archaea > Nanohalarchaeota > Nanosalinia > Nanosalinales > Nanosalinaceae > B1-Br10-U2g19. Next base: position 2,055 of record LKMN01000013.1, on the reverse strand, counting down.
CTGATTCTTGGTCTCTGTAGAACTGTTCGGCTTCTTTGTAATTGATCTCTATATCTTTCTCTGGTTCAAACAGGTTTTTCAGAAAGCTAATCATCGGCACGGATAAACTGATTGTTCGAGCTTTAACTGGGTTTCCGATTGAAGGAAGAGAATAAATAATATATGATAAAGAAAATTTTTGGAACTGGTCTTCAAGAAACTCTCGAATGAGAGAACCTATTTTAAACCTGTTCTACGTCTACAGCTTTTGGACCTCTGTCGCCTTCTTCTGTCTCGAATTCGACTTCAGTATCCTCCGATATAGAATCGGTATCGAGTTCGCTGACGTGGAAGAAAACATCTTCGTCCATCTCTTCAGTCTCGATAAAACCATAGTTCTTCTGATCGTGGAAGAACTTCACAGTACCTTTCATAAAATAAAACACCTCCTTCTGTATTACAACTATTGAGTCCACAGCTTTATATAGAACATATCGGTTTAGTCTCTGAGAACTGTACAGGAAAAAATTGTTTTCAAGGGTTATGTAGGTTCTAATACGTTTTTATTTGGTTGTATGTTATTTGTGGTGTTGAGATGTTGTCTCTGTCTTGAGATCTGTTTCGATAAGTCTTTTTTATGTTGAAAGGACTAGTTTCAATCTTTCAGGTTTTAAATTGGTTTTGAGTCGGGGAGGCTGTTCTATATCGGTTTCTGTAAGACTGGCGCTTTCAGTGATTTAGATCCTTTTCTCATTAGTATCGCTGAAGGTTCTGAGAGGACATTTTTTCTGGAGTAGTAACTTCTCCTAGTCCTTTACTAATGAGCTAGAATCTCCTTCTACCTTACGGTAGACTGATTCTTTCAGGGTTGGTGACCGGAGTTTTTCTTGGTCTAATGCTTCTAGTTCAATTTCCATGGTGTTACAGCTGTAGCACAATGTTGTTACCTCCTTTGGTCTTATCAGGGTTTTTGGTTCTGAAGAGTTAGTTAGACAGCAGGACTTGAGCTTTTTAGGTAACTATGTAGTGGGAAACATCTCTTTGTGTTTTTCTTCTGTTTCGTTCAGATTTTGCTAGCTTTTTGTCTGTTTAGATTCTTTTGTTTGTCTTTAGCTTTCTCCAATTAGTTTTTTACCTCTTTCAAGTGCTTCTTCTACTGTATCAAAGTTTTCTATCAGTCTGTCATTGTGTTTTGTGTCCCAGGTATCGTTGACGTATCTCTCGACTTTGACGGTATCTCCTGTATCTTTGTGCTCCCATTTACGGGGTCTTTCGTCGTGTTCTTCGGACTCGATTCTTTTCCACATCTGTAGTGCCACCTTCCTTTGCAGTTTGTGAATAGGTTGAATGATTTTATAAAGTATGTGGTAAAATGCTGTTTATAGACTGATATATGTGTTTTTGTATCGCTATAATCTATAAAGACATACTTTATGTGATGTTATAGCTTTTAAGAGTCTTAAATTGTCTTAAAATGTTGGAAAAGCTTACTGAGTTATTTCTTCAATATAGTCCATGAGCTCTGATGTAGACATCAGTCTGTTGTCGCTATCCCATCTGGCAACCCTAGGCCTGACCTGGTTCGTATTACTTGGGCGTATACCTTGCCTTAAGGCCTCTCTTATAGCTTCTTTCTGGCTGCCGGCTTCAGAAAGTCTCAGCCGGTTTGAGTCATCTAGTAGAATCCATTCGGAGTCCATTCCTTAAACGCTGTATCTCAGACCTTAATAACAGTTAACAGGGTCCGGAACAATGGTTAGAACAAGTCCATTCCGGGTACATTACCAAGCTGGTTCTGACCTTTATCAGACATTTTCTCGGGCGTCCAACGTGGCTCGAAAGTAAGCTCTACATCAATTTTCTCTACTCCTTCCGCCTTCCTGACCTCTCTCTTCACGAGCTCGTCAAACACTCCGTGTAAAGGACAGCCGGGAGTTGTTAACGTCATAAGTATGAACACGTCTGAACCATCAACATCAACTTCGTATATTAGTCCAAGGTCGACAATGTTAATGTTTAGTTCAGGATCTATAACTTCTTCCAGCTGCTCCCAGACCTTTTCCTCAGATACCATTA
>LKMN01000012.1 GCA_001563875.1 Nanohaloarchaea archaeon B1-Br10_U2g1 | reverse complement strand
AAGGTAACATGTTTTAAACAGTTAACATGTAAAACAATCTCACAGCAAGTCGGGGTCGCATAGTCTGGTCATTGCGGTAGCTTGCTAAGCTACTGGGCTCACGCCCACGCGGGTTCAAATCCCGCCCCTGACGCTTTCGCTACTGTAGACTTTGTTCAGGATGATAGAAAAATCTGAGGGAAAAAGATTTAGCTGAAGAACGGTCTAAAACAGGCTTTAACTTTTACTATTTGTGTTTATCTGATCTAGTTCTCGGTGTTTGCCAGCAGTATTTCACGTTTTACGTGGTAGCTCTCTCTTCTTAGAAGGGAGTAGTAGCTTGTGAAGGCGTAGAGAATTATCAGTATCGTTGCTCCTATGTAGGATGCGATCTGTTGCAGAAGCTGTACCTGTTCAAAGCCAAATGTAGCTATAACAGATGTAATCAGGCTGGCGTACAAAAGTGCTTTAACTATGGTCTGGGAGAACTTTGCGGTTCTATAGTAGTTCAGCGATTTTTCATATTTTCTGAAGAGATCGCTGTCTGCCTGTTCGCCAAGATGATCTCTTAACTCTTGATCGGCTCTTCCCAGAGGAGTCAGTTTGAATATTTCTCTACGTATATCCATATCCTATGTATAACTCGTTTGAAGGCTACACTTAATTAGTACTGTGTTCTGCCAACCGTTTTTTTATTAAGGCTCCTGGATGAAGGATAGAACTGTGGAGCCGGAAAACCTTAGTAAAACAGTTTTAATGATATTTATCGGAGCTGTAATAGGTGTAGGCGCTGCTTTAGGCTATACGTCCTACCAGATAGACCAGCTTGAAGATAGTATAGAACACTCCTATGATTACGGTGAAGATGTTGGAACAGATCTTTCTCAGCTCTTTAACCGGGTTGAGAACTCTGTTGTATCAGTAAATGCTCATGAAGCCCAAGAGGCTCAGGGCTCTGGCTTTGCATACGACACAGAGCATATTGTTACGAACTACCATGTAGTTGCCGGATCCGAGACTGTTGATGTCACTCTTACCGAGGGAGTCACAGAGAGCGCTGACGTTATAGGAGTAGATCCTTACACTGATTTAGCCGTTCTTAAGGTTGATGACACTAGTTTAGAGCCTTTGAGTCTTGGAGATCTTGAAGAAGTAGAGATAGGGCAACAGGCGGTGGCAATAGGTAATCCTTTCGGGTTTGAAAGCTCAATGACAACAGGCATAATATCGCAGAAAGACAGACTGCTGCCTGTCCAAGGAGGATTTTCCATACCAAATGTTCTGCAGACTGATGCTGCGATAAACCCAGGCAACTCAGGAGGCCCACTGATGAATACTCGTGGAGAAGTAGTAGGTGTAAACACTGCTATAGAAACAGGAACAGGCGCTTTTTCAGGAGTAGGTTTCGCAATATCTGCTGAAAGCGTTGAAAGAGTAATCCCTGAACTTATAGATGAAGGAAGTTACCAACACTCATGGCTAGGGGTCTCGGGCGTTGATATCGATCCGGAAATAGCTGAAGAGATGGATTTAGATGAGAGCACCGGCTTCCTAGTGATAGATGTGGTCGAAGAAGGACCTTCTGAAGGAATAGTTGATGAAGGAGAAGATATAGTAGAGATACAAGGACAGGAGATAGCTGTCGGCGGAGACGTGATAATATCTATAGATGACCAAGAGGTAAGAGGTATAGAAGACGTTTTAGTCTATCTTGCCCGAAATACAGAAGCCGGAGATAAAGTAGAGCTTGAAGTTATACGAGACGGAGAAATAGAGACGGTTGAAGTTGAGCTTGATCCAAGGCCTGAAGCTACTGAGGAGAGTATCGTAGAATAGCCGCTAAACCACCTAGTTTCTCAAGTTTTTCGCCTGCCTCGTGATCAGTATGCACTATCTGTGTCTCTCCTCCCTGTTGTTCTACGGTTCTAGATATCCCCGGCTCTTTTCTATGTTTTTCTGCAGTAATTAGGAGTTTTTTAACTGCTCCTAAGTCTGCAAGTTGTTTTACAGGTTCGCCGTAACTAGCTTTATCTTCTTCTCTTAAAGCGTCCAAAAATCTGTCTACAGCTTCAGATTCTTCTCCTATACGTGAGTTCTCTACGACTTTGTCGAGCGCACCACGTTTAAATGCTTCGTGAAGGCCTGTTTTGCCGGTGACAGATGTGTTCTGTACGAAAGTTTTGCTTTTAAGATCTTCGGACAGTGTGTCATATACTTTGTTCTTCTGGAATCCAGGACCGCATAGCACAATATCGTCGACATCTTCTGATCTTTCCAGAACGGCTCTAACCTGTTTATGGAATTCTTCGCCTGATACCTGATCTTTGTACATCTTTCCTGGTATGTTCTCCTCTATCTTTGAGAGGTCTTTTATACCGGACTCCTCTACGAGGAAGAAGTCGGCGCCACCTTTCTCTACAAGACAGAAAAGTACCTGGTAAGATCTTTTGTCTTCCATCTCTTGAAGTCTGTTCCATCGTTCTTCTGTGAACTCTGTCTGGATCTCGAACTCGTTATCTGGCTCCAAGTTAAACGTGTGGTAGCCTAGTTCAACATCCTCATGACCTTCTGTGATTTCTCCGGTAACTCTCAACCTTTCCTCAGTGTATTCTGTCTTCTCTGCTTTTAAAGTAAGTCTGCAGGTCTTTTTCTCTCTTCCATCCAGTTTAGTTCGCTGTGTTAATGTTCTAACATGGTCTCCTTCCTGTATAAAGTCTTTTAGATGCCAGAGATCGTCTTTGTTTTCAATTCTTATACAGGCATATCCGTCGTTTCTATCGGTTTTTAACAGCTTCATAAACTGTTTAACTGCTACCTACAAATAAAAACCTCGAAACAACACCACATTATTATGGACGAAAAGTTTGGCGTTGTTTTAGTCGCAGGCCTAACGGTTTTTGGCCTCATTTTTATCTATGATGAGGCAACAGATGGTATAACAGTTGAAGAAGAGGATGAAATGGTTCTATATGAGAAAGATTTCGGTACTGTAGGAAGTGAAGAACACGATCATAGAACCATAAGCCTAGGAGACTTCAACGTAGGACACGGGCGAGGAGACGTGCTCGCATTCGAAAGAAGCCGCTCGAGTATAAGCGATCGTTTAGGACCTTTCAGAGGGCAAAAACTTTATTTTGATTACAACGCCACACAGCCACAAGACGGCAAACTGGAGTTCGAAGTTCTCGGTAGAGAAGGCTCGGGAGCGGTATACCTGAAAGTCAACGGCGAAAAAGTGTTTGACGAACACCTTGTATCGACATCGAATCCGGAGATCGAGATAGACGAAGAGCATCTTAGGCATGGAGTAAACGAGTTTGAACTCGGTGTCAACCGGGACGGAATATTTTCTGGTTCAGAATACGTTTTAGAAGATGTTGAACTTAGAGTAAGTGATAGGACCTTCTCAGATCATAGAGATAACTTTAGAGTATACAGTTTTGAGATAGAAGACTTTGTAGAGTCGGAACTAACCTTTGATATACAAGAAGCGGTAAGAGAAGAACCACTAGAGATAACTGTGAACGACGATGAAATCTATAACAGAGAACAAGCACGTACAACAGGGGAAGAAGCAGAAATACCATTGGAAAGCTTAAACGCAGGATCTAATACTATAGAGTTTTCAACAAGCAGGCCTGCAGAGTACCATATAGAAAACGCAGATATAACAGTTAGAAGCGTGGAAGCCGTTCAAAGAGAGGAGATCAATGAGGAGTTTGAATTATCTGGAGAGCAGTTAAACTTTGCAGACCGCCAGGACACGCAAGAGATTATCTCTTTCGATTACAGAAGCCTGCTACCAACAAATAGGAATTTAAACATCACATTAAATGAAGAAACACATTCTATAGAGCCGGAAACCGGATTTAATCAGCACAACGTATCGGAGGATGTTCTTCAGGAAGACAACGAACTAGAAATTAAGAGCCACGGAGCCTATGTGCTTGAAGACTTTAGAATAACTTCCTCAAGAGGTGAATAACTATATCAGGCATGGATAACTATGAAGATCTTCGGTATGAACCTGACCGCGGCCCAATACAGAGACTTACTGGCTGGATCCGTTCAAAGATAAGTAATGCTGTACAAGGCCGTAAAAAACAGATAAGAAAACATCTTATAAACAAGAAGAGGTGGGCTAGAAGATTAGGAACATCTCTGACAGGTGTAGGTGCTGTGATTGGTTTACCTTCTTTTATACTGGGATTAGTTAGTATTGTGATAAACAAGGATGTTGATGTTGTTGATATGGTTTTCTGTGCGATTATATCTCCTATACCGGTTCTAAACAAGCTTGCTCCTTCTGAAGAAGAAAAAAGGAGAATGGAGATTGATAGGAGAGCCGATAAATCCAGAAGAGGCCAAAATTCTGAAGGAAGAAGCTTATTAGCTGTTGCAGGAGTTCTTATGGTCTTGATAATGTTTCTAGCAGTAATTCCGGGACTAGCTAATATTGCAGGAGTCTCGGAAAACAACGTCCTAGTGCAGTATACTGACTACTATATTGGAGGGACGTTTGACAGAATAGGTATGAGTCAGGCTGTCCAGCCTATAACGGGAGAGATAAGTTACCAGGGATCTCAGGCTTTAGGGTTTCTGTCCTGTGTAGGGGAAGGACCTCACTGTCTAAGAGAACACCAGCTTAACCAGACGGAAAGACCGGGAAGTGAAAGCGTTGGAAGGGAGTTCGGTCTAAATATCAGAAGCTTTGATGTGGGTGCAGGAGACTCAATAGACGTAGCTTTCTCAGAACCGGATCAGACAATACCTATCTCATACGATATATACAATACACGTCACGGTCTTAGAGGTATAGAGGCTATGAATGTAAGTTACCGGGTCACTATAGATGACGGCAGTGAAGTCCAGTGTGATACCGGATGGACGCCTGTTGACGGCTTCGATATTGAAGAGGATGGCTTAGGCACAGGAAACGACCTAATACCGGGTTCCTCTGCGGCTCAAGGTTTTGTAGAACACGAGGAACTTACTCTTAAGAACTGTGGCATGATACAGCCTGGTGCACGCGAAATGTTGTCTGCAAACCTAGATATACGGTACGACTACTTTTCACAGTCCACACTTAATTTTGAAGCAATGTCTGAACAAGCAAGACAGTCCGAACAGATAGATATTAGACAGATAAGCTCTGTGACTGCAGACACACCTGTACAGGCCGCAATGGGTGTTAGCTCGCCTGCAACATTTGATGAGGCTACTGGAGAATCTCAGCAACCTGTATCTGTTGAGACAACTTTGGAGACCGGAGAAAGTGAGGTCTCTTACCAAGTAGAGGACTTAGAGATAACTCCTCCTTCTCGGACATGTATTGCTGCTGATGATGGAGGATGTGTTGACTTTGGAAACAACTATGAGCAGGACCTTGAAAACGCCCAGAGCTGCGCCTTTGTACCTACTTCGACCGACGCGGATGGAAGTTATGATACATTGGAGCTTTCTGAAGATCAGAAAGCTAATCTAATGGCGGGAGAGGATGAAGATAGAGGTCTTCCATCAGACCACTGGTTTGATAGAGATGTTAGACCGTCTCTTTTCGGATGTAACTTCAATCTTGAAGACAACCACCAGGTCAATCCTGCAGGAGAGACCATGACGATGCATGTTGCTGCAAACTATACTACACGTCTTGAAGAAGGTATAGGTAATTTTCAGGCCTACAACAGTCTTTGTAGCGAGCATAACTGCCCTATAGTTGTGCCTCTTAACCTTGAGGAGGCCGACCAAGATGAGATAAGTGATGAGAACGATCCTCAAGTACAGAGAGCGACCTGTGAGGGTGTAGACGCTGCTGATGGCTGTGGTATAGATCCGGAAGGAGGTCAAGTATCTCCACCTGACAGCAACTTAGATCTAGAGCTTAGAAGAGGAGAGATGGCTCTTCAGCTAGAACAGTCCACTATTGAAGAACAAGACTTCTTCACTTACTACTCTAGACAGAACAGCGGTGAGGCATGGAGCAATATAGACGATTACGAAGGCATAATTGCGTTGGAGCCTCAAGATATTATTACAGCACAACAATCTCCAGGCCAAGCTATCAATATAACCGGTGTCCGCCCGGAACTAGTTACTGTAGATGAGGAAGAAGAGTCTGAAGGAGGAAGTGTATGGAGCTTCATACCTGGCGTATAAACTAGAGTATAGATAACATGTTCCTGGTGGTTATCGCAAAACCTAGCATCGCTATCAAGAACATGTAGTAGTTCCTCTTCTCTCCTTCAAAGTCGTTGTATATAATCCAGACCACAGGTATGATAATTCCTGCCTTAACTAGAAATATTCCTGAAGGCCCTACTAACTGCATAACAGAGTCTGCAAGGACATGTTTCTCTTCTGCTCCTGCTAAAGTTATTCCTACGTATGTAGAGGTTGCATCAAAGAAGTGTGCAGCTATAGGAACCGTAAACGTATAGTTCAGTAGCTCAGGCTTTAGTTGTCGGAGTATTAAAATTCCTAGCGCGATCCATGAAAGGGAAACAACTACAAAACCTATTAAGATACTAAAGTTTTCTATGCTGTAGAAAGGCAGCGTCAAAGCTATTGCTAAAACACCTGCAGCAGAGAAAGGTTTATGGTAAGAAACTTCCTTGAGCTCCTGAATCTTTAAGGAGGTTAGGAGCATTGTAACTGTGAACAAGAACATTATAATGTAGATAAAAGGCGTTTCAAGTAGGATGGTGTCTACCACCTGTATATCTCTAAGCGACCTCGCAAACCCACCTAAGAAAACATAAGGGCCTATACCTATGAAGAATTTCTTATCTAGATTAAGACCTAACTTCTTAAGCAAAGGATAACCTAGGTAGATAGCAGCTAATCCGAAAAGTAGGGCGTAAATAACAGTGTTGTAGGGGTTGTAGTAGACAGTTGGATCTGCTACAGGCAGCCAGAAGTATTCGTATAGAAAGTTTTTAACGCTGCTAGAGAAATTCATTATATATGCATGATAAAAACCAAGTTTTAACTCTGTTGTTTCTTGTCGTCTTTGCGGCCGGATGCTTGAATGGGGCATCAAGCGAAGGACCTGAGGCTGTGGAGGTTAGAGAGCTTTCAGTCAATCCTTCGCAGGTGCATGAAGGAGATACTTCTCGAGTGGTAACAGAGGCCGCGAACATGGGTAATATACCGGCGGATCTACAAGTAGAAGAAGATGGAGAAAATATACTAATCGATCGATGTCAAGATGACTTCGACCTAGAGGAATTTTCGTATAATACTCCTCCTAACTCTGAAGTATCGGAAGGTGTCTATAGCTTAGATAATGGAGACAGTATAAGGATGGATTGGAACTTAGAACAGTCTGGAGAAGTACCCTTGTACGATATAAGTTGTGATCTAAGCTTCAGGCTACCGTTCAATTATAGCGTCCAAGCTTTTCAGCAGATAGAGGTCAAGGAAGACTCTTCTGTTGAAGGTGCGGAAGCACTTGAGTCAAGGTCCTCATCGGGGCCTATGTATATGTCTATAAACACGTTATCTGGAGCTGCTCAGGAGCCTAACACCTATGTACAGGGCGAGGATAGCACCATAACGGTTGAAATGCAGTTCGTTAACCAAGAAGTAGAGGAAGGATATGAGGCAGGTGTAGTAAATATAGACCAAGACAGTATGGATATAGATATCTCTGACGAACTTTTGGGAGGAGAAGAGGTTGAAGATATATGCAACGATCCTGTGGATGAAGGGGTCAACATGCATGAGGGACAGTCAGAGGTCATTGTATGTGATTTAGAGGTTCCTGATGAGCTTGATGGTCCTGCAGAGATATTCGATGTATCTATAGAAGCGGACTACGAGTATGTAAAAAACGCAGGATCGAGGACTATACAGGTGTCTCCGCGTGGATAACCTAAGGATTGCTCTCTTCCTAGGTTTAATTGTCTTGTCTTCAGGCTGTCTGGATAATGGCGGTGAAGCCCAGGGTCTTCAAGTATCCGAGTTCTCTGCAACCGATCAAGAGATAATACCGGATCAACAAGCCAGAATCGAGTTAACGCTTGAAAACTATCAAGATAAAGATCTTCCGATCGAAAGTATGTCGCTATTTAATACAGACTTTTTAGAGGTCTCTGAAAGAAGCTGTACACCGGAAGCGGATGAGGTTCCTGAAGGTTCGCAGGAAAGTCCATCGCAGATGGAGTGCTCGTGGAATATAGAAGCTAACGAGGAAGATGTTGAAGGGTTTGAAAGAAGGAATGTTCCTGTAAGCTTAGATCTCCAATATAGATCCGTCCTTGAAAATTTAGAGCCTTACCAAGTCCAGATAATGCCGCATGAGGAGATAGATCGTACAGAGGATCAGACATCTTCTTTCACCAACAGTGAGATACAGGTAGATATTACGATGACTCAGCCTATATCCGATCAGGGAACCACTGCCCACATAGACATACAGGATGTTGGGGAAGGAAGAGTAGGTTCAGACTATGAAATGTCGTTTGAGAGCGATATTTTCTCTGACTGTGAAGGCGAACAAGAGGTGCTTGAAGGACAAGATACAAGTTATACCTGCCAGGTGGAGCCCGATACAGGCGAGGAAAGAGTCGAAAACGTGTTCTTCGACATATCTTATAAATACATCCAGTCCCCATCAGTGAACATCGGAGTTGTAAACTGAATGCGGTTCGAACGAAACAAGATACTACTAGTTCTTATATCGCTTGTTGTCATAGCATCAGGATGTGTAGACAACGGAGATAGTGCAGAAACCCAGACAAATCCTGTAACAGTAACCGATTTCTCTCCGTCTCAGGCCTCAATACCTAGTGATACTACACTTTCCTTAGATATTGAGATAGAAAACGAGGGACAAGCTGACGCTGAAGATATAGCTGTAAGACTTTTTGGACCAACGTTCGCCAGCAGCTCCGATCAGGACAGTGCATGGAGAAGCTCTAGTGAGGAAGCTATGGACTCAAGAGCAGATAGAACATTCACTATGGGTGATGCTAACTCTCCAGGTGACGGGGAAAGCCCTATTCCCAGCACAGAGAGCATAACGCTTACTGCTCCTAGCTATGGTGAAGGAAGAGCTCCTACAGAAACATTCAACCTAGACGTGTTCTATAGGTATGAAACTCAGGCAGGAACACAGATGACGATGATGTCTGAAGACAGGTATTTAGACTCGGATACTACAGAAACTTCCGCAGAAACCGACAACGATTCGGGCCCTATACAGCTTGAGGTCTTAGGAACTACTCCCAAGGTACAGTATGACGACGACGGAGATGATACAGATGATTTCTGTGTAATGGTCAGAGATGAAGGGCCAGGAACACCGTTCCTCCACGATGAATCCTATCATGAAGATACGGAAGATGTATACAGCGTAGATTCAGATTATGAAGACATCGTAGAAATCGAAGCAGAGGATGTAGGTGATATAGTCTTTGAACCAGGTAGCGGAGAGACAGGAGAAGACACTGAAGAGGGCGCCAAAATTGAGACAGAACTTGTAAATGATGAAGCACGTGCATGTTTTGAATGGTCTTCACCTGACATGATAGATCAGGAGGAAATAACATCGAACATCAACCTGGTTGCATCTTATGGATACAATATAGAGGAACAGACAACTGTGACCGTTGAAGGAAGATAAACAACTTCTCATTCAACCTATATTTTCTCTTTAATATCTTCAACTATTATCTGGAGCATAGTTTTGAGACTTTTGCGGTAACCACAACTATACTAAATCCAATAGGTAAAAATGTTTTCCGGTTTACTCCCAAGACCAGAATAAAGTGCAAGGTAATTATGGAAGACTAATAAACAAACGTCTACCTTTTAGAATTCAAATAGAGTAGAAGAATAAAGTAAAAGAAGAGGTATGGATTTACTACCATTCACGGTAGATAATAAGGGCGGTTATACCGAGTCCTACAACTATTGCTAATCCTATTCTTCCTAGTCCTTCAAGGCTAGTCACCGAATCTACTAGATCTCCTGCTCTCTGTGTGAACCTTCCTGTCGCTCTTTCACTATCGTCCTCAATTGCTTCTTCTAGATCCTTATCCATTAGCAGTTTGGCTGTTGTAGACTTCTGTATATCTGTTCCTGTTCCGGTTACTGTTATCTCGAGTTCTCCTTTCTTCTCGAATGGCACTCCGGCATACATGTAGGATATTTCCTGCTGTCCTGGAGCTACTTCTTGTTCTCTAGGAGTGATTGACAACCATTCCGGACCGTTATGGGTTATCTCATAAGTGTTCGTCCGTGTTCCAGGGTTCTCTATATCGATTCTGTATACGGTGCTTCGGTTTTCACCTGCGCTTGCCACTTCCGGAACTACGTTTAGCTCTAGATCCCAGCAGTTCTCTACTTCTAACTCAGTTGTAGCGGTTTCAACGGGCTCTCCAAAGCTTGCCGCTGTACCTGTAACTTCTAATTCGTGTTCTCCGAGGTCGTAGTCTTCTGTATCAATGACTAGTTCCACGGTCTCCTCTTCGTCAGGGCTTAGAGTCACTTCGGACTCTGAAAGCTCTCCTTCTGACTCTTCAAGGTTGTAAGTTTCTTCAGCTTCTCCTGTATTCTCTATGGTTACTTCTGCTTCAGCGATCTCTTTTTCACATGCTGTTGTATCTCCAGGGAATCTTATATCCAGATCCATTCCGTTATAGACATCCATCTCTGCTGTTCCTGTCGACTCTACGTTTGATTCAGCTGTTACTTCTACATCCTTTGTTCCAAGTTCTTCAGGAGTTACTGTAAGGCCAGTCGTTGCAGAATCTCCTCCAGGTATCTCAAGCACAGACTCCTCTAATTCGCCTTCGCTTGCTGAGAGCACGAACTCATCTGTTCTTGTTCCTGTGTTCCTTACAGTTACCTCATATTCTGCCTCTGTGAAAGCAGCTACATCTTGCTGTTCAGGCGTCATAGAGATCTCTGAATCCCAGCATGTTTCCGCCTCAAACTCTAATCCAATACTTTCTGTATCGTAGCTAGCGGTTCTAGATGAAGCTCTTACGTTGAAGTTCTCTGTCGCTTCTTCCTCTGAAGATCCGGTCACTGTCACGGTTCTTGTCTCATCAGGGTAGAGCTCGATTCGTTCATCTGAAAGCTCTCCAAACTCTGTTTCTAACTGGTACTCGTCTTTCTGTGTTCCATCATTTCCTACTTCTATCTCGTATGTCGCATCTTCGTCTAGACATACAGTTCTAGAAGTTTCTGCCGAGTTAAGACTTACCTGGTGGTCTTTGATTATGTTTACGTGGCCGGTTGTCGTGTATCTCTCTCCTGATGCTCTGGAGGTGGCTGTTATTTCGAAAGACTCTCTACCCTCCGATGCTGTTTCACGAGGGTTGTACCATACGTTTACTGTCTTTGTCTCTCCCGGTTCAAGATTACCTTCTTCAGGCACTCTTGTAGGAGCGATAGTTATCTCCTCAGGGCTGTTGGAGCTCATCTCATAAACATCTTCTACAGGTCCGACGTTTTCAACCTCGACCTGGTAAGATGTGAAAGAATCAATTTTCGTTGATGATTCTTCAGGGAAAATTGTTAGTTCTGCGGCGCTTGCGGATGCTAAACCGATGAAGGCCAGTATTAGTGCTGTAACCGTTAAGTATTTGTTGAAATCGTTCATTTTAGTATTGCCACCTATGAATAACACTATGTTTTAGTTTTATATATCACTCGATAACTACAGGAGTTTACAACCCTAAAGTGGTTGACTAAATAAAGGAGATGAGGCGTGACAGACGCTGTCTAAAGGTCAGTCTTTCAGGTCTATCACGTCCACCAATCTCCATAATTATCTCTTCCTCGTACATCTTCTCCCCTTCCTTGAAAACGTTGATCACAGGTCTAAACTCTCCTTCAGCTCTAGGAGTGAAGTAGAAGTAGACCGTCTTAGGTTCACCAGGGTTCAAGATAACTTCTTTAGTGCTCTGTGTAACCCACCTATCATCTATACCATCTATCTCTAGATCGTAAGTTTTCTGCTGATTCTCGTTGTTGTATAGATCAACTTTCACAAGTCCCTCCCCGCTTCTTACACTTGCAAACCTGTCAGGGAAAGTCTCCGCATCGCTTCGCCTCTCTAAAACCTCTACCTCTGTTGAACCGCTGCTAGCTTGGCTATGCACGAAAGAGTTGACTTTGTATACATGTGTTCCGGGATCCTTTGCAGTATCTTCGAAACACAGCTCTCCCGCGTCGTTACGTGTTTCAAGCACACGTTCGTTTCTCTCAAATGTGACTTTTGGTGTTACCTGAGACGATACGTCCGCACATATCTCAAATTCATCCCCTTCGAAAACAGTTCTAGGTCCTGTTACTGAACTGACACGGGAGGTAGGTAGCACTTCTAAGGATCTAGAGATAGATTTCTCACCTGCTGAGACTGTTACTGACTGTTTCCCAACCCTCTCCGGCCGGATATATGTACTGTAGTATCCGTCTCTGTCTGTAGCGATGTTTATACTGTCTTGACCCTCAACATCTATCTCTACGGAAGTGCTTCCTCTGACACCTCTAACGTAACCGCTAACTCTAGTGGTATCTCCTTCTACAATCTCTCTAGGTTCCAATTCTGCCGTCAAATCACTTATTTCTTCTTTTCTATCTTTTTTGTCTGTAATACAGTCTTCTACATTTACTGTGCTGTTAACTCTGTCTGTTTTACTGTTTCTCAGCGTTATGCTGAACTCCTCTTCTCCGTCCCCTTCGACTTTTGTAAATCTCAATGTTTCAGTTCTGGTCTGGTCGGCATCAATAGGGAAACTGTTTGTGGCTGTTGCAATTCCAAGACCTGTTCCCGTTAAGCTTACTGTTTCGTTTCGATCACCTCGATTCTCCATCTCTACATCTGCTTCTAGAGTATCTCCTTTACAGACTTTTTCAGGTGAATCAATGTCCTTTATGTAAGGACCTTTGAATTTTTCCTCATCGGTTAGGTAGTAGTTTCTTGTTTTCTCGTCACCTTTCTCTACTTCTATCTCATCTGTCGTGATGTTGTAGTTTTCCTTGGATACTGTAACATCGTAGCTGTCGGGTTTGATATCGAATGAAGCTCTGCCGCGTCTATCTGTTTCTTCTTTGTAACTTTCACTGTTCTCTAGTAGGACTTCTGCATCTTCAACTCTGCTGTCTGTCGCCCTGTCTCTCACTATAGCATTGAAACGACTCTTATCTCTGGTTTCTTCTAAAGTGAATCTAAGGCTCTCTTTCTCATCTTCCCTAATATTTACAGGTTTCTCCTCTGCACGGTAACCTGGTTTCGAGACATCTACGTAGTATCTGCCGGCTTCAAGTTTGAACTCTACGGCTCCGTCGCTGTCGGTGAAGCCTGTTTTGGATTCAGAGTTCTCAACCTCTACACGCGCATCTTCTAGACTGTTGCTGTCTCTGTCCTCAACCTCTACCTTGAGATGTCCTTTCTCGTCAACAATAGGGGTAAGAACCTTAAGTGTATCTGATCTGGTGGTTATGTCTCTATCCCCACAAGGATCTCCGACAGTGAACACTTCTGCTCTCACTGTACTGTCTTCTTCAGGAGACACTTTGGTTGAAAATCTTTCAGAAGAACCCTCATCTATACTTTTCGTCGTTCTACTGAATAACTCTCCGTCAGCTGTTATCTCTACTTTGACGTCTTGCTCAGCACCGGTGTTTTCTACCTCTATTGAGGCTTCTGTATGATCTCCTCTGTATATAGTGTTCTCTTCTAGATTCAGATCTCCGACGGTACCGCTTGAGACACCGCACTCAGGTTCAGGCTTTTCAACCTCTACTGTTTTTTCTGTTGAATCGGTGTTACCTTCTTCGTCCTCAACCTCTAGTGAAACATCGTAGCTTCCCTCGTCTTCGTAACTATAGTCGACTGTTTCGCTGGTTGTGGTTGTTTCAGTGTTGTCGTCAAAGTCCCAGGTATACTCTACTATATCGTTGTCAGCTTCAGAGTCTGATGCATCAAAAGTAATTTCTTCATCTACTACAGGATCTTCAGGGTCGAAACTGAACTCTGCATTTATCTCTGCTTCCGGCTCCTCCTTAGTTGTGAACTTTCTGCTTTCTG
This sequence comes from Nanohaloarchaea archaeon B1-Br10_U2g1, assembly GCA_001563875.1. Lineage (GTDB taxonomy): Archaea > Nanohalarchaeota > Nanosalinia > Nanosalinales > Nanosalinaceae > B1-Br10-U2g19. The sequence goes on along the minus strand of LKMN01000012.1, from coordinate 6,053 downwards.
TTGCGGACTGGTCCTCTTCATCCGTGACCTCTACTCCCCATACGTACTCGGTATCGTAATCAAGGTCTTCGTCAAGGCTGAAAGAGGTTCCGGTATCATCTTCTGAGAAATCCGGATCGGTCCAAGGTAGTTCATCTTCGAAGCTCTTCTCTTTCAGATAGAAGTCTGATACCGTATCTCCTTCCCCTCCTGAGACAGACCAGGAGAAATCAGGTCTTAAATCTAGGTTGTCTGCGTTCTCTCCAGGTTCATCTAGACTTAGTTCTATAGGCTCAAGATCTGTGTCGACAACAACAGTTTTGAACTGTCTTTCAGATTCATCTCTGTAGTTTACAGCTTCAGCCATTAGCTCGTATTCTCCGTCCTCATCGAAAACTATGTCCCATTCTTCAGTACAGGAAACATCTCCACAGAAACGGTACTCTGAACTAGTGTCCCGGTTGGAAGGAGTTTCGTCTACGGATTCAAGACCTATCTCCATAACTTCGTCTCTAGTATCTTCTGCAGTAATGGTTACTGTGAACTCTTCTCCCTTCTCCGGGGATTCAGGATCCATATTAAATTCTTCTATTATAGGTGCTGCTGCCGCAGAAGAAGTTAAAATTAATACCGCAGCTATAAAAAGCGTGATTTTGGTTTTGAGCATCTCTTAAACCCTGTAACGGTCATCAAACTGTTCTTCTCCATAAAGATTTTTGAAGGCCTCGTCAACAGCTCTCATAGTTTCATCGTCTATATCTCTCCAGCTCTGTGTGTCGGTATCATCCTCGTACTCCAGAGTAAATCTTACTCTTGAGTCAGCACCTCTATAATCCTCGTCAAGGCTGACCCTATAATCTATAGAAACTATCTCTCCGGTTCCGGTGTCGCCGTCTGTACGTCTTTCAAACCTTCTTTCGTCCAAAAGCTCTTCATGGTCTACTTCTGTATCTCCGCTAAGTTCTTCGTAGACATCTGCGAAACTGTCTTGCGGAATATCTTCGTAGTTAAGTACCTCTGGTTCTGGAGCTGGTTCTGGTTCAGGCCTTCTTGAGGCAAGTATGCTTCCTGCTGTTGAGTAGGCACCGAGACCTAGTGCTGTCAGTATGCCTGCGCCTATTGCTTTGTTTGCTGTTCTTCTGTCCATGAACTTTGGTTGTTTTTTGCTCATTGTTGTTAACCTCGTGTAAAGTAGTCTCCTATTCTTTCAAGCCATCCTTCTGGTTCGTAGTCTTCATAGAGGTCTCCTCTTAATCCTTCAACCTCTTGAAGTATTTCCTGATGTTCTCTACTCCTGTCTTCGTGTTCTGATCCGATATATCTTCTTAATTCTTGGATATCTGCTTCTGTTGCTATATTTGAACTTTCTATTCCTTCTAAAACTGCGTTAACTGTTTGTTCATAGCCTGGGCCGCTTGTTGTAAAGTCGTAGTTTTCTATAGCGTTTGTAACTTGTTCGTATACCTGGCTTTCATCTAGTATGTCTGTGTGATTATCTATAGCTGTTCCTACGGCGTATGAGATCTCTTTTGAATCCAGTGTTTCTTCATCTATAGTTTCAATTAAACTGTTGAAGTAGTTTTCAGACAGTTCTTCCAGCTGGTTGAACCGTGAGCTGTTGTATTCTTTTAGTTCTCTGAACTTTGTGTCTATATAGTCTTCTTCTATTCCTTGGTGTTCTATCACGTCTTGGATCTCGGTTACAAACTTTTCGATGTTCTCGTCTGTTAGGTTTACATCAAGGTCTCTATGGTTGTTGTGTCCGAGTGTCTGGAGGTATAGTTCGTCTCTTCTCTCAGCTGCTGCATCGGCGTGACTGAATATTTCTTGGGCTAACCTGTGTCTGTCTTCTGCTCCATAAGTTTTGTCGATATCGTATCTATCGTCTACAGAAGGGTCGTCCACCGTTTCGCTGTCGTCGTACAGATTTGGTCTCCATGACTCGACATCTATTCTTCCTGCTTCCTCTTCGAAGAAGTTTGTGGTAAAGTCGTGGTGTTCTTCGAGGAACTGTTCTTGCTCGGGGTTTAGGTCGGGATTAAGTTTGAGAGGCAGCTTTATCGACTCATGTACTGCGCCTAGTTTGACTGCTGCGGCTACCATCTCTTTTTCTCCTACCATCCGGTTCCATCGGTTGTCCTCTATATTGTTGTTCATATCTCGCACCCTGTTGTGACTAAAAGGTGATACAAAACTTAAATATGTTTTGGCTTTTACTTACTGCCGAATAAAAACATATATAATGTTGCTCGTATCATAAGCAGAACTGTAACTAGGTGAATCAATCAAATGACAAACAATGGAGAAGAATCATTCGAACGGAACTACGGAGAAGGCTCCGAAACACAGGAAACTACAACAGTTTCCACAACAGGAGAGAACCCAACAGCCAAATCCAAAGGACTAACAGAAATAGTCGAAGACACACTAAAAACACAGCTGGAAAGGCAGAAAACAGCTAACAGAACTATAGAAGAATGGGAAGAAAGAGGACAGACAGAAACAGATACAGTAACAGAGCAGTACGAAGAACTTAGAGAAGACGTCCCTGAGACTGAAGAATGGGAACTAGGTCTTGAAACGTCAGCAGAAGAACTGGTAGAAGAGCTAACATACGATGGAGAGCTAGGAGTAAGAGATTATGCAGAACACCAATCAGAGCAGATCGAAGGTCTTACAGGAACAGTCCGTAAATTCAGAGGAATAATGGACGAGCTCAACGAAGAAATCCAAGAGTACGAGGAAGAGATACACGCTCTTGATCAAGAAGAAGAAGCTGCTAAAGAGAAGATCCTCAACCAGATAGAAGATATGGACGAAGAAGACTTTGCAGAAGGACAGACTCCTGGAAGTCTAGAGTCTTATGAAAGAAGAGCTGTAGAAAACAGTTACGACAGCGAAAGAGAAGAAGTTCAAAGCGACATAAACAATCTAGAAGAAAGACTAACACAAGTTGCAAATCGTAAGCAGGAACGTGCAGCAGAGAGAACAGTAAGAAGAGATGAAATCCAAGAGGTCTATAGCGAATTTGCTTCAGAAGCTGGAAACGTAGTAAGCGAAAACTACAAGGAATTAAGACAAAGTCTAAGAGTTCTGAGAGATTTAGAACTACAACAGCAGAAGTTCGATGAGTTCTCAGTACAGTCTTCCAGTGAAAAAGCAAGCATCAACCAAGACCAGCAAGGACAGTACGAAGCCAGAAGAGAGACAGGCCTAGCTTATGCAGCTGCAGCACTAGATGAAATTGACGAGATTGAAGATGCTGTAACCGACCATGAGTCTGTCGTAAAAGCACTATCATCTCCGGCACAAATAGAAACAAGAGACCTACAAGGGGTATATGATGCACTAGTTGAACCTTCTTACACGGAAGAAGGAGACGAGTACAACACAGAAGCTCTACGTAACAGAGTGCTTGACTCCGCATCAGAAATAACCGGAGAATCCTACGACTCTCTAAGAGAGCTTAGAGATATCGTAGATGAGATGGAGTAACACCTCCATCCTCTATTTTAATATTTCTTCAAAAACTGTTTCCAACTGATTCTCGTTTTCTTTCAGCCATTCTGTCTCACTACGGGAGAAACTGTTCTCTTCAGTCAGCCTAAGATCGTTCTCATAACCTTCAACACCGATCTTCGCCGGTGTTCCGTCTTCCAGATAAACTTCTTCCTTATTAAATCTGTCAGTCTCAAACATTGCATCGGAAAAATAGGTTTCAACTACTTCTTGAGACTCTTCATCAAGACCGTCTCTATAACCTTTACCGGAGGACTGTTCCTGATTCTGTTCTGGAGAGCTGTATATCCTGTTGTTCTCCTCTGCGTACCTGACAGCGTCATCTATAACCTTGTGGATTACTGAGGCCTTTCCGGCTGTTAGAGTAGCATCTAAGACTAGATCTTCAGATCTTTCTTGAGTAGATTTTAAGCCGATACCCTCGTATCCTCCTTCACCTTCTAAGAGATTATTTCTCTCCTCTAGAGATAGAAGGTTGTGAATCTCTTCTTCACCGGTTACAACACCTATTAAAGGGATTCTGCGATGTGTTGATGTCTCTGCTGTTTCCAGCTGCCGAACAAGAGAGGTGGCGCTTTCGTATATCTGAGAAGGAGAGCCCTGATAACTGTTCAGAAACTCTGTATACTCGGTTAAAGAGTTCTCTATCTCTTCGTTCACCTCTTTTAACTCTTCTATAGATTGTTCGGTCAGAAAAGGCTGCTGATCTTCCACTCTTGTAAAAGCCCTTATACGGTTAAAATCTTCTAGAGTCTGGTTTAATCTTCCTAGGTTTCCAGAACTCTCGTCTCCGGAAAGGGCTAATTCGCTGTAACCATCATCTGTAACGTCTAATAGATCATCCAACTCGTCGAAATTGTTGTTCACATTTTCAGCACTCTCAAGGTGGTGATAAGTGTAGCTTTCGCCATCTACCTCTCCCTGTAAAATCTCTCCATCAAAAGAAGATAGATAAAAATTATCCGTAACTCTAACACCTTTCTCAGTTACCTTTGGGTTCACTGAACTCTTTCCTGTGTTGTATCCGTAATCCTCGATTCTCTGAGGTATGGGAAGATCCAGTTTTAAGAGGAAGTCTTCTGAACGAAGCAGCTGGTTTCTAAGCTTTTCCGCCTCTGTTTCAGCGATCTCCCTATCAATTCCTTCAACAAACTCGTCTCCCAAAATACTTGGAGGCTGATTCAGTATAACTGCTCCTGCAGTTATTGTTCCTCCGCCCACCAAAACCTCTCTTCTACCTATGTTGTCCATCAGAACAGTTTTTCCATATAGTTCGTTTTAAATAATGTTTTACTGTAGTATATCTGTTTCTTAATGGTTGAAACTATTTTTAGGCAGTTTAGGACAGTCAAAAGAGTTGAGAATGGTTACAGTTTATAGTTAAAAAGAAAAAAGAGAGTTTTTCACTCTCCTATTGATATTTCCTCGTAGTCTCCAGAGTCCAGACTTTCTCCGTATCTTAGTGTGACTTCTCCGTCCTTAGATCTTACCTGGTACTCTAGCTCGCCTGAGCTAAGGTTTCTATCTTCCGCATAACTATCTATCTCTTCTTCTAACTCTTCATCTAAATCTAAACCGGCGTAAACTTCTTCACTTTCACTGAAGTAGAAGTCTGAAGTCCTACCGGCTTTTTCAAGGGCTTTTCCTAGAGTGTCGCTAAGTATAGCAGTCTTAACTGTCTCGGCAGTTACTTCCTGTAACATGGCGTCGGCTTCTGTTTTTGTCTCGTCTAGACCCATGTCTTCATACTCTTCCTGTCCCTGTATCAGGTTACCGGCCTCTGTTTCAGTTAGGTGGTTATCCTTTCTGTATCCTTCTCCAGACCACATAATGCTTCCTATGGTGGTGATTGTTTCTCTGTCTGATTCGCCTATCTCATCGTTAATGAGGTCTCCGGAAGTGTTGGATACGTCTTCAAGTTCCGAAATCAGTGTCAGGTAGCTTCCGTTAATAGTTTCGTCTAGCTCCTGCTTAATGCTCTCTACTTCATCCAAGTCCTCTTCACTTACACTAGGGCTGTTATCGCCGGATCGGAGGTACGGTACCACATGCCTGAACTCTTCTACCTCGGCTTGTTTCTGGTTTTCAAGCATCTGTGAGACAGCAATATCTCCTATGTCGTTATCGGTTCTGTCAACTACGCTTGCTAGACTCATTTCCTCAGACTCATGATCTTGAGGAGGTTCGAATGAGACGTACTCGACGCTTTCTCCGTCTTCTTCACGAGGAACTACAAACGTTTCAGGACTATCGGAGTCAACATATCTCAGTAAAACTCCGCTTCCTGGACGGTGACCACGGTCGTTGTATTCTTCTATGTTCTTAGGTAGAGGTATAGAGGAGTTGGTTTCTTCTAGATCTTCTGCAGCTTGGTCAACCCTATTTCTTTGGTTGCCTGCCATTTGCTCTATGGCTCCACGATCTACATCTGTGAGATAAGAGTCTCTGTCTGACTGCCATATGCCTAGTCCTAAAGCACCTAAACCTCCTGCGACAGCTGCTCCTCCGAGCAGATTTCGTCTTGAAACTTTATCGGCGTTTTCGTTTATTTCGTT
>LKMN01000011.1 GCA_001563875.1 Nanohaloarchaea archaeon B1-Br10_U2g1 | reverse complement strand
TCGACCTTGTTTTGTAACTCTCCTAGATTGGCGCTTTTTCCTCCTACTCGGCCGGTGTCTTCCGCGTTTATATTGTCGAACCAGAGAATGTTTGTCATATTTAAAAAGAGACAGTCCTTCCATTTAAAAAAAGTGTTGTTAGTCAAAAGTGAAAGCTGAAAGAGGAAAGTTGATTTTAACCCTTAAGAAAAAGTTAAACTGTGAAAGGACAGGCGGCAATAGAGTATATGACAGTTTTTGGCATCGCGTTGCTGGTTTCGGCACCATTTATTGTAGAGGCTCATGACGCTATCAACGAGTTAAGACAGGGTACAAGTAATATAGCGCTTCAAAGCACTCTTGACGATATAGAGGTTGCAATAGATACTGTAAGTGCCTCTGGAGAGCCTGCTGTAAGAACCTTTCCGGTAGAGCTCCCCGCTAACCTAAATTCGACTAGTATAGAAGAAAATGCAACTATAATAGAGGTTAATACTCCTCATGGAACCTCAAGACATTTCAGAACATTTGATATTAACGTCTCCGGCGAACTACCTGAGAGTTCTGGCAACCATATGATAAGAACTGAGGCGACGTCAGACGGTGTGGAGGTGGTACCTGTATCCTGAAAGGACAGAGCTCAATGGAGTTCCTCGCTATGATTTCACTCCTAATGATAGTTCTTGCAGGACTTTACGGGGTTCTAACCTCCAAACAGTTTGATACATATGAAGAACAGTCTTCTATAACTGCTCAACAGGCCGCTGAAACTATAGGATTCGAGCTAGAGATGGCTCTAGTACAGGGAGAAGGTTACTCCCGGGTTTTTAACCTGCCATCCAATATTGGAGGAAGTAGTTACAACCTCACATCAACTGGAGGAACAATAGTTGTAGAGTATAGAGACGAACAGGTTATATCCTCGACAAGATATCAGGATAGTATATCTCTGCAAGTAGATGATTCACAGAGTATCTTTGAAGTAAAACATAATCAGACCGGGGTGTTTATCGTTGAGAGATAAAGGACAGGCTTTCATGCCCGATTTCTTGGCTAGTCTGGTGGTTTTTGCTGTGCTGATATCGATCTTTTTCTACTCTTGGAACGCCGTTATATCGGATGAGAGCCGTTTAACTGTAGAGAATCAAAAAATGTCTGAGGCTCAGAACACTGCAACATTTCTTGTTAATACCCCAGGATACCCTTACGACTGGAACTCTAGTAATGTTGAGATACCTGGCTTCGCGTCCTCTGAAAACGTGATAGAGAAAGAGAAGCTAGAGGAGTGGGACGAGATAAGTTACGATGAGCAGAACCGGCTTCTGCTATCCAACAATTATATGATCAATATCAGAGATGCTGAAGGAGAGATTGTTGAGATAGACGGAGAGAAGTACAGCTTTGGGGAAGAGCCTGAAAATCCTATGGTGGTAGTGCCTGTAAGCAGGAATATTCTCTTCAATAGCTCAGATAAAACCATGAATGCAGAACTAGAGTATTTGGTGTGGCGATGACTAAGAGTAAAGGATTCTACTTCTCTTTCGACTCATTTCTAGCTTTGACTGTAATGATAGGGGTTCTGACCCTAGTAGCGCAGTCTTCAGATATAACATCGGATCCTTTAGGGGCTGAATCCGTGGTCTACACCGATGCTTCAACAACAGGACAGGACAGCCTTCAGATAGCTTCTCAGGAGAGTTTTGTAGAGGCTTTCAGCTCTTCAGAACAAGAAGAACTTTTAGAAAACACAGAGATGGAAGAGGATGATCTCGAACGAAATATTGTAGATGGAATAACTTTTATGTGGGCGAACAGAGAGTTCGACTATGCTGAAAAAACAGTTGAAAACTACTTCGACTCCAAGATAGACGATGACTACGAGTACCAGCTTAGAATAACTGAGGAAAACGAAACCACTGTATATGAAACATCGGAGCTACCTGAAAACCCGAGTATAGCTGCAAGCACATCTCGTTTAATTTCAGGACACAGGATTGACGAACCCAGCGAGGGGTTTACAGCAAGAGCCCGGGCCACAGAAGCCACTACTAATCAGACAGAAGTCTATACGTTCCCTCCTATGGGCGGAGCAAGAGAGGGCGGAGACCTATGGATAAGAAGACAGTTCGATCTTGAAGAGGTCGAATCAGTTAAAGATGCAACGCTACACGTATCAGTTCATTATGGCTGTAACGAGGCTGATTTCCAGCAGCTTTTCATAAACGGACAGAATATACAGTCTGAGTTTGAAGAGGATCACAGACAGAGAGACTGCGACGGTTTCGACGATAGAGGCACCGCAGCCTATGGAACTATTGAAGGAGATGCTATAGTTGATAACTTGGAGGAAGGTGAAAACACTGTAGAGATGCGTTTCAGTAACCAGGAGTACGGAGCCTATCTCCATCCGGGTATGCGTATGGAGGTAGAGTTTGAGGACGTTGCTACTGAAGAAGCATCAGATCTCAAAACGCAGTCGATACCGTTCAACGATATGGTGGCTGAAGAACAAGGAGGCAGTAAGACCGGTGGTTTTGCAGTAAACATGTTTGAGATACCTGAAGGCTCTGAAGTGGAGGAGGTATCATTCAGCTTAAGAGCGGAAGATATAGATCAGGTCTATGAGAGCCATGTTGCGGATACCGACGGCTTCTTCGGTTCTGGAGATGGCTGGAACGACGACCATTTCGATGAGACCTGTAGAGGAGAGACGGTATCAGATATAATGGTCTACTTTAATGATGAAGAGCTTTATACAAGTGGAGCGCCGGATGATGGCGAGGTATACCTGGACTTTGATATGGATGAGGATGATCTGGACGTGGTAGAAGGAACTAATGTTGTAACAGCCTACTTCAACTCTTATGCGGACTGTACATGGGGAACAGAGGAAACACATATAGTTGGGAGCTATACTGATGAAGAGAACTACTCCTCTGTAGATACATCTTACTCTCAAGATGCTTCAGGACTGGTCTTTGGAGAGATAGATGTGACAACGACTGAAGAGGTGGGAGGTAGTACAGAAAATCCTAAGCATTACACGGAGGAGTTCGAAAGAGATGTACAGAGTAGCTTCCTACATATAGGAAAACTTTTCAGTGCCAGTATAGAGGTAGGGGTTGACCCTTTCGACGGTACTGAAAAGGAGGCGTTCAGATCAGAGCTAGCGAGATCGGTTCCCTCAAGCCTTTACATCGATCCTGAGTTCTACTCGACTCCCGGAGAAAACACGATAAGAATGGAGGACTACGAACATTCAAACGGAGAATCAACAGTTCAGTTTGTACCGGAGTCCTCTCTAGAAACGACTGTCAGAGTTCCGTCACAGGTAGGTCTGGGAGATCTCTTTGAGACAGAGGAAGAAGCAGTAGAGGACTCTGAGAAACGTTTGCAGGAAGTTATGGGTGATTACGCGGAAGCAACAGATATCGAAACAGATGAGATAACTACAGGAGACCAGCCATATATCTGGGGTCCTGCATCGGTAGACTTGGTGATATGGAGTGAATAAAGGATTCGCATACACTTCTTTTGCGGTTATGGCTGCCGGCCTTATAATGATGATAGCTGCCTTGCAAGTTTCTGGTCCTCATGAAACTAACTCTGCAGAAGGAGAAAGGATAGGAGAAGCAGCATTCTTCCTCGACAGCGCTCTATCAGACGCTGATAGAACTCTTGAAATGGCTACAAGAAGAGCTTTCACTGCTAACACTAACTATGTAGTTACGGAGGGAGAACCTTTACAGCAAGCAGAACAAAACATGTCGGAAGCACTAGTAAACGGTACTATGGACGGCGAACCCTTGGATGGTACTGAGAACGCGTCTATAAACGATTGGAACAACAGGGTCTCAGAGATTGCTTCTGGTTCAGGGTATGAGCTAGGTATAACTCTTGAGGATTATGATTTTGAGGAAAACGGTTTAGATCTTGAGAGCTCATTCACCGTTTTCACAGTGCTTGAAGATCCTGTTACTTTAGCATCGTTCAACAGAACAGAGTCCAAACAGTCTTCAACAAGTTTAGAAGATGTGGAAGATCCGCTGATCACTTTAAGATCTGAGGGAAGGTATGTAAGCCAGTACGAGGAGTGCAGATTAGAAAGTCCGGCTGAAAAAATCAGTGAAGGACAACAGCGGTCTCAGAACAGTGCGAAAGGAGAAGCAGCTAAACAAATAGATGAAGAACAGGAAAACAAGGTATTTGTAACAGATGATATTGACGATTATGAACCTTCTGAGGTTGAAGACTATGAGGCTATAGTCTCTGAACAGATTTCGGAACAGCCTGACAGCTACAATGACAACTATATCTACGGCGTGGAAATAAATGTCATTGAGGAGGGAGATAAACTTCTACTGAATAAAGAACAGTTATGGATCTCAGTCTTCACAGAAATGTTCCAAGAAAACTGTTACATGGAAACAGATACAGCTCCTACAGTTCTTGATAGGCTGGAAAACAGGTTAATAAGCGCAGAAGAGGAATCAGGGATTACCACTTTCCTTGATGTCTCTCAGTTACCTGACGAACTTCAAACAGAGGGCTCAGCTGTAGACTATGTATACTTCAATGAGAGTTCAGATTATGGATCACTGAATGAGATAGTGGAGGTTTCCGATAGATATAGCTGGTTTAGGATAGATGATTACCATGTAGATTACTGGGATTTAGAAGATCTGGTAGAATAAAAGAAAAAAGGGGATTAAAAGATCAGTCACTCGGTTTTAGCCTGAGTGCGCTATCTGATCTTGGATGTCTCCAGTCAGTTCGGACTCAAGTCCGTCTCTCTCGTAGTCGATTGTGACATCAACTGTTTCACAAGAGTCTTCATCTAATGAGAAGTCATCAAACGATGCTTCTGCAGTATCGCCCATTCCTAGTGATCCGATATCAAGATCTTCTTCATATTCCTCACCAAGTGAAACGTTGACATCGATACTATCAACTGTTTCTTGAGCGTTGTTTTCTACCTGGATGTTAAGACCGTCGCTCGTGGTTGAGAAATCGGCTACTCCGAACTCTCTGTCCATTGAGTCTAGTCCGCTCATTGTGGCTTCACACTCTTCTTGAGTGTCTTGTACTGTCATCATTACTGCTCCTCCGACAATAGCCACAACAAGAAGCATCCATCCGTAGGTCATCAGATATTCGATTGCTGACTGTCCTTTTCTGGAACCTTTAAACAACTTCATATTGTATTTTGCACCTGTGTGCTGTAAACTAATTGTTTAAACCCTAATAAAAGGTTTTCATACAAAACCTCCTACCAGACTGGCTATCACGCTTCTCATAATGAAAAACAGTGTTAAGGATGCTATGATCAACGGAGGAATATACTTGGCGCCTTCTTTTATGTTGGCGTTCTTTATCTCGGATATTATAAGTGCTGCAAAGAAGTTGATTGTTATTATAGCCATTATTGAGAACTCGTTAAAGAAAGCAGTATCAATATCAGGCTCCTGGAAGGACATCTCCATCCCTCCGGCGCCTGTATCGGCCTGTTCAAGCTCATCAACATCAACACCTTCCCACATTTCGGTGGTAGACTCGGCCATGTAAACGCTTATAGAAAACAGTAGGGGGGCGCCTACGACAGCAGCCATCAGTATGAACATCACATACATCCTAATATTTGCGTTTATCTCCTCAGAAAGCTCCAGTGAATTTCTGATATCTTCAGCACTTGAATCTAAAAGTTTGGCTGTGTTGCCCCCAGATTTCAGACCATCTACTAACAGTTTCAATGTCTCTTGGAAAAGCTCGGATTTAATACGTGATTCCATATCTGTTAAAGCTTCTTCGACGGGTTTGCCTCCGAACATCTCCATCGCGGTCGCTCTTAGCTCTTCAGCCAACGGGCCGAACTCGTCTCGAGCGCTTAAAAGAAATGCTTTCTCTATACTTAGTCCTGACTTTAGATTTGCGCTTATCAGCAGTAAAGCATCGGGTAAGACCTTTTCCATTTCGTTCTTACGTTTTTCGGCAGCTATCGAAACCATTAGGTAGGGTAGTAGAGGCGGTGCAGCGATAACAAGTGTAATAAAAATCGTTAAGTTAACTATTTGGCTGTAAGGCAGAACCAAAGGAACCAAGGTAACTGCCACGGCAGTTGCAACCATTATGGTGATGGTGACTCTTTCTATATCACCTATATCTGCATATTTAGCCTCTAACTCTATAGTATCTCTGTAGCGCTTAGGCAGTTTTTCGTAAAATACTTTTATGGTTTCTTGCGGCGTTCTCATGTCTTCACCTCTGGTCTTTTTGACTTGACAAAGTTTAGGAAGAATATCTGAAACAGTACCAGTCCTCCTAGTATCTGGTAGAACATAATCTCGTCTAGTCCTACACCTGTAAACGTGGATAGTACTATCAAGAAGGTTACTCCCAAGCTCGGCATTATAACGGCTATCATCAGATAGACTAGAATGTAGGGGTTAAGTTCGTTTCCATATCTTTCGACATCTAGCTTCTGCTGTTTAACCATGGACTCTACAAGAGTTTCCAATGTGTTTGAGACATCTGTACCTGACTTTAAAGCATTTATCATCTGCCACATCGCTCTCCGGTACTGCTTACTAGGATTTCGCACAATAGAGTCTTCTAATGCCTCTATCTGAGGTTTACCTCCGTTAATATCTTTTACTATTCTGTTGAACTCTTTTGATGCTTCGCCATAACCGCTACTTACCGACACCATTGATTCGTATAGGGAGATCCCTGAACGTACCTCAATAAGCATATGTCTCAGTGCGTATGGTAAGTCCTTGTCCAGATTTCTGGATATTCTCTTGGTTTTTACCTTGGGGATATTTACGAATGTGAAGAAGCCTATAAGAGCCATTAAAGGTATACCTGCCAGTCCTGAGCTTATTAGAATCCTTGTGTCTGTTATAAGGCCAGCTAGAATCAAAGCAGACCCTATCAAAACTCCGAGCTGAAGTCCTCTTACCATTGATGAGGCGATAAATACGTTGGGATCCACGCTCATCCTTGCTCTAGTAAGGTCTCTGTTTATGTTGGGAGCTAGCTTTCTAAACTTGCCGGTTAAAGGTAAGAAGTACCGTATATACTTCTCCGAGACCTCGATATCCATTACGGTATAGAGTTCAATTCGGTTGAATAAAAAGGAAGAACGTCCATTTTTTATACAAGTGTAATAATTTGATATATATGGAGTTTTTCCAACTTTTCTTACCCGCCGTTGGCATGTTCTTGTCGGCAGTCTCATTGATAGTTTTCTACTGGATAATAAAAGGCTGTAAAGAAAGCGCATTCATACCGACATTTTACTTTATAGCTTTCTCTTTAGGTACGGTATTCCTACTAGCGGTATCCAGAATAGTTGAGGTTCTTACTGGCTCCGCGCTCTTTAACTACAACCTCTTACAGGACTTGCTTGTTGCGTATATGGCACTGTTCCTGTTCGGAGCTCTATGGCAGAACTATGAGACGGCTATATGTATACCTCCTAAGTGGATGAGAGAAGATCAGTAAAGTTCTTTGGGATCCTCTTCCTCTTCAGCCATTTTCACTATCTTCTCTGGCTCTGAGTAGTACTCTGCAACGATACTCCCCACTCCATCTACAGTACTGACTTCGTTCTCTATCATCCATTCTAAAATCTTTTTCTTATCTTCTATATTTTGATCCATTTCCTCTCTAGTCATCCCTGTATGAAGCTTCAAGGTCTCGAAGATGGCTTCGGATTCTCTCTTTTTCTCTGTCTTATCGTTTTGGGAGTTCCATTCATACAGGACTCTTGCTTTAAGCTCGTCCTCATTGTTTTCAGTTACTTCTGCTACCTCCATTGCTCTACGGAAGTTTCTACGTCTATCTCTGAACATTACCACGTTAACATCTACAGCATCAACCATGGTCTGGGGAACATCTATTGGCGGATTTACAAGCCTACGAACAGTCTGTTCGGCAGTGTCCGCGTGAAGTGTGGAATATACTGAGTGTCCTGTATGCATAGCTTCGAAGAGGACTTCTGCCTGCTTCTTCTTCCTGATTTCTCCTACAAGTATACGGTCGGGACGCATACGCAGAGCGTTTACAAGTAGGTCGAGCATTGATACCCCTCCCTTACCTTCTGGATTAGGTTCTCGAGTCGTCAAGGGAACCCAGTGAAGGAACTCTGGTAAGGAAACTTCTCTTGTATCTTCAATAGATAATACTCTTTGATTAGGAGGTATGAACGGCATTAAAACGTTGAGCAGAGATGTTTTACCTGCTCCTGTACCTCCTGAAACTATTACGTTTAATTCGTACTGTAAACATAGCCAGAGAAATGCTGCTACTTCTTTGTCTATGGTGCCGTTCTCTATGAAATCTGTTATTGTCCAGGGATCTCTAGCGAACTTTCTGATTGTTATGGTGTTCCCTTGAGTAGAGATAGGGTACAAAGTAGCGTTTGTTCTATCTCCGGAGGGTAGATGTGCGTCTAGAAGCGGCTGTAGAGATGAAATGTTTTTACCGACTCTCCTTCCGATTTCAGACGAGTAGTTGTAAATTTCGTCCTCGTCACGGAACGTAATATTGGTTCTTAACCAGCCGTACTCTTTGTGGTACACCCATGCCGAGTCATCACTACCGTTAACTACCATCTCCTCGAGATTCTCGTCGTCTAACAGTATCTCTAAGTCTCCGAGGCCAAGCATCTCATGTATAAGATTTCCTATCAAGATTCTCTTGGTGTCCTCACTGGTTTCCGGTAGCTCTTCGTCCAGGAGGTCTAAAGCCTCATCTGTAAACTTTTCTTTAACATCTTGTAATGCTTTGGAGTCTACAAATTCCTCTGTAGATAGTTTAACTTGTTTAACCACTTTTTCTTTTAAATCGTCGAGAACCGCTTCTGTTGCAGTAGGTATCTCAGGTCTACTGACACGGTATTTTAGTACATATTCGTCTTCAAGATCCACAATCTCAATGTTGGCTGGTACTCCATCAGCTTCTACCTGGTATTCTTCCTTTAATTCTTCAGTCATTTTTAACTCTCTTTATGTAGCTTTTTACTGTCTTACGGTTTTTACCGTTCTCTTCAGCCTTCAGTAGCTTCTCGTAGTCTAGGTCTTCTTTTTCGTCGATGTGCTCTTTTACGTCTTCTACAGGCTTTGAAAGTATATAGCTGTATTTTTCTGTATCTGAGCCAAATATGTCAGATATTTTTTTCTTGAAAGAAGCAAATATTGTTCCTGCCTCGTTTCGTGTCTCGTTTAAATCCTTCAAGTCTTTGTCTAACTCTTCTACAGAATCTGAATGTTTTTCAAGTTTTTTCAATGCCTTTAGTTTCTTTCTTAACTCCTCCGATTTTGAATCAAATCTTTCTGCTTGTTCTTCAGCCTCTTCTATGCGTTCAAGGGTATTATCGATTCTTGACAGTAACTCTACAGTTTCAGAATGGACTTTTTCTCTTCTTTCTTCTTCTTTCGAAAGTTTTTCTTCAATTTCTTCTTCCAGCTCCTCAAGTTCTTTAAGCCTGTTTTTTATTTCTTCTTCGTCCTCTCTATTCTTCTCTATCTTCTCTGTTAACTTTACAAGTTCTTTCTTCTTCTCCTGAATCTTGGAGCCTCTTGACTTTATCTCTTTCTGGGCTTTCTTTGCCTCTTTGTCTACTTCTTCCTTAACCTCTTCCAGCTTTTCATCGATCTCCTGCTTATTATTTCTTGTGTATCTTAGTACAAGACCTTTTCTAGCAGAATAAGTTCTCTCTATAAATCCGTTGGATTCGAGTGATTTCGACCACCCTTTAATTCTTGACTCTGATACACCTAGATCTTCCGATATCTTTGATGCGGAAGCCTGATCGTTCTCCGCTAGGTAGTCTAGAAGGGTGTCGACCCCAGTCTCTATAACAAGGTCTTGCCAGTCATCTCCCATTATTTAACAGTATAGTTATAACTGCATTCGATTTTAAAGACTATCATGTTGTTGACTCTGTCTTATGCACTAGCTTTTTCCGTACTTTTCATAGCTGCTATATCCGATCTTAAGACTACAGAGGTTCCGGATATTTTCCCGGTTATAGGGGTTTTAGGCGGTCTATTACTTCATTTAGCGGCATCTTATACCCAAGGTATAGATTTTGAGACACTAATCAGTTTTACAGTACTTTTCAACTCACCTATGACTTGGTTCCAAGCTCTGGGCGATCCTCTAGTATGGTCTATAAGTATTGGAATAGCCTTTTCCATATATGGCTGGGCATTATATTTCCTAGGTGTTTGGGGAGGTGCTGATGCTTTCGCAATGAGTGTTCTTGGTTTTGCGGCGCCTTATGGTCTTGCAGGCCCGGATTTAGCCTATCCGGTAAATCTTTTCCTTAATATAATGATTGTCGGTTTTCTATACACCCTTGGCTTTGCATTCTATAAGTCGTTAAAGCATAGAAAGGTTTGGAGAACAACCTATAGAGATATTAAGGAACAAGAGTTTAGGATATCGCTAGAAATACTTGGGGCTATGTTGATCTCGGTTTCAGGTATTTATACAGGAAGCTTCAATGGCTTTCTATACTTCTTCATACTGGTCTCTTTCATCTTTCTCTATAGACTGCTGAAAAATATTGAGGACGGACTTATGAGACAAACAGTGCCTGTATCAGAGCTGGAAGGAGGAGAGGTTTTGGCTCGTGAAGAAGAGAAAGGAGGCGTCGTGAAAGGTATAACAGAGGAAGAGATAGAGGATATTGAAGCCGAAAGTGTTGAGATAAGAGAAGGTGTAAGGTTCGTACCTGTATTCCCAGTTGCCTTACTTATAACGATGCTATTTGGAGGAGGATTCAACTGGCTGATCTTAATAATCTAGCTTATTATGGTTATGTCTTTTGTGTCTGAAGTCTTCTGGCTACTACTATCATCTTCTATCTTCTGTCTTAAGTCATGTATCTTCTCCTGATTTGATAGAACATGTTCTACAAGATTATCGATCTTCTCCTCTAGTTCGGTGTTTTGCTTACTTTTCAGTTCAGATACTTCGTCCTCTAACTTTTCTAGTTCGTTCGCTGGCACTCTTTCTTCCTTAGAATTAGTATTCTTGCTCTTAGATTTAATTTCAGATATCTCTTTTTCCAGCTTTCTTACTTCTGACTCCAGCTTATCTGGTTTTTCATCCTTTAACCTGTCTACTTTTTGATCAATTCTTTCAACCTGATCTTGGTTATCTAGTATTATAGTCATGAGTGTGTCTATACGTTCAGATAGATCTTCCTCTGCTGCGTACAAATCCTCTAACAGGTCCTCATCTATAAGTTCCTCAAGACTCTTTATACGTTTCTCTCCATTATTAACTGCTCTTTCAAGCTCACTACTTATTTTTCTTATTTTCCGATTTGTTCTCTCGTCTAAATCATCTATTTCGTCATGAAGATCGTTTTCAGATATAGTTTGATCCTTAATCTCTCGTAAGCGCTGTTCTATGTCGTTTTTAAATATTTCAAATTCTTTTGAATTGTTTGAACTTTTTTCAAGTTTTTTAATACGTCTTCTCAGGTCCTTAAGATCTGTACTATCTATCCTGCCCGAAATATCGTTTTTCTCAATAGAGGAAAGTCTGGACTTGATAGATTTCAGATCAAACTCTATATGTGAAATATCTTCCGTCTCTCCTGAATCTTCTACAACAACTGTTTCCTTACCTTCTAGATTTCTTATTCTGTCCTCTAAATCTTCAATAGCTTCTAAACGTTTCTCAACGCTCCCAACATCTTCTTCTGTCTTGAGGTTCTTTTCTATCTCTTTAATCTTATTGTAGTTGGAACGAACAGCCTTCTTGTACTTTTTAGGCATTTCTTTTCTTGGTTGAGACTTGAGATTCGATATTCTGTCCTCAAGTTCTTCAAGCCTATTTTCAATATTAGGGGAGGTCTTGTCCGGAGCAGTATCAAAATCCTGTTCTCTCAAATCTTTAATCTGTTGATATAAATACTCTAGTTTCTCGTGCACCTTTCCTTCTTGGTACTCTTGCTTGATCTGTTCTACCATGTTCAGACGTTTTTCAAGCTCCTCACGCCCCATATGATTGAGAAGTTCTTCAACCTCCTGTACCTCCTCCTCAACTGACATAGTCTCTAGTTGAGCCATCATGTCTCTGTCTTCGAGCTGCTTTGTGCGGTCTTCAAGATCTCTTATGGCGTCCTCTATTCCCTGAAGCTCTCTTTCTAGCTTTTGTTTGCTAACTTCTTCAGAAACACCGTCTGACATAGGTTGAGGTTACAGCTGCTAGAATAAAAAACAATGGGTGTAGATAAAAATAAAAAATGGCTCGGGATTTGAACCCTAAACTTCTTATCGCGACCAAGATGTAGTTCCTGCGCCTTCACAGTCCACTGGATCCAATGAGACTTGTTCGAGGGTGTTTCCAACCTCATCTTCGTCAGGTGTTAGTGTGATGCTGTCTCTTGGATTGTTGTCAAGCATCTCCTGGAAGTCTTCGTCAGACAAGTCGTCTCGGGTTGGATCTTCTTCATCAGTATTATCTTCGATGAAGTCATCGTCTTCACCGAGGAAAGTTGTCTCTTGAACAGGGCCGCCATCATCATAGAACCAAGATACGGATACTAGTCCTGCTCCTGCACTTCCCGCGGTTTGACGTACTGTTACGTCTTGAGCAGTCTCGTTTTCGTCATCTACGTCAACTATCTCCATTTGGATTTGTGTGCAGTCTTGTATCTCTGCAGCTCTCTCCTGTGTGTCTCCAGTAGCATCGTCCATAAGCTGTGGAGCCCACTGTGCAAAGATAGAGGCTATTGCCATTGTAAAGGCGATAAGTAGAACAGCCGCAATTAAAGGCGATATTCCTTTACTGCTAAACTTACTCATATCTACGGTTTCTATTTTCTACTACTTAAAGGTTTGTTAGGTGTTAGGGCTAGAGTTCCAAACTTCTAAGCCAGATATACCAGATAGCTAGAACCGTTAGTGTGAGACCCCATCTCCAGAGAAAACTGTGTATTATATCGAAAGATATCAAGCCAATATAACTGAGGTAGACTGTAGAAATCACTCTAAATAAGTTAGCAGCTGATAATATTAGTATGCCTATTAAGATTATCTTCCATTGCTCCAAGATGTTTCTTGTTGATGCAAATACCAGAGCTATGAATACTGAAATAGATTTCCAGCCTAGACAGTCTCTCACAACTATGAAAGATTTTTCGCTACCTACCAATGTGATGCCCGATCTTTCAAGGTTTAATCCTAATATGTTTACAACCTGTTTTGTAAGCTCCGCTAAGTAGCTCTGCAAGACGTAAGTATCAGGGTCTAAAAAGATGACTAATCGAAATATCAGGCCTGCTAACATAAGCTTTAATACGAATACAGAGGTTTTCCTAAGTCTATGCTCGTCTATTTTTTCAAGCATCTGAAAGTTTATAGAAGTCCGATAGTATTATTTCTGTTCCTGAAGGTTGTCGCCTAACCTGTTTGAGGAAAAATATCTTCTAGCCACTTCCTCTAAATCCTTATCACTTTTTTCAGAAAGCTTCTTGACTTTTCTTATATTCCTTCTTAACGAATTATAGGCGTAGAGTCCTGATGCATACGCATCTATTTCATGCGAGTTATCTCCTTCACCCATCTTTTCTTTTCTTCCGGTACTGAGATCTTCTGAAGGCTCAAACTTTCTGGCCCCCACTGACTGAGCTATTTTTTCAACGGTTGAAGGCATATTCTTCCTGTCGGAGGCGACAACAACAGGTAGTCCTGTTTCAATAATTCTTCTAATTATTTCATCAGAAGGAAACTCCTTTCTACTTTCAAGAAGTTCCAGTTCTCCATTGAAGTTGAAGCCAGCAACAGCAGAAGTATTTCCTGGGTCTATACCTATAATCAATGGTTTTTTACTCATTGTAATCTTTTTTTACTAGGTCTCGGATTTTACCAGCCTTTTTCTCTCCTATACCTTCGACCTGTTTCAACTTACTCTCTGAAGCAGTGAATACTTCCTCTATCGACCCAAACTTTTCCAGCAGTCTCTCAGCCAGTTTTGTGTTTATACTAGGTAGACCTGCCACTACAAACTTTTGAAGTTCCTCGCTTGATTTAGGACTGGTTTTTCCTCTTATGGCAACTTCTTTGTCTTTTTCTTCCTGCTCTCGTTTTGCTAAGGTTTTCAGCATATCGGCTGTACCATCTTCATTATCTGTCCATATTATAGGTATCCCGTAATCAACAGTCACTGACGCTAAAGCCCCTCTTATAGCGTTAGGATGTATTTTTCTATGGGAGTAAAGATCTTCTCCTTCTATGATGAGCAAGGGGTTTTCGAACTGTCCAAGCTCCTGTATCTGTTCGAAAAGTCTCTGGTCGACAAGAGAGTCCACAAAGTCTGAGTCGGCTTTTCTTTCTACAGCTGTTTCTTCTGAGACCAAGAAGTCTCCGACATCCAGTCTCTTCTTTCTGACTGTTAGATCTAGTTTTGACAGTTTTTTAGATACGGAGTTCTCTCTATCATCAGCTATGATTACTATGTCGTTCTCCTCTTGGCTGTATCCGTCCAAAGTTTTCTGTTTGTTTGTTTCCCGTTCTTCGTTTTTCAGCTCGTTCAACACCTTGTTCATCTTCTTCTTTTTATGGTGGGCGCTCCAGTAGTGACCTTCGTCTCTAGTATTTTCCGCTATAAGTACATAAACTTTACCGGCTTCCTGTCTACCGGTACGTCCTGAACGCTGAATATCACGTATTCCTGAAGGAACGGGTTCGTAGAAAACCACGTAGTCAACAGCCGGAATATCCAGTCCTTCTTCGCCTATACTCGTGGAAACCACAACGTTAAACTTTCCTTCTCCAAACGCTTTGAGTACTTCAGCCTGTTTCTTCTGGCTCATACCTTTCTCGCCCTGCTGCCCTATGAACTTTACAGCATTCAGTCCTTCGGTGTTAAGTTCTTCGGCAATCCTCTCAGTTGATTCACGGTATTCTGTGAAAACCAAGGCTTTCTCATCTTCGTCCATGTCTCCAATTAAATCCCTCAACTTGTCCATTTTGGGATGTTCTTCACCTTTCTTCTTTAGGAACTCGATCATACTCTTACCGCTCTGAAAATCTTCGTTGCCCAAAGCTCTCTTAGCTGCTTTAGAATCATCTTTTTCTAATCTCTGGATATAGCTGTAGCACTGAGATACTCCTTGCGTCTCAAGAAGCTCTAATGCTTGTGAGATCTTCAATGCTGTGGCGACAACTGAGATCGACTTGTAGAGTTTGGGATCGTCAGAGTTAGAAAGTTTGGAACCGATCTTACCTCTTATCTTAAGGAGGTCTCCTTTATGAACGTTAGAAGTTGATGATATCTGTCCGAGCTTCTTTAACTGTTTGAGCTGGCTGCGGTAACTCTTTTCGAAACCTTCTTTAGCCTTCTCAAAACGGTTGTCAAGGCTTACATGTATCCAGTCGATATCACGTTCCTCTACATAGGGTTCTACATCAGGATCGTCACGTGTACGGACCTCAAAGTTCTCTATCTCCAGCTTATCGCTTACATCCATTATCTTTTGCTTTGTGCCTCCTGGCGAAGCTGTTAAAGCCAGTTTATGACAGCTCATCTTTTCACTTATGAACACATAACTGTACTCTCCTGTTGCACGGTGAGCTTCATCGAATATCACCATTGAAAAATCGTCCACAGGGACTTTGTTGGCGATTAGATCGTTTTCAACCACTTGAGGTGTTGCGAAGAAGACCTTTTTCTCGTTCCATAGCTTGTATCTCTGTTTTGGACGAGTCTTACCTGTCAGGATAGTCATCTGGTCTCTCTCAATATCAACAAAGTCTTTGAAACTTCTGAGATGCTGTTCGACCAAAGGCTTTGTAGGAGCTAAGAAAAGTATCTTACCTTCTTCGAGCTTTTTGGCTGACACCATTGCAGCTATAACAGTTTTACCGAGACCTGTTGGAAGCACAACTAATGTGTTCTCTTTTATGGCGGAGGCAGCTATAACTTCTTGGTATGCTCTAGATTCTATTTTATCGGTCTTGAGAAATTCCATCTAATATACTTGTACGTACTGAAACTTGATAAAACTCGGAAATATTTAGAACCTGAGATCGTCTCGTGAAGGTGGTTCGAGCCATTTCACGATCTTGAAGAATATATTCACGCCAACTATGAATACAAGACTGGCTTTTAATACTGTCTCGTTGACAGGTATATCTGTTTTAGCTATAACGACTGCTATATAGGCGAAAGAGTAGATTATTCCTGCGGAAGAAACGGTAAAGGCTATTTCTGAAGACCATTTATGGAAAAAGTTCATATATCCGACAAAAACCCCTAAAAGGATCAAGGAGTAGATAAGGAACTGTTCTCCCTGACCTAGGTCCTCAGTTATAAGAACTGAAAGGCCTGTGGTGACCCAGATTATGGCGTTACCAACGGATGTGTTCCATCCTAACTCTTCAGTCTTATGTTTGCCGAAGTAGAGTTCTATCACTATGAAACCGATAATTATTGGTAGCAGGGTTGTTAATAGTTCAGGCTGCTCTACAGGAGCGTTAAGAAGCTGTATAAGTCTTTCTTCTACAGTGTAAGGAGGAAAGATTCCTGGTAAAAGTTCATTCGTCGAATGCATCCGGTGTTCCTCCTGCGTGCCAGGATTTACGAGGCCTCATCTGTATAGGGTATATTCTTTCTGAGTTGTCGTCGAGTATCAAACCTGTTCCGGGCATGTCCGGTAAGGCATCTATGTAGTGCTTGATATCGTGCCTCATATAGGTCTGCATTATCTCTCCTAGGGCTTCTATGTCCTGTCTAGCGGTTAGACGGTGTGAAAGAACTATGTCGCACTGTGAAAGCGCGTTCGGATGAAGTTTAGCGGGTTGTTGTGTAGCCAGCACCAATGAGACTCCTGGCTCCCTACCAATCTTTACCCATTTGAGTAATGGATCTGAAGCAGGTGTTTTGCCGTTTGCTGGAAGAAACTCGTGAGCCTCATCTATAAACATCCATGTGATAGGCATCTCGTTCTCCGAGATATTCTGCATCTCGTCTATCTCTTCTATTCTACGAGCCTTCATACGTTCTTTTAGAATTCTCTTAGCCATCAGCGCCACTATAAGCGATCTTACGGACCATCCTGATGAAAGCTCTCCAAATACTGATACATCAACTATGGAAAGTTCTCCTCGTGTGGTGAATTTTTCAAGTGACGATTCTTCTCCGAAAACTCCCCAGTCTTTAGCAGCGTTGAAACGGTTTACCAGTCCGTCTGTAGCTTCTTCAGAGAAATCTAGTTTCTTTATACCTTCTATTATATGGTCTATTCTGTACTCTGTTCCGTAACTGTCTTCAAGTCTTGATACAACTCTTTCGAGAAGTATTCCTCTTTCTGAAGATATATCTATGTTGAATGCCATCGCCCACTCTTGTGCTGTAAGCTCTCCGGGCTTTAACGTAAATGTGTCGTCGTAAGGCATCTCTTTCTCTTCAAACTCTTGTGTCTTCCCTTCGGGTATGTATACTTTCGCATCAAAGTTTGCTGGTTTTAGATCCCAGTCTTCTAGAACGGTTATTGAGCGATCGTTAGGCCTCTTCATTGACCAGTAGATTCCCATAGGATCAATTATAATGGTTGAAAGGTTGTTGGAGATATCTGTGGTCTGCAGTTCTTCGGCTATAGTGCCGAGAGAATAGCTTTTACCTGTTCCTCGTTTTCCAAATACTCCCATTACGTGAGGGCGAGCTAGATCGAAGTAGATAGGGTTTGCTTTATGTGCTTCTTCTTTTTCTCCTACAAGATGTCTTCCTATTATACCGGTGCCCTTAAGACCGTACTCCTCTCTATCCTTCTTGTCTCTGCCGACACTGATCTTAGGCATAACTCCGACTTACCTAAGCTTGAATAAAAACAGTCTGGTTCATACCAGGGCTAATGCGATAAGCGCAAGAGCGAAAAACACAAGCCACCTGAAACTGTTGAATCTTAGTATTGTTGCTCCGTCAAGCTTCCCGGTCGGTATACTTGGATAGTCGAAAGGTAGTAACTGGAACAGCGCAAATAGAGCGAATGCCTGTGCAGCAGCTGTGTATCCTAGTTGGAGTGAGATAAACCATCCTAAGAATAACGCGATAAGCCCTCCGGTTATTATCTGCATCTCTCTTTTAATCCACATGGCGTTGATACTTTTCTCCCAGTTCTCATAACTTTTCATAGAATAAGAGTTGTAAACAGGGAAAAGCAGTATCACGGGCAGCTGAGTTATAACAGCTATTATGCCTCCTATAATAGTGACTATAGAACCCTTAACAGAGAGATGTAACTCTGTGTCTCCACGCATCCACTGTGCAATAGTCCTCTGACCTAGCTCTCTTGCAAGAATTACCAGAAAGCCTATAAGCAGATAGGAGCCGACAGAGATAAACTCCACTGACTGGTGATAAGCTGTGAGTGCTGCAGCCGTTACAAGTCCGGCTACAACGAAATGGTTCAGCTCTTCTATGTCAGGTTTGAATGGTTCCATGTTAACTGCTTTATAATCTAAAAGGTTTAAAGATAGTCTAAATTTCTAGATTCTGACATATTTCTGCGACAGAATAACTTTCTGAGTCTCTCAAGACCTCAGGATACTCTTGTATCTTATCGAGATGGATACCGGTCTCGTTACTTTCGAACCTACTACGGATAGTCTGCCAAGGAACCATATAGGCTTTACGAGAACGTCCGCGCCCTCTCTTAAGCTCTACTGCTAGGAAACCTGTGCGTCCAGATCTGTCTAGGAAGTTAGAAATTCTCTCTACCTGGTGGCCGCCGGAACTTTCGGAGAAATGCTGCGAGAAGTATAGTTTATTTGTTGATGATGTTTTAACCGACTTATTCTCTATGGCCAGGTAAAACATTTCGTGAGGAGAGTCAACAAGTACGTCGCACAACTGGCTGGAGAAACGGTGCTGTTTCTTCCTATGTGCTATGCCTTGGATCTTTTCCTGATTGAAGAACTGGTTGAATGCATTTACTAGTTCTCTCTCGAAGTCGGTCATTAAATGGTTAATAGGTTCCGAGAGTTAAAAACTTCTTAGAACAGAGGTTACCGCATACCCTCAAGTTCGTTCTCAATAGCCTTCCTGTGAGCTGCTCCGACAAAGGCTACTATGGTTTGGTCAGGATTTTCTTCCTGTAACTGTCTCAGAGCCTTTGTCATATATCTGTTCCGTTCCTCTACTAGAACTCTATAAAGGCCGGGGAATTTGAAGCTCATCTCATATAGAATTTCATCTATAAGCTCTTCCTCAGGTATCTCTGAGATATTGAACTTGTTCCGGGATACGAAGCCTAGTAGAAGTCCGGCACCTACTTTTATCTTCTCCGTTAAATGTACAGCTTTCAGCTTTCTAACAGTGTTTCTCACGTCTTGGTCTATAAGAGCTATGTCGCGGTCCTCTCCAACCGCCTTTTTGTATGCGTATAGCATCTCTTCTCCGGGCATTACACCTGTTTTCCTTCCTATGGTCTGTTGAAACTTCTGTATAAGCTTTATGAATACTGGTCCGGACATACTTCTTTCATCATTTATCAGCGATTTTAGACGTAGACGGTCTAGCTCTAAAGCAACTATGTCGGGATTATGCTCGTTTATTTTCTCTTCCACAAGCTCCAGACTTTCTTTAGAGACGTGAGAAGTCCCGTAAACATAGATCAATGAGTTATCACATATGTCTATGGTGTCGTTAAAGTTGTAAATTAAACCCTCCTCAAGAGATTGTAATACAATATTGGCTAAAATGGTCTAAAGCAGAGAAAATGTAATACAGACAGGGTTGTTAAAAGTAGAGGTTCCCAGAGGTGGACGTCTCTCCAAGCTCAGAGACTCCTGAAAGATCTCAGGTCCGCCACCCTCCGAACATACTACTTGATGCTTAGGGCTGCTCCCGTCAAGGCCTGACCCGGTTCACACCATGCAGTATCCCGGAGGACGGACCGTCAGCAATCCATCCAGGAACTGAAACCTGGACAGAACGCCGCTCTCTGGTTGATGGCTCCGGCATAACGAGGTTTTCCGGAAAGAGGCGACCCCAAACCGCCCGACCTACCATAGATTCGTTATGGTTTACAAAATGTTAAAAGATGAGGAGTAAACGTTGATCTAAAAACCACTTTGAGACTCCTTCAAGCTCTCTTCCATTTTATTTCCGGTCTTAGAAGCTATAGAACTTGTTAAGGCTAGGCCGAAAATTAAGGCATATCCTG
>LKMN01000022.1 GCA_001563875.1 Nanohaloarchaea archaeon B1-Br10_U2g1 | reverse complement strand
GAGGTGAATGTCTACCTGTGGCGTTGAAAGGTCAGATGATGGCTGCCGGGCTTGTACTGTTCGGTTTATCGCTTATAGTACTGAGTTTCAGTGTTATGGAGTTTTCGGAGCCGGAGACACAGGAGAATATCTTCGAGGATGTCGAGTCCTCGGTCCCACAACAGTCTAAAATTATCTCGGAAGAGTTTTCAGGAAAAAGCTTCATGCATAACTTCCAAATCTTCAGCTTCAGACACCGCAACCCGGCTGCCGCCGTCGGTAACACGGTTTCCTACACTGTTGTCCTCGGGGAGAGAGAAGACAGAGATTTCAACGTTTACGCAGGCAACTTCGGTAACGAGGAAGAAGAGCTACAGATAGATGTGAACGGCGAGTCCTACTCCTTCAATCTAGGTTCTGACACTGTTGAAAAAACTGTTTTTGAGCCTTCCAAAGGTTACAGTGTTGAGGTTGAGTCGGATGAGTTTTCAGAGTCCTTAACCGTTTATGACAACCGTTTCATACTTGTGCAATACCGTTACGAAGGAGAGGGATTTGTCCGGCAAGATACTTATACAGGCTAACCGTTCAATAGTATAGGGATGAAAGGAGCCTCTGATATCGTGACCGCTGTAGCGCTTGTAGGTGTTACTGTGGTATCGACCGGTATCGTTCTTGATGTTTCAGGCCCTGCTATAGAGGAGATGAGAGATGGTGCAGCTGTAGAGAGCAGTATCTCTTTCTTGAACAGTGCTGATGAGAGTATACGTTCGGTTGCCTCTGAAGGAGAAGGCTCCACAAGAACTTTGAACCTTGATTTTGACCGTGGAGATTTCCATGTTGATGAAAGTGACAACAGCTTCAGGTATGCATTGGAGACAGGAAGCGATATAATCTCGCCTCAGACCAGTACGGAGCAGGGCGCGGTCACACTTGCAAGTAACGCGGTTACATCTGTGGAAGAGGACGAGGTTGATGGAGAGGAATGTTTCATGATGTCGAACGACAGGATGGAAGCCTGCATACAGAAGATAGGTTCTGAGGACAGTATGGAAAGTATAAACACTTCAGAACTGATTACTCATTACGAGCTGGAGGACGGCGGCGAAGTGGATATCGACTACAAGATAGAGCTTAACCAAGAGTTCGAATCTTCTTACGGAGACGGCTACACGTATGCGGAGGAGCTTGGATCCAACCAGGCACGTGGAGATGTCTTCGCAAACATCGAGTCTGAGAACGGTATGAGCTACCAGGTAATGTTCCAGTTGTATTCGGGAGCCGACTTCCTAGCTATAAGAGTTCTCGAGAACTAGAAACACCGGTAACACTTTCTTAAGTTTTTAGAACTGAACAGGTTCTATTATGTACTCCAGTGAAATCCAGAGTCTTCTGAAACAGGAAGATATAGAGGTCGGAGACCGTGTAAACGTAAACGGTTTCGAAGGCGTTCTAATGCCTAAACCCGATAAAAGCAGTACAGAAACCGTGATACTGAAGCTTGATAGCGGTTACAACCTTGGTCTTGAACCCGAGGAGCTTGAACTACTGGAAAAAAAAGAACAGGAAGAAGTAGAGAAGACGGATATACCTTACTCTGAAGATAAGCCGGATATACTTGTACTTCATACCGGAGGAACGATCGCATCGCGTGTAAGCTACGAAGAAGGTGGCGTGAAACCGGCTTTCGATCCGGAAGATTTAGTGGAGATGTATCCTGAGCTCACCGAGATCTGTAACGTCCACTCTGAAGTTATAGCTCAGATGCTTTCCGAGGATATGGAGCCAGGTCACTGGAGAGATATAGCAGAGAAGATTGACAGTGTAAAAGACAGTTACGACGGAATAATAATCGGGCACGGTACAGACACCCTTGGATATACAGGAGCCGCACTGAACTTTATGCTTCAGAACATCGATACAGGAGTACTACTGGTTGGTTCACAGAGATCTTCGGATAGACCGAGCAGCGACGCCGCAATAAACCTTTACTCCGCCGCAAAGTTCCTTACGGAAACAGAATTCAATGGTATAGGTGTATGCATGCACGAAACATCAGACGACAGCACCTGTACAGTTCTACCAGGCTCCAAAGCCAGAAAAATGCATACCTCAAGAAGAGATGCGTTCAAATCTGTTAATAGGGAGGCTTTAGGATCTGTAAACTATGAGGAAGATACTGTAGAGTTTGAAGATACTAGAAGGGACGCAGAGTATGTCAAAAATCTTGATATCGATTCTAACGTAGGCTTCATTAAAGTAAGACCCGGCATGACCGTGGAAGAAATAGATTTCCTTATAGAACAAGACTACAACGGTGTAATAATCGAGGGAACCGGTTTAGGTCATATGCCGGTTAACAGTTTCGACAGCAAGACTGAACACCATGAAAAGATACTTGAAAAGGTTGAGGAACTTGCAGAGAACTGTCTAGTGGTTATGACCTCTCAGTGTATAAACGGACGGATCGACATGGATGTATACGATGCAGGTTTAAAGATTAAGGATGCAGGTGTAATCGAGGCGAAGGATATGCATCCTGAGCTAGCCTATGTGAAACTGATGTGGAGTCTGGGGAACTCCGAAAGCCTGGAACAGGCAGAACAGCTTTTCACAAAGGATATAGGGGGCGAAGTAACGGAAAGGTCCTTGTATCATGAGTAAACACGAGTTAGACGAATTCGATAAGAAAGCGAAGATGTTTCTCGAATCCGGGAACACACAGAGGCTTCAAGACATACTGAAAGAGTACGCGTTATGTGAGGCTTACGACCAGGGTATAGAGCTTGATAACCCTATGAGGACTCTTAGAATGGCTGGGATAGATGTTGAGAATATAGACGACTTTACAGAGTACCGGGTTGCTAAAACACTGATAACAGAAGAGGTTAAACAGGATAAGAAGGGTGTGAAAAGATTTCTGAAATATATGGCGTAACCGGAATGCCCTTATCCGGCAAAACAACCGTGGCTGAAATAATGTCGGAGAGAGGTTTCACGGTACTTGATATGGGTGATGTTGTCCGGATAGAGATGGAGAGAAGAGGTATCAGCACCGGAAACACGGGAGAGTTCGTGAACTCTTTAAGAGACAAACACGGTATGGGTGCTATAGCACAGCTCTCACTGCCTTACTTGGAAGAAGTGATGGAAGAGAAAGAGAGGATAGTTATAACCGGTATGCGCGGATGGTCGGAAAAACAGGTTTTCGAAGACGAAACCGGGGAAGAAATACAGGTAATCTCTGTATGGGCCTCAAGGAGTACTCGTAAGGAGAGACGTGAGGAACGTCAGAGAGAAGAGGACATACATGGACAGGAGTTCCATGAGAGAGACCTGAGAGAGATAGAGAACGGTACAGGTAAACTAATGGCTCTAGCAGACCATATAATCGTGAATGATAGTGACTCGCTGAAAGAACTTGAAGATAAAGTGGAGACACTTCTTTAATATTAGGAACCGGTAGTATACTAAAAACTTGGACCAACAGATTCTTTTTATGGAAGACGGAAAAACGGATTACGAAGAACTAGGATTTAAATGCGGAATAGAGATCCATCAACAGATTTCAACCGATACCAAGCTTTTCTGTAACTGTCCTATAGATTTGAGGGACGAAGCTGCCGATTCAAATGTTGAGAGATACCTGAGAGCTGTTAAAGGCGAAAGCGGTGAAAGAGATCAGGCCGCTGAAAAAGAAGAGCAGAAATCGAGAAAATACGTCTACAACTACTACAAAAGAAACAACTGCTTGGTTGAGCTGGATGAAGAGCCACCGCAAAAAATGGATGGAGAAGCTTTGGATATCGCCTTAACCTTTACAAGAATGGTTGATGCGGACGTACCGAGAGAGATCCAGGTTATGCGTAAGATGGTTGTAGACGGATCGAATACCTCCGGCTTCCAGAGAACATCCATGGTAGGCCTGAAAGGAGAGCTGGAGACAGAGACAGGTAAAGTAGGTATAGAGGATATAGAGCTTGAGGAAGAGTCTGCAGGCATCCATTCACGAGACTCGGAAAAAGCTGTGTACGATCTCAACCGTTTAGGTATTCCCTTAATCGAAGTAGGTACAGACGCATCCATAAAGAGCCCTGAACACGCCCGAGAAGTCGCTGAAAAGATAGGGATGCTTCTTAGAAGCACCGGTAAAGTACGTAGAGGTCTTGGAACCATAAGACAGGATGTAAACGTTTCTATAGAGGAAGGTGCCCGTGTAGAGATCAAAGGTTTTCAGGACGTAAGAAATATCGATAAACTGATTGAGCTTGAGGTCGAAAGACAGAAAAACCTTGTAGAGCTCGGAAAAAGCTTGGAAGAGAAAGAAGTTGTAGGAGACAACGTAACACACGTATTTGAGGATACAGACAACCAGATTGTTTCAACCGTACTGGAGAACAACGGAGCAGTCTATGCATTAAAAATCCCTGGAATGACAGAGAAGATGAAACAGAAAATATCTGGAGAAAGATACGTGGCTAAAGAGCTTGTAGACTATGCTAAGAGCCAAGGACCTAAAGGTATAATCCATACGGATGAAGATATACCGGGTTACGGTCTTGAGGAAGAGTTTGAAGAGCTGGCCGACATATTCAGTAAGGAAGATGAAGACGTTATAGCCATAATAGCTGCAGAACATGAAAAAGCGAAGAAAGCAGCGCAAGAGGTTAAGAAGAGATCTGAACTGCTTCTGAAAGGAGTTGTACCTGAGGAGACACGTAATGCCGAACAAGACTTTACTACAAGTTATTCCCGGCCTTTACCCGGAGCTGCAAGGATGTATCCGGAGACAGATGTACCTCCTGTAGAGGTAACCGATCAGAAGATAAAGGAGATAGATGAAAACCTTCCTGACACTCTTGAGGAAAGAGAGGAGAAATACTCGGAGGAGATAGGAGAACAGCTTGCTTCACAGGTAGTCTACTCCGACAAACTACTGGCCTTCGAAAAGTTTAGAGATGAAACAGATTCAAAAGTTGTTGCGAACACCTTGGTAAATACAGTTCCTAAGCTTGAATCTGAAGGATTGAAGACTGGAGAATTGGGAGAGGAACAGTTCCAAACACTGTTCAAATCATTTGACTCCAACAAGATCTCTAAAGGAGATATAGAGGACTTATTGGCTGATATGGCTGAGAAGCCGGAACAGCCTGCCGAGGAAGTTATTGATAACTTTGTGAGCTCTAAAAGCTCTGAAGACGAGATTAGGGAAGCGGTCCGGAACGTTCTAGAAGAGAACAAAGAGATGGTTGAGGACCAAGGGATGAGAGCTCAAGGCGCATTGATGGGCTCGGTTATGTCAGAGGTTGATGCTGACGGAGGAAAGGTCTCACAGATTCTTGGAGAGGAGCTTGAGAAAGAACTGGGCTAAACGGTTAGAACAAGTTTTTTGCAGACGTCTGTTAAACCCTTTTATATTTTTACTTACGTCATTAAAAAATAGGTGAAACAACTCAATGGTAGGATTAGGTGGACAACCCGTCTTCATAATGTCAGAAGACGCTGAACGAACAACAGGTAAAGACGCTCAAGAAAACAATATCGCAGCATGTAAAACCGTGGCAAAAGCAGTAAGAACAACGCTCGGACCAAAAGGAATGGACAAGATGATGGTCGACAGCGTAGGAGACTTAGTAGTGACAAACGACGGCGTAACAATACTTGAAGAGATGGATCTCGACCATCCTGCAGCAAAAATGATGGTAGAAGTCGCACAGACACAGGAAGAAGAGGTAGGCGACGGAACAACTACAGCAGTAGTACTGGCAGGAGAGCTGCTGAAACAGTCAGAAGAACTTCTAGACCAAGAAATCCATCCAACCGTAATCACAAAAGGATACAGGCTAGCAAGAGAAAGATCTACAGAAGTGCTTGACGACATAGCAGAAGACGTAGACTTAAACAATACAGAAACACTTCAAAAGGTTGCAATGACAGCTATGACCGGTAAAAGCGCTGAAACAAGTCGAGAGTACCTGGCTGAAATCGCTGTTGAAGCAATCGAAGGGGTTGCAGAAGAGAAAGACAGCTCATTTGTAATAGACAGAGACATGGTTAAACTGGAGAAAAACCAGGGAGGAACCATTGAAGACACGGAACTTGTGAAAGGGGTAATCCTTGACAAGGAAAAAGTCCACGGAGGAATGCCCGAATCCATTGAAGAAGCCAAAATCGCTTTAATCGACTCACCTATCGAAGTAAGAGAGACAGAGACCGACGCAGAGATAAACATCTCAGATCCTTCACAGATGAAGAGCTTCGTAGAACAAGAAGAAGAACAGCTCAAAGAAATGGTTAACTCCATAGAAGACTCAGGCGCAAACGTAGTCCTATGTAAGAAAGGAATTGACGACATCGCACAACACTACCTAGCTAAAAAAGGAATCTTCGCAGTAAGAAGAGTTTCCTCCGGAGACATGGACAAACTAGCAAAAGCAACAGACGCAAACATCGTAACCGATGTAAACGAAATCGAAGCCGCAGACCTAGGAACAGCAGGAACAGTAACACAGAAAAACATCGGAGGAGACGCAATGACATTCGTACAAGACTGTCCAGAAGCCAAATCCGTCTCAATCCTGATCAGAGGAGGAACAGAACACGTAGTAGACGAAATCGAAAGAGCGATGGAAGACGCAATCGGCGGAGTATCCGCAGCACTCCGAAACGGTAAAGTAGTAGGAGGAGGCGGAGCAACAGAAGTTGAACTTGCCAAAGAACTAAGAGACTACGCAGACAGTGTAGGCGGAAGAGAACAGTTGGCAATCAACGCATTCGCAGACGCACTAGAAGTACTTCCAAGAACACTATCCGAAAACGCAGGTTTCGACCCAATCGACACATTAGTCGACCTCAGAAACAGACATGATGAAGGAGAAGTATGGGCCGGAATCGACGTCACAACAGGAAAGTCCAAACAGCTTTACGAGGAAGGAGTAGTCGAACCTAAACAGACCAAGACACAGGCAGTAACCTCTGCATCCGAGGCAGCAGAGATGATTCTCAGAATCGATGACGTCATCAGCGCATCAGGCTTCTCAGGCGGAGACGATGAAGCCGGAGGAGCACCACCTCCAGGAGGTATGCCTGGAGGAGGAATGGGCGGAATGGGAGGTATGATGTAGAAACCTCCTTTTCCCATTTTATTCCTATTTTTATTGCAGCTTTAGAATTCTACTGTTCTTTCGATGCCAATACCTCCTAACGGAATGTTTAACCTTTCCGAGGTTATAAATAAGAGAGAAGGGATACTTTAATGTGTATAGAGGAGGTTCTCCCAAAACATGACGAAAGACGAGGTAAATCTTGGTGACGCCGACGAGGACTATGAAGTAGTGCCTGTTGGACCTATCAGAAAACTAGAAAGAAGATTAGACGATATTGAGAAACAAGCACATCAAAGCGGAGGTGTTGGAGGAAGCGACGACCTAGTAAGAGATGTCTTGGATATAATGAAGTCGAATCAGAAGATTGTCAATGAGATGACCCAGTCAAGTCATGAACTAAAGAACTCTGTAGAAGACCTTACACACAAGATGGATGAGGTAGTAGACAATATGAACTCGTTCATGGATATACTGAACGAGGCATCAGAGGCTGATCTTGAAGGCGAAGTTATAGGCGATGTACACTCGAGAATCGCTGACGCGGTAGGAAATGAGATGCAGGATGTTGCTGCGGACATGAAAGAGTCCAACAAAGAGGTTGTAGAGAACCTTCAGGAACTTAACAAAAGTGTTAAGAGGTCTTACACCTCAGAAAACAAAGAGCAGATACTTAACAGAAACCAGCAGAAGAACAGAAACAACCGGAAACAGGAACAGAGAGGACAGAACAACAGACAGGGTGCCGGAGATAACAACAGAAACCAAGGTCTAGGCAGTAGAGCTCAATCAAACAGGAACAGAGACAGAGACTTTGAAAGCTCTGAAAGAATGCAAAGGCTGCGCAAGAGGTTTGAAAAAACTAAAGATGAACAGTAAGGGAGTAACACCTGTAATTGCAACAGTTTTACTTTTAACAATTAGTGTAGCTGCTACAGCTTCAGCATACACGTTTATTACAACGGTACAGGAAGATGTTCAGAGCAGTTTCGAGGACGAGATGCGTATGTCGGAGTTAGAGGCTCAGTCAGATCTTAATATAGAATATGCTTATGAAAACTCGGATGGAGACCTATTAGTCAACATAAGGAATACCGGTTCTATACCACTAATATTTCAGAACGAGGACCAGATAAACGTCTTGATGTTTATAGACTTCTCTCCACTGAACGGTGGAGAAGGCTGGGAGTTCGAAGATGAATCACTTCAACAGGCCGAACTAGTAGAGATCGATCCCCAAGAAACCGTGACATTAAACACCGGAGAAAGCTTTCCGGACGAAGGGGACGACGAGTTATGGCTGGAGATAACCGGGCCTTACAGAACCTCATCGACACATGTCTGTCATCCTACAGATAGACCCTCTTGTTAAGAATAAAGAGGAGACAGCAGTCTGAAAACTATAAAAAAGAGGT
>LKMN01000010.1 GCA_001563875.1 Nanohaloarchaea archaeon B1-Br10_U2g1 | reverse complement strand
CTCTTATCCTACATAGCCGTGTACCTTATAGATGTAAGAAATATTTACGGTCTGAGAGATCTTTTTCAGAGCCGTACAGTACCTGTTTTCTGGGACTTCATGTTTACAGAGGCAGGCCCTATAGAGCTTTTGCAATGGCTGTTTCTTGCAGGACTCTCAACTGTTTCGTACTATCTCTACAAGGTTCTGGACGAACAGGACAGAAAAGAGGAATCTGTTTTCTGGGGTCTTTTTTCCGTGGCAGGGTTCCTAATGTTTCTGGAGGACTCTCTGGATATCAGGCATCTGGTTTTGAGAAACCTTCTAACCTTTGAATGGGTTTTACTGAACCTTCTTGAAACGCTCTACTTTGTTATGCTCGGTTTGATACCTTTGGTAGCGGTTCTGAAGTATGGGAAGTATATTAGACAAAGCCGCGTGACTGTTGTTATACTGGCTGTAGGCTTTGTTTTCTACGGTTCTGCTGCCTTTATTTCTGGTCCTGGAGACTTAACCAGTGTTAACTACGTTATAGGAGACTATCTATACGAAGCAACCGGTTCAATGGGAGACGGTGAACTGAGAGAGCTTTATGAGCTAGGAGATCAGAATATTCTTGACAAGGAGGAAGAGCTAGGTATTGAGATGATGGATGTCCGATACCGTCTGAAAGACTATCTAGTTGAGGAAAGCCTGGAACTTGTTGGTGCCACGATGTTGTTGGCCTCAGCATTGTCCTATCTGAAGTTTTTACAGGTTAGGTCAAGAGATCTATCGAACCAATAAAAAAAGTGTAAAGAAGAAAGGGTTATTAGTTATTCTGCTCGTTTTGACTGCTGTTGTTTTCCAAGGTTTCGTTACCTGTGGTCTCCGTCAAGTTTTCTTGTTCGGAAGGTTCTTGGTCCGGTAACTGGTCTGCGGCTTCAGAAGTTCCTGTCTGGTTCTGGCCGTTATCCTCTGCCGGTCCTCTTTCAGTATCAGGTCCTAAATCGGAAGGGGGTCCTGCCCTCTGACTGTTCTCTATCGCTGTTTCTATTCCTTGTTGTGCCTCTTCAGGAAGCTGTTCTCTTAAACTTTCAAGTCTCTCGGTCTGTTGTTGAGACGCCTCTGCTATCCTGTCTTGGATTTCTTCGTTACCAGACTGGTTAGCTTTCTCAGACGATCTTTCAACTCCTTGACTGTATCTTTCAATTGCCTGTTCTGCTCTTTCCGAATCGTTTCTCTGAGAGAGAGCTTCTGCCTCCGCCAGCCTTCTTTCAGCATGGTTTGCTTCTACTTGTGCTTCTCTTTCAACACTTCCTATTCCTGGAGCTCTGGCAATACCTGTCTCTATCCTTTCAGAGATCGATGTTGCAAAGTAGAATCTGTCTCCCGGTACGCGGATACTGGCTTGTTCATCTGCTTCTTCAGGAAGCTGTTCAGCCTCTTCCGGTACTTCTAAGTCTTCTGATATGTTCTCGTGTTCTTCTGCAGCTACGGTTGCAGCAAGTAATGCTACCATACCTATTACAGCTGCAAATCTTAGTTTTTTCTTCATTTTGGTTTGTCCACCAAGAAGTTTCTTGTTCCGCCACCCTTATAACAGCTCTTTATAAACAAGAGTTTGAGAACGTTCAGAATTCGTTTAATAGCGTTTAACTACGGACTTTAGGTGTTTATTTTCGTCAATTAGTTATTAAACAAATATTAAGTATAACAGTATTATGGCAGAACCTGTCTTTCCTGAGGCCGTGATTGGTCCCTTAGTCTACATTTCTATTGGAGTACTGCTTACATTAGTGCTCCTACTTTTGGGCTATATTCACAATATAAGAGGTCGTAAGGACACATCTATAGATACCAATCGTCTGAATATGCCTAAATCCCGAATAACCGTGCTTAATCAGGTAATCAACGGCAGCATTATGCAGAGCGAGCTACCTGACAGAACTGAGCTGTCTAAGGCCACCGTTAGTCAAGCCCTAGACGACCTGTACCAGGCAGATTTAATCAAGAGAAAGAAAAGAGGCAATACCTATCTTATAGAGGCAGACAAGAATACTATTGAAAGAACTCTTGGTGAACCAGAATAGCCGTCCCGCTTTGATCTACTTTTCTGTTCTCTCATCAAGTATTCTCAGCACGATATCCCTGTTGTTCTCTGTGTAGAGTATGTTGGCTTCGGCTCTGTCGTTTTCTGTCACCGATATTCCCAGGCCTAGATTGTCGAACACCTCTCTAAGCTTTCCTGCTAGACCGGTTTCTCCGTATATAATGAATTTGCTGCCGTCGTCCTGTATCTTTGTAATTCTCACAACCGGTAATTGCAGCGGGAAGTTAATCAACTTTCATGTTTTATGTTGGAATCCTTTCCGCTTCAAACTCTTGGACAAGTTCACGGAATATCTCGGCCAAGTCTTCTCCATCGTCCGTAAGTCTGACTATCTTTTTTCTACCTTTCTTCTCAAACTCGACTAGGTCGTGTCTTTTCATCCGCTGAAGTATTTTCACGGTGTGCGAATACGTTGCATCGACCTCTGTCGATAATGCGGACGCATAGTAGTCTGATCTTCTGCTGAGTTTTACAAGTGTTCGGACCGGTTTCGAGTTTACAAATAGCTCTTCTGGCGTCTCAGTCATTTATATCTCCCAAAACATGTCTTTGTTTACTTGTTTAAGTAAAGATATTATATCAAGGCTCAATAATGTTTCTTGTTGGCATAATTGTACCATATACTCTTTGGTGTAGTAGCATATTAATAAAACCCTGGTAAAATACAGTCTTAAATCAACTTTAATTGGATTTAGACAGCTTTAAAATCTTTAAAAGCCCAAATAAAACACCATATAACATAAAACGTTTTATGACAAGTCTAGAAAAACTATAAACAGAAAGAAAGCAGCTAAAAACAACAAGGCCTTTCCGGACAAAACCGCACAAAAATTCAGGCAAACCTCTAGAAAGATGATACAGGCCGTTGAACCCGCCACCTTGTTTAAATAAATTCAGTATAAACCGTTAACCGTGATTAAAATGGAGTTCTCAACAGCCAAAATGAAGGAGATCATAAAGAGCCAAGGAGACAAAAGAGTGTCAGAAGGAAGCGCCGACGAACTCAGAGAGATACTAGAAATGTTCGCTGGAGATATAGCAGAAGAATCAATCGGTGTCGCCAAAGATAACGACAGAAAGACGGTTAGAGCCGAAGACATAAGAGAAGCTCTAAGATAAACCAGCCTTACCCCTACTTTTTAACTTCTACAAATAGGTAGACACCACGGATTTAAGTCTTAATTCTCAACTACAACCATATGGACACCGACGAAATAATCGAAAAAATAGTCGAGGAAGCAGACCTAGATGAAGACGACATACAGGAAAAGATAGACGAAAAGATGGAAGAATTCTCCGGACTCGTATCCGAAGAAGGTGCAGCACACCTCGTCGCAAAAGAACACGGCGTCGACATAGCAGAAGCCTCAAAACAAGAACTCAAGGTAGAGAACATCGTTCCAGAGATGCGTAAGGTGTCCATAAAGGCCCGAGTAGTGAATATTACAGACCCCAATACTTTCGAGAGAGATGATGGAGACGAAGGAAAAGTACAGAACGTGGTGCTCGGAGACGATACCGGAACAATAAGACTAACGCTCTGGGACGAACAGACCAAGATAGCAGAGAAAGTACAAGAAGGCGACGCAATACATATAGCCGGAGCATACACTGTTGAAGACAACAGAGAAAACGCCGAACTGAGACTTGGAGACGACGTACAGGTAAAGATGGCGGACGAAGACGAGGTACCAGAGATAGAGACCCGAGACACGACAACCACCAGCGCCAACATAGGCGAGGTAAGAACAGAGGGCTCATCATTCGAAGTAACCGGTATGCTCGTAGATGTCTACACCAGTAATCCATTCTACATGGTAGACCCTGACTCAGGAGACACGGTAAGGGAGAACGACGACGGAGACTACGTAACCGATGATGGAGACGAAGTAGAGGATCCTGACTACAGACTTGCAATATCATGCGTTGTGGACGACGGAACCGGAAACATAAGAGTAGTACTGTTCGGAGACCAAGCACGAGATTTACTGGAAATCACAGAGGAAGAAGAAAAAGAAGGAGACAAAAAAGCTGTAGAAGACGCAGCAGAAGAAGTAATAGGAAAAGAAATACTTATACAAGGACGTACACGTTACAACGACTACTTCGGAAGAATTGAGATGCTTGCAAACAGCTTCGAACAAGTATCGACCGAAGAAGAAATCAAAGAACTACTTGAAATAATGGAAGCATAAGGAGAGGTTAAAAAATACTATGACAGAACAAAAAGAGGTAGAACTCGAAGACTTGGACGGCGTAGGCGGAAAAACAGCGGAAAGACTGAAAGAAGAAGGTCTAACTAACTTGATGGAGATAGCGAACATGAAGGCTGGAGAACTAGCCGGTCAAGTAGACGGAATCGGAGAAAGCGCTGCAGAAAGCATAGTTCACTCTGCAAAAGATCTTGCAGACGTAGGAGGATTCGAAACAGGAACAGAAAAGATGAAGCAACGGGAAAAGATGGAGAAGATAGCTACAGCGAGCGAAGACTTCAACGAACTCCTAGACGGCGGAATCGAAACACAAGCCATTACAGAACTATACGGAGAGTTCTCAGCAGGAAAAACACAGATAGCGCACCACCTATCAGTAAACGTTCAAAAAAGTCCTGAAGAAGGAGGCATGGGCAAAGGAGCTATCTACATAGACACAGAAGACACTTTTACACCAGAAAGAGTCGAACAGATGGCGGAAAGCCAGGACATGGATCCTGAACAAGTACTAGACAACATCTTTGTAGCAAGAGCATTCAACTCCGACCACCAGATGCTTCTGGCGGAAGAAGCTAGACAGATCTGTAACGAAAACGATATCGGACTAATAGTAGTCGACTCACTGATGGCGCACTTCCGAAGCGAGTACGTAGGAAGAGGAGAGCTAGCTAAAAGACAGCAAAAGCTCAACAAACATATGTCAACACTTCTCAAGGTAGCCAATACACACAACGTAGCGGTAGTGGTCACCAACCAGGTCATGGACAATCCGGACCAGATGTTTGGAGATCCGACGAAAGCTATAGGAGGAAACATCGTAGCACACAACTGCGCGATAATAATCTACCTCAGAAAAGGGAAGAAGGATACAAGGGTTGCAAGACTAGAAGACAGCCCGTATCTACCTGAAGGCGAAGCAGTCTTCGAGATAAGCGATAAGGGAATTGAAGACACCTAAAAAAAATCTGTCTTCGCTCCTTCAGTTTTTATTTAAATTTCTCTACAGCCAAACTACTGAGAAAATACAGAAGTAACGCAGGAAGTACAAAAAATAAGGAGAACCATATCGCATATCCTTCTATTAAATCTAGAGTAGATGCGCATACCTGCGAACAAGTAGCTCCCGGATACAGAGAAGGTACTGTATGATGAGATGCCTCAAAACATTCAACACCTACTAAACACCTAGATGTTAGAAAGTTCAGATATACTACGAACAACAGGATAGGTAAATAAAGAGTTAAGAATACTAAGGAATTTTGCCTTCTAGGCTTGAGCGCTTCTAGATACTGATCTAAAACATCTAAACCCTAGAACTAGATTATATCGTCTTCACTAACTATTACGAAGTCTCCGATGCTTCTTACTGCGGAGAAAGGTACAATGTTACGTCCTTTTCTATCTTCCTGTAGCTGTACGTCATCGATATGCTCTGTTGTATTGTTTATCAGAAGGTTCATTAGCTCTCCGGTATCTGATACAAAGGATACATCTTCTACTTCCCCGTATTTTTTACCGTGCTCTTCAGATACTATCGTCTTACCTAGTAATTGTGTTCCACGTGGTCTGTCCGACATTATTATTTTGGCACCTATAATAGTTATTTGAGAGTAGGAAAGTTAAAAAGTTGTATGGCGAGTCTGTTCTCTGCAGTAGATATTCAGGAACCTGATCTTCTACATAAGCTGAAAGAAGTAAGGGGCTCCTTTGATCTCGGTTTCAAACCGGTTCCACGTGAGAAGATGCATATCACATTCCAGTTCTTCCAGAACCTAGATAAGACAGAGACCGAACAGGTTATAGAGGCCTTGGACAACATCAACATCTCTAGTTTTAAGGTACGGGTTGAAGATGTCGGTGCCTTTCCCTCTCAAGAGTATATACGTGTCGTATGGGCAGGGGTAGAAGACGATAAGTTTACACGTCTGTACAAACAGGTATGTAGCCACAAAGTATCTTCAGATAACAGCCACCCTTTCAAACCTCATATAACGCTTCTACGGATCTCCGACATCCGGAGCTCTGAGAAGAGAAAGGTTCAGAGAATGCTTAGAGACTACGAAAACCATTATTTTGGCGAACTAGAAGTAGATAACGTGAACCTTTTCCAAAGCAAGAACAAAGAGTACAGGAAGGTGTACACAAAGTCTCTATGAGGAAGAAAACCGTATACCGGATATCAGTAACGCTGTCTTTGATAGGCCTATCTATAATGTTTTTCACCGAGCCCATGGTTTCTCCTGCGGAGCACGAAGTCGAGGAGTTAGACGAGTCGATGACAGGCGAACATATCAAGCTTACCGGCGAGGTAGTTAACTTTAATACCGGTTCAGGACATCTTTTTCTCGATATATCGGATGGTACAGGAGAGATAAATGTTGTGGAGTTCGATTCAGAGACCTGGATAGATACAGACAGAGAAGTCACTGTACAAGGATATGTAGATATCTATGAAGGTGATCTACAGATTATAGCAGAAAGCTTAGAGCAGTAAATAGAAAAAAGGGTTTAGAAGTAGTCTTCCATACTCTGGAAGGCGTCTTCTAGAAAGTCAACAGTTTCCTCAATGTCCGATACTTTGACAACTTCTGTTGCGGAATGCATGTTTCTCAAAGGCACCCCTATAGATCCGGTGGGTACTCCATCTCTTACGAGGTTTATCTTTGCTGCGTCGGTTGCCCCTCCTTCCCAGACACCTGGCTGGTAGCTGTGTCCGTTGTCCTCAGCGGTATCAACCAACCAGCTCTTCACGTTTTCAGGTGTAAGTAGTCCTCTTCCGTTGCTTTGTACCATTGTTATTTCAACTCCTTCTCCTGTTTCAAGTGTTGATTCGTCATCTTTGATTCCTGGTACGTCTCCTGCAATAGAGACATCTACTGCTAAAGCTACATCCGGTTCTATACCATATGCAGACGTTTTTGCTCCTTTCAATCCTACTTCTTCCTGTGTTGAGAAGACAACTGCAAGTTCATAGTCTTCATCGAAATGTTTCAGCGCTTCTATACCTACTAGACAGCCTACCCTGTTATCCATGGCCAGAGATGTTACGTAATCGTTCTGCAGCTCTGAAGCTGTTCTATCGAATGTTATGTAGTCTCCGACTTTTACTCCTGTTTCTTCTACTTCTTCTTTGTCTTTCGCGCCTATATCGATGAATAAACTGTCTTCATCGGGTAAAGCTTCTCTTTTCTCTTTATCCATTAAGTGCGGAGGCTTCATACCTATAACGCCTTTTATCTCGCCGTCAGAAGTGTTTATGTCGACTCTTTGATTCATTAATGACTGTGTTGTTACTCCTCCAACTTTTGAAAACTTGATAAATCCGTTTTCATCTATATTTTTCACTGTTAAACCGATTTGATCCATATGTGCCGCAATCATCAGTGTTAGATTGCCTGAACCTTTTCTTGCAACAAGGTTACCCATTTTATCTGTTTTTACTGAGTCTGCGTGGTCTTCAACTTCTTCTCTGATTACTTCACGGATTTTGGACTCGTTTCCGGAGACGCCTGAGGTCTCGGTCAGCTGTTTGAGTAGCTCTTTCATATAACGTATTTTAATAGGTTTAGACTTTAAACTGTATCTACGGCACCGATGCTAGCATACCTTGTAATACTGTTCCTACTGTTACCGTTTGTAGACCTGTATCTCTTGATGCAGATAGCTTCAGAGTTCGGTTTAATCTACACAGTATTCTTTATAATAGTTACAGGTGTAGTAGGGGCAGCCGTAATAAAACGTGAGGGTTTAGGGGTTCTTAGAAGGCTTTCAACCTCCGTAACCGCTAAAGAAGTATCTAGGAATATGCTTGAAGTATTAATGCTTCTATTAGGAGGTATAATGCTTTTAAGCCCCGGATTCATAACGGACTTCCTAGGATTTCTCTTCGTCCTAGGTCCTACACGTCAACGTCTAGTAGTGAAGATCTCTGAAAGACTAGAGAAGGACTCAGACATCAAATTCAAGATCCATAGATTCTAAAAATAATTTAAAGGATCTCTGAACGATGCAACAAGCGACAAAGCTAGTACAGCTAATCCTGCGGTTGAAGGAATATTCAAACCGAACAAGGACAACGCTATAATCAGCAAAACTACAGCACCACCTTTCCTAATATAGTTTAAGTTCATTGAAGAGCTGTTGACCATTGCAGCACCATAAAGCCCTAATAAA
This sequence comes from Nanohaloarchaea archaeon B1-Br10_U2g1, assembly GCA_001563875.1. Classification (GTDB taxonomy): domain Archaea; phylum Nanohalarchaeota; class Nanosalinia; order Nanosalinales; family Nanosalinaceae; genus B1-Br10-U2g19. Next base: position 14,099 of record LKMN01000010.1, on the reverse strand, counting down.
GCTACTGTTACAGTGGCAATTGCCGGTACAACATACTGAAGGCTTAAGGCAACAGCTCCAAGATCATTAACCGATAGAACCATGCCTGTCACTATTATTCCTGGTGTTGAGAACTTTCCAGAGTACGGAACCGAAGCCATCTTAGCCGCTATAACCATTAGCACTATTCCTGCCGCATAACTAAGTCTCTCAACATAAAAAACTGTTTCAAAGACCGGAGCCACCAAAGACACAAGTACAGCACCGGTAAAAACTAGTGGCGAGACCTTTTTAACCATCTTCACTGCCTCTTCCCGGGTTTCTGTAGAAGAGTAGAGGACTGCTAAAGCTCCTGCACCCGTGAAAACCGTTAATGCTACAGCAACCATGCTGGAAAACGTGTCTACAGCACCTGTAACCAGTAACATAGGGAAGACTCCGTCAACCATCGGCAGACAGAGCAGGAAAGCAAGTCTTTTCGTATCTCCATCATAACTGTTTAAATGCCGTGAAGCGCCGCTCTTTAGTTGATCCAGAACCATTATAGAAAAAACCCTTTAAGGCGTATAGAACAGCTCCGGGACCTTTTTTATCTCCAAAGTAGTTTGGTCCCAAAGATATTCAGAAACTTGGTAATAAACTCAGGCATAGATACAGCTGTCTCCAGTTCAGAAGGCTGATTTAGGACAGCGTTTGCCATACATTGGAATAATAAGGAGTTACTGTTTTAAACTGTTTCGATTGAAAGGTTCATCTTCCAACAACTCTCCGAGATCATAAAAGATACTGTCTCGGTACTGTTCATCAAGGGTAGCGTCACAACACATCTCTCTCCTATAATCTTCATCAAAACACAGTTCAGGCTCTATCCTATACTCTGCGCTTGGAAAACTTCTAGATATCACTTCATGGACTTTTCTAATATTCTGTATAGATCCTGCATACGTTATATCTTCAGAAGGAATATTGAAGATAATAGAACTCCTGTAATCGAAACTCTCCCATCTGTATGCCTCATCAAACAAGGATCTCTCCCGTCCCCCCTCAGCCTTTTTATCCAGTATGTAGCTCTCATTGCGCATTATTCCTACAAAAAACTCCGATTCTGTTCCTCTACTGAGTATATCATCTATCAACTCAGTATGTTCAAAAAGATTTACCGCGACAAATGTGTCTTCTTCTGCCACCACAACATTTTGTGAAACCTAATCAGTTATATGTTATAAGACTGGCTTAAAAACAGCTCAATTAAAAATAAAGGAAAAGATCATTCAGAACACTTTCTTCCCTCTATCAAGCATCTTTTCGTCGTCGAAAAATACTGTAGGTTTCTTACAGATAACATCCCAGTGTATTTCAGACTGGTTTCTGTGCTCTCCCTTAGACACATAAGAGGTGTTGTCTCCGAAAGCGATATGTACAGTTCCTAAGACTTTTTCATCCTGCAAAATCTTTCCTATAAGCTCTGCTTCAGGATTAGTACCGAAACCGAACTCTGCAACGTGTCTGAAACCTTCTACTTCTTCAAAGTTTTCCTGCAGTTTTGAGTCTTCGGCTCCAACAGTCTCAACCACTTCACTGTTCTGTATAAATATTTCTGTTCCTTCAGCCTCCTTATCGATAGGTAAATGGTCTACAACAAGTTTTCCGTTCACCTCTATAGGCGCGCCGTCTACTTCTCCTGCAGGAAGGTTTCCGAACTCTCCAGGCCTCTTTATCATTCCGTCGTCTTTATGGAAGTAGTCGATATTTATTTTGAGACTCAGATCTGTTCCCGAGTCAGTCTTAATTCTTACGGTCTCTGTATCTTCTAAAATTTTGTAGACCCTGTCAGTAATTGATTCTACGTTACGGTAGTCAGCCTGAAGACTTGTATTCCAGATTTCTTGGTTGATACCAGGAGACGTAGATCCCCGAGAGCCGTTCTCACACGCCTCAACCCTTGCACGGGTATGTGATACTGATTTCTTGGTTGGTGCGATAAAGACATCTGAGGACTTCATCTGTTCAGCTACAAACTCTGGAGGTTCTTCTCCATGGTTCTCAGGTTCTTCATAATCAACAATATGGAACTCTGTCTTCTGTTCGTTCAGAAAATGTGTTAAAGCCTTGAGTATCTCTGGATCGTTCCCATCATCTAGTATAACCACCTTATCATCCTTTGAAACATCCAGACATTGTAGTATTACCGTTTCAGCTCCTTTCTTTAGACTCATTGAAGTCTCACTCTTGTCGCTCTTCCATCTGATTCAAAAACGATTTTATCCTCTCTTGCCAGCCATCCCAGCGCCATGTAGGCCTTAGACTGAGGGCTATCAGCTTGTTTTACAGCTTCTGAAACCGAACACTCGCCAACTTCTTCTAAGTAACGCCAAATATAACCTGCTACCTCTCCTACTCTTTCATGCATTCTTAACAACCTTTGTTTAAGTTAAATACGTCAAAATAGTTTAAATCAGTTAAACGGATACCTGTAAAAAGAGTTTATACCGGATTAACTATTACCGCCTCGTTGGCTCAGCCTGGCTAGAGCGGCTCCCTCGTAAGGAGCAGGTCCCGGGTTCAAATCCCGGACGGGGCTTTTCTGTATAAAAGTCTCTATGAGTTAAAATGTCTTATGTCCGACTCAACAGACTTTGAATCCCGTTCAGGCAGAAGCTTTTACGCCGATAATCTAGCCATAATATTTAGAGAGGATAAGATCTTTCTCGACTTCAAGAAGAGTGCTCCCCGGCTTGACAGATTTGGTAAGAACAAGAAACAGACAGTCGTATCTGAGCATAACCCTGTTATAGTCTCTCCTGAGAAGGCTAAGATGTTCAAAAACCTTCTTGAGAAAAATATTGAACGTTATGAAGAGAAGTTTGGAGATATAGAGGTGCCTTCAACCGGCGAGACAGACAGGAAAGATGCCGAGGAACAGACAACTGACTATATAGCATAGATATCTTTCGGACACCAAAACCTGTCCTGCATACCACAACATTTGTCCGTTTCATATATTTTTTTAAATAGTATCCGCCTCCTAACCGTTATAAGCCGGTAAAAGCATGGCAAACAGATACAAAACCTCTTAAAACCGTTGTCAAACACACACAGCCAAACATAAAGAAGGTAATAAGATGAAAAAAACGTTCAGCTCGCTGTTACTACTCGGAATAATAGGTGTTATAACAGGTACGGCCACAGCCGCCTATCTAAACGACTCAGTTGTCATAGAGGACAACACCTTCCAGGCAGGTAGCGTAACTCTAGAGATAGGGTTTTCTACAGAATATAACGACGAGGTTATAGACCAACAAGATCCTTCAGGCGAGCCAGAAACAATATTCAACTTTCAAGACATTAAACCCGGCGATTCAGGCGTGACCACTATTAGTACAGTTGTATCAGGAAACAACGCCTGGAAATGGATACTATTTGACCAAACCGATGAAGACGGAGACCTAGCTCAAAACGTAGAAGTAGATATCTTCTATGACGATCAAGGAGATGGAGTATTCAACTCAGACGACGAAATGATCTACCAAGGATCACTAGCAGATGTAGAAAACGAGCTTGGAGACGGATACCTACTTGACGGAAACCTGACCACAGAAGAAGAACAGCCCTTCCAACCCACAGAGGAGCACTACATAAGTGTGCAGTGGCAGATACCTGAAACCGTTCAGAACGTCGATAACGACTTCAAAGAGTTCGACCTCCAGTTTTATGCAGAGCAGGCTCGACACAACCCGGACCCTGAGAATCCCTGGGAATAACTCTTTAAGTTGTCAGCGGTTTTAACTCTTCTCTCGTCATAATTACTGTCTCGCTGGAGTTAACGTAGCCTGTTTTCTTCATCCCTAAGACATACTCCGTAATGTCTTCTAAAAGATCAATCTTATCGCCATCAACTTCTCCATCCAATAAGACAGCGTAACATGACTCCAAGTCTCTAACATTTTCTTCAAACTTCTTTAGAGGAAATCTATCTACTGTTTCAAGATTTTTATCAAGAACGTAGACCGCTCTAGTACCTACAAGATTGTTAAGTTTCTCGTTTAGTTCTTCAATCTCTTCAGGTCTTTTATCTTCTTCAGTTGTCTTTACGTAGTCTGCAGGCTCTTTGTCTCTCAAAGCTTTATGGATCTGTTCTTTAGTTATGTCTTCTACCTCTTTATCTTTAGGTGCTCTGGCTACGTAGTCCGGTTTCTGTTTATCCGTAAACTCTTTTAGAATAAGATCTCCTCCCCGATCACCGTCAAGGAATAAAGTTATCTGTTTATCCTGTACCAGTTCAAATACTTTGTCAGGTATTGATGTGCCTCCCAGAGCTATAGTGTTCTTAACACCGTGTTTCAATAGGTTTACTATATCAGCTCTGCCTTCTACCACTATAACTTCTTCAGAGTCTTCTGCGGCAGGTCCTGCATTAAAGCCTCTGTAATTTGTTAGCTCTGATTTCCTGGCTTTTTCACGTATCTCTTTCGTTATCTGTCTATGTTCTGGTTTGTCGGTCTCAATATCTTCAAGCAGCTGTTTTGCTCTCTTAACTATGTAGTCTCTTTTCGATGTTCTCTGGTCTTTAACTTCTTCTACACTTATCTCTGCTGTTGTAGGTCCGACTCTTTCGATTGTTTCAAGTGAAGCAGCTAGTAAACAAGTTTCTGTGGCATCTAGTGAGGTAGGTATCTCTATAGAGGCTTGTGATTTACCGTTTTTCTTTTTTACATCAACCTCTATCCTTCCTATTCTTCCACGTTCTTGAAGCTCTCTTAAGTCCAGTTCCTCTCCTAGAAGCCCTTCTGTCTGTCCAAATACCGCTCCAACTATATCAGGTTTTTCTACAACTCCTCCTGACTCAAGTTTTGCTTGTATAACATATTTTACGGAGCTTTGCGCGACTTTACCCATCGTATTCCCTCATTTTTTGTCTTATTTCGTCTTCGTCTAAAGGTATTTCCAGTTTTTTCCTGCGGGACTTGTGTCCGGATATTATACCAGGTTTTGCTCCAAGAATTTTTTGCAGCCTTTTCAGAAGTTCTCTGTTCGCTCTTCCGTTCTCAGGGCTTTCTTCCAGCTTTATCTTGGGAATGACGTCTTCTTCTATACTGAACTTCCTGGAGTCTGGCTCTACTTTGACGTATATCTGGGTCATTAGTATTTGGCTGTCCTGTAACACAGATGATCATCCCCTGTCCCTTTTAGGGTCACATTTGCTGACGCAGGACAGCCAATATAATTTAGTAGTCCCGCAATGATGACTTCTTTCCCAAGCCTTAACTGTCTTACTGTACCGACCGTTTACTGGAAGAATATTCCGTCTTCAGGAACCGGTTTGAACTCGGCCTGTCTAGTCCGTGTCTGGGTGGGCTCTTCACCATGGTACTTTCTTACATACTGGAAGTACTCTGTTGTTCTTTCTCTTGCGTACTCTCCGTCTCGGTCCACCATCTCTTCTCCTAGAATATTGAAGAACGCCCATTTGAAGAACCTGTTTAACGGTCTTGCAAGTATACGTGGAAGAAATGTTATTCCCTTGTGTAAATCATACTTTATCTCTGTATCAACGACATACTCAACTAGGGCGAAGTCGTTCTCTCCTGAAGGAGGGCTCTTCGTGTTGATGGTTGTCGTTATTTTCAGGTCTCCTCTACCGCTTGGAAGACCTTCTGAGGCCTCCATCACTGATTTGAAATCTCCGTTGTCAACGTTCTGCGCGTAAAAGGTTTCCTCGGGCCTTCCTATCCCTACGTTTTCTTTAAAGATATACTTATGGTCTTTGTATATCCCTGGCACGTTAGGGCTTTCATACCATTCTTTCCTGTTCTGTACTCTTATCCAGTGACCGTCAAAGATATGGAAATGGTGCCATATATTGTCGTGGTGGTCGGTGCTTGGATCCGGGAAGTCCAGCCAGTACTTAACCTTGTTTGTAAGCCAGTTTCCTTCTTTGTCTGATGACATCTCTTATCTCAGCTCCATGGAGGTTTGTACTGTGATGAACCTGAACGGTGTATAGATTTTTGTACTCCAAACTTTTCACGCATTAGATTATGTATATGTAGAGATATCTCCTCTGCCTCCTCTTCGTAACGGCTTATCTCTTTTGAGTAAAATTTGTTGTACCATATCCCTACAAGTATCTCATAGAACTTCGATTTCTGGAACCGTGTTCGTTCCTCTGCTTTAAGCCCTGTCTTGCCCCATGTGGAAGTATTGTCTTCCATCAACGGCTCCGGAACCCATGAGATCGGTTCTCCTCCAGGGTAGACAGTTATAACCTTAGCATCAACAGCTACCTGCGCTTTTAGTATATCTTCAGGTCTCTGAACTTTGTATATATCTTTAGGTTTTTTGACTCTGAAACCTAGTTTGAAACGTAGTACTGTATGAGGGCTTTTCTCTTTGAATGCCCACAGCCTTATCTTATCTTTAGGTTTATTCACGCTGAACTCCATATGGCCTTCCTCAATCCTGTCCATATCGAACTCGTCGACTAGCAGATCCTTCAGCCCTCTGTAGATTCTTGCAGGATCTTCTTTGACAAAGAAGACATCTGACTTCGAGAACGAAGACTCCTCAAACTTCACCATTAGGAAACCTCCATATTCTGTCTTAGACGTGTAAGTAGCTCATCGGTTTTCTCCTCTACCGCCGGAACGTAGCCCTGTCTTACGGTGCCGTAGATAAATTTCTCGTACAGAGCTCTATACGCATAGTGCCATATAGGCTCTCTATTACCTGAGAACTCGTACTCGGTCACAAGCTTGCCCTTAACCTGTATATCTACTTCTCCTGATGCAGACACAACGATAAATATATCGTACTCTGCCTCTGTATGCTCATCGAATCCTTGTTCCGCCTTCAGTTCTGACCGGACTGTTCCGTTCTCCGTATCATGGTAGTACTTTTCCTCTGATACATGGTCGAAGTCCATCCTTCTCTCTATAAGATCTCTTATCTCCGGATATACAGAGTCTCCTTTAGCCGGCAAGGTCTCTCTTCTCCTAATTACCTCCTCTGTTATATCCATGGTAGAAAGTTTCTTTGACAGGATAAAAAAGGTATGTAAGAGAGGATATGTGTTTTCACTCTCTACATTCAGGACACAGTAGAAGTCCGTCTGCGTCTACTAAGCTCTCAGAGTAGTTTTCACAGCTTTCACAGGTTCCCTCTTTATTGGTCTGTCTCGGTGTGGCTTCAGCATCCATCTCTTCCTCTTCACCTATAATCTCGGCAAACCCAGGCCATGCTCTTACAATATCTGACTGTGTAAGTATTCCTACAAGCATATCCTGTCTCACAACCGGTATACGGGAGACGTTGTTTCTTACCATCGCCATAGCTACCTCATCAAGAACCTCGTCTTCCTCTGCAACGATAAGATCGGTGCTCATTATATCTTCAACCTTTGTCTCTTGAGGGTTCATGCCTTTTGCAACTACCTCATAGACTATATCTCTACATACAATAACTCCGATAGCTTCTCCGTTTTCCACCGCAACTAAGCCTCGAATACCTTCATCTCTCAACAGTTTCGCTGCTTGTACAACGGTTTTGTCGGTTTCAATTGCTATTACTCCATCAGTCATGACTTCCTTGATCTCAACTTCTCTGCTCATAAGTTAAAAACCGGTTTACGAGCCTAAATAATCTTATGGTTAAGAAGTGGAACAATCGTAGTTTTCATTTCATTCCTTCTCAGGAATCCAGTAAATACAGCGGTTATGCTGTAAACTGTTTAAGCCCTGACTGTCTGTTGTCCTTCCCGAAAAGACTCTGTATCATCTTCTTAAGGATAAGTATCTGCTGACGTGTATAAGGTCCTACCTCATACTGGTCGATTATATCTTTACTGGGATTCATATACTTCTTTATGGTGCCTTCATGGATTGTCAAAAGAACCTTGCCTCCGCAGCTCGGACATTGTGCTGTGGTCTTACCTGTCGGAGCTATCGTCTGATCCGTCATAGGAACTCTACGGAACTTCTCGTTACAGTCGACACATCGCATCTTCTGACTGGAGAAACTTCTTAGATTACCTTTTATATCAGGTATGAAGTGTTTTCTAAGCAGAAGCTCGGCTACCTTGTCCTCGTCAACAGCTTTAAGCTTCTCTCCTATACCTAGCTGTGCTGAGGTCTTCTCGCTCATCTCATCAAGCGTTACGTACTCACTCTGTGTAGGTCCATCCTCTACAGATGTGGAGTCATGGGTAAATCCGTGGTTGTAAGGCTCGTCGCTGTGTACGATATCCTCTCCTATCTGTATATCTGTTTCTAACTCCCACGGCTTCTTATAATCCAAAGTTTCCTCATAAAAGCTTAGAGGATACTCACTAACTGTTTCTGTAGCCCAAGCCTCATCATCAACCTCATCAGCATTTAGAACTGTTGAAAGGATTAAAGGCGCATCCATAGTTCTTGCACCTGTCATATCTGGAAGGAAATCGCGTGAAAAGTTTAGTAAGCCGTCCATAAGAAGAAGTATTGCATCTTCGTCTCCATCTGCATTTCTTCTTTTTCCTGCGTGCCAGTATGGATGAGCATAGATCCCTTTAGCGTCTGTAAAACCTATTATTCGGCCTACAGTACCTCCTGATGTGTGAGGTGCTAATCCGATTACCAGTGAGCCTACAAGATCTTCTTTTTCCTCAACATTGTAGTATGGTTCCAGTCCGTAGAACTTCTCTAGTAGTTCGTCTATAAACTTTGTAACTCTGATCATATAGTCTGAGGCCGGAAGTGATTTCTCTCCGTCCGGTATAACGATGTCTTGAGGCTTTAACTCTAAGATCTGTTCCTGGTTCTCCAAACTGTTGCCTTCAATATCTTCAGTGTATCCGAGCTCTCTCAGCTTATCGACGGAAACATCTATCTCTCTAGGCTTGAAATGAGTCATAGGTAGATCTGTTGCATCATAACGCACAGTACCATCTTTGTTGACATAAAGATCGTGTTTCTCTCTTAGAAGTCCTTTCTCTATCGGCTCGACGTTTTTGTTTTTCCCGCTCATACCTCTTACAGATTTCAGTAGCTCCGGCATATTTCTGATACCTAATTTCTGCTTTGCGTCATCTACCAGTTTCTTAACATCTATATCAGTCCTCTTGTACCGTTTAAATCTGTCATTTCCGCATTTGCCACAGCTATTGGGCTCTTCCTTATGTTCTTTGCCACAGTCCATACAGAACCATACAGGCTCGGTAGATGTTCCGCATTCTTTGCAGTATGAGAAGTAGCTGTATTCATCACATTCAGGACATTTGTTATGGATTATCGACTCGTTTACGGTCTCTTTCTTGTATGATGCTGAAAGGTTTCTCATACGGCCGCCTTCCTGTTTGCCACAGGGGAAGAGGAGCTGCGGCTTTCCTTTGATAGTTCTTCTCTCTGCCTTTTCCGGTCTACCCATCCTTGACCCGAGGTAGTGAGGCGCCTGTTCCCGTACCTCTATTCCCGAAACCTCTTCTATAAAACCCGGTATATCTTCAGAGGACTCAAGAGATTCTAGAAGCTCTTTATTGTCTTCTCCAGGCCTAAGAAGCTCTTTTAAAACCTTAAAATCGTTTTTGGATAGTTTCAGACCGTTCTCAGTAACTTTATGCGGTACAAGTAGATCCTCTAAAGTATTTTTAACCTGTTTTCCCTCTAATTTATCTTCTCTTAACGCTTTGTGAAGCGCTTTAAATCCTTCAACATCGGTTTCTCTCCAGTGGTAAGTCCATCTTGGATGTAGAGGGATCTCAAGCTTTTCTGATATCTTGAAAGCTTCTTCAGGAGAAGGATCTCTTTCTGAGAAGTCTCTTCCTAGCTTTACATTTTTTTCTTTAAGCGTCTTCTCCAGTTCCTTTTCCCACCACTCCTTTACGTAAGGTGATGGAAGCAGCTTTTTCCCGTTCTCTATAAACTCTCCGAACGGAACCAGCATATCCCCTACAAAGAGTATTTCCTCTATCTCGGGCTCCAGCTTCTTGGCTTGTTCTCTGGACTCCAGCTTGACCACCGCTCCATCCTCTAACCTTACAACCGGAGGATGTATCGAGTCACAAGGGGTTCCGACCGTTCCTTTCATAGGATACTCTGTCTTTAGCTGTGTTCCTATAGCCATGAACCTTTCTGTTACCTCCATAGTCGCGGGATGGAAAGATGCTGCTGCCAAACCGTTCGTACGTGAATGCCCGTAACGAAGCCTGAAACCGCCTTTTTTTCCAGGATGGGCTAGCACAGGTCTTCCTGCGGTCAGTGATCCTAGAAACTTGTCTGACGCGGTATATTTCTTCTTTTTATCTCCTGAATCTTCATCGGAGTCGTCCGAGGAGTGAATACTTTTCTGTAGATTCAGGTATTCAGATATCCATTCCCAGTGTTCAAGTCCGAACTCCTTACCCCATTTCTCTATACGTTTCTTTATCTTAGATGCTTTCAGAGGAAGGCCGTCAAGATATACTAGACACATTCCTCCTCTGATTCTGTTGGTTTCCACCCTTTCCAGGTCTTTGTAGTTCGATACATCCAAGCTTTCGGTCGCTGACCCCGTGACTTCGACCGGAACATTCTCTGCAATCATCTCTGTCTCTTCACGTGTAGGATTGTACTGTTTGGATGTAACACGGTTGTAGTAGTCTTCTACCTCTGTAGAGTATCTCTTAGTTATTGTCTCCGAAGGCTTGAACCTGTCAAGTCCTACACCGATCCTTACATAGTCGGACAGAAGTACGCTCATCGCGGATGCTGTTCCGCCGGCGCTTCTAATAGGTCCTGAGTAGTATACCGCCAGATATTTCGTGCCGTCGTCGTTCTCTCTTACTTTTATCTCTCCAATACCTTCTAAAGGAGCTGTTGTAATACCTCCTGTCATGTAGCTTACTCCCACTCTTATTCCCGCATTGCAGGCTCTTTCTCTATCATTGAACTCCACAAAGTTTTCTTCAGCTATCTCCCTAGCTATCTTGAACGCTACACGTTCATCGTTCTTACCGTACTCGTTCTCCAGCTCTCTTATACGTTCCGGAACGCCTTTATCCTCTAACTCAGGAAACTTGGCGGCAATAACCAGGCTTGAAGCTTTCTCCGGTAGATCTGTTGCTACAGGTATATCTACTCGTTGCTCAGGATCTTTGGACTGAGCTCTTGCTTTCTCCGCAACTTCATATGCTTTCTCAGTCTCTTTCTCTATTGTTTCAAAGTATTTGTCGGTCTTCATTTTTTCTAGATAAACTTCTTGACTCTGGTATTACGGGTTTTGTAGTTGACAACCGTTACCTTTCCAGGATCAGGTTCGTGGCCTACCCTTCTCTGGAAGTCGGTCTGTTTCTGGAAGCTTGAAGCGTTGATAACGTTTGTTCCCTTGTAGTTTTCGTTGCTATGGCTGTGGAAATGTCCTGTGACGAAGACGTCCGGCTCCTCTCTTATAACAAGATGGTCTTTCTCTTCGGGAGATACGGAGTTGGTTCCGAAGGTAGGTGCTAGATGTCTTCTCTTCAGCAGATCTATCATGACATGGTGCGGCTCCTCGTACGCCTTCTCCCTAAGATCCTTTATCTGGTCTACATGGCCGTCGAAAGAGGTTCCGTGGTAAAGAAGATTGACTATCCCCTTTCCTTCTATACCGTGTAACCTGACCGTCTGCGGGTTCTGAACCAGATGTACATTGTTGTAGTCCTTTATAGTCGGTAAAGCCTTCTCCGGTAGAGATGGCTGTGGCTCAGCTAGACGTGTTATATCGTGGTTTCCTGGAGATACAACTATCTGTATATGTTCCGGTATCCTCTCAACCCATTCTTCGAAAAGCCTGTACTGTTTGTATATATCGGTTACCTCTAGATCATGTTCTTGGCCCGGGTAAGTTCCTACGCCTTCGACGACGTCTCCAGGTATCACTAGATATCCTACCTTCTCCGCTGCCTTGGAGTTAAGCCATTTAGCAAACCTGTCGAACGCTTTATGGGACGTATCTTTGGATCCTAGATGGAGGTCAGATATATATGCAGCCTCTACATCGTCTTCCGTAGTCTTGATACCGCTTGGTATAGGCATATCAGGTCTTACGATACTGTCCGCATAGATTATGTCTCCTCCCATGCTTCCTATTACGCCTATAACCTCGTCAGGAACTATTCTCTCTCCTTCCCTTTCATCTACTAGAACCTTGAAGCTCTCCGTATTATCCTCTATCTCAACTATCCATTTACCGCTGTTTGTTGAGTACTTATCATTTACTAGGCCTATGGTGGTAGCTTCGTCACCTTCGTTTCTTCTTTCCAGCCTGTTGATTGTTGTTGCGGACTGCATCTCCATACGGTTCATAAGAAGCTTCTTCATCGCGTCGTAACGGTCGTTGTAGTACTGTAAGAACTCGGGAACACCTTTCTCCGTTATCGAGATCTCTTTATCGTCAACTATCTCGACCTTTGTCCTGATCTCCTTACGGTCTCTGTCATCCATTATCTTTACCGGTGTAGAAACGTCTGAACTCTGATCTTTTTCAGTATATTCTTCAGAAGTCTTCTCTGTCTCAGAGCTATTTAACTTTCCGGATTCAGGTTCTTGATCTCTGTTGGAGCCGTCCTGGCCGGATCTTTCACCGGTTTTCTGTTTTACTACTGTTCCTCCGTTAGAAACAACCTCTTTTTCACGTAGATTCGTTAACATACTCTCTGTGATATACATAGGTGTTGTATCAAGAGATCTTATGGCCTCTATGTCTTCTTCTGTCAATGCTTCTGCCGCATCTTTTTCAACAATACATCCTTCTTTTGTTAGCTGTTTAACTACGTGTTTGTTCATTCTTTCCCCTCTCAACTCCCCTCAAGAGTTGAAACTCTAAATGTAAAACTTGTCCTCAACCATTTCCTTGATCTGGCCTCGGATATCTTCTGATAGGTCAACACTTATCTGTCTTGTACGTCCGTAACGTCCTTTGGATATGACTTTTGCGTTGATTACTCCAAGCATATCTAGCTCTGATATAAGTCCTGATACTCTTCTCTGAGTAAGCTTCGAAACGTCTACTTCCTCACAGAGTCCTTTGTATTCAGAGTATACATCACCGGTAGCTATATCATCTTGGTCATCTGTCATATCGAGTATTATGTATAGGACAAGTTTGGAGTGTTTTGGCTGGCTTCTAACCGTCTCTACTATTCTATCTCTTTCAATTTTCTCTTGAGCTTTGTCAACATGTTTTTTGGCGATCTCTTCCGAACTGCTTCTTTCAGCTAGCTCTCCAGCCACACGTATAAGATCTAAGGCTCTTCTCGCATCACCGTGTTCCTGTGCTGCTAGAGCAGAACATTTAGAGATTACTCCTCCTTTCAAAGCTTCCTCGACAAAACCTTTCTCAGCTCTATCCTTAAGTATCTCTCTAAGCTCTATTGCGTTGTAAGGAGGGAATATAATCTCCTCTTCAGAAAGTGATGACTTCACTCGAGAGTCCATATACTCTGTGAAGTTTAGATCATTTGATATCCCTATTATACTTACTTTTGTCTTCTGTAGATCGTCGTTGATCCTTGTAAGGTTGTAAAGAAACTCGTCCCCTACCTTCTTTACCAGAGCATCTATCTCGTCTAACGCTATAACTACTACACCTTCCTGTTCCTGTAAGGCTTCAAAGAAACGGTTGTAGACCTCGTCTGTAGGTAGGCCTGTAGAAGGCACATCATCTCCTAGCTGCTCGGCAAGCTTTGCGAGTAAACGGTACTCTGTATCCGCCACCTTCTTCATCTTACAGTTGATATATACTATGTTAAGATCTACGTCTTCCGAGTTTGCAACACTTGTAAGTTCTTCTGTGACATGTTTTGTGATAAGTGTTTTTCCTGTTCCTACCGATCCGTAGATGAAGACGTTGCTAGGATCATCCCCTCTTAGGCTTGGTGCTAGTATGCTTGCCAGATCATTGATCTGCTGATCTCTGTGTAGAATATTATCAGGTTTCCAGTTGGTTGTAAGTGCATCCTTATTTTTGAAGAACGAGTCACCGTCTATATAGTCGGTGAACATCGACTTCAGATTGCTCTGACTCATTTCCTCCCCTCCGTAGTTCGAACCTTTCTTTTCATCTTCTAGTCCGCGTATTCTCCATTAGAAATTAAGGTTTAAATTACTACTCCATATGAAGTCAGGGTGTCG
>LKMN01000021.1 GCA_001563875.1 Nanohaloarchaea archaeon B1-Br10_U2g1 | reverse complement strand
TCTTCGTCTGTAGTTTCCTCACCGTTCATATCTTCTTCCTCGGGCTCTTCAGGTGCTTCTTCAGGGGTCTCCGGATCTTCTTCCGTACTGTCAAGACATCCTGATGCTACAACCGTTAGAGCTAGAAGACCGATTAGAAGATGTTTGGCTTCTAACTTCATTAGTATAAGATCGGTGAACGGTTTTTATTACTCTTTTCAGGTTCTTTTTACAGATACCATCCTGTGACGGGTTCCGAAAACGTTTCTACTGTAGGTTTTGACCTCGCCGTTCTTCTCAAGAAAGTTTAGACATCTATGTATATCGGGCTCGGAGTACCCTATCTGGTCAGCTAATCTTACTGCGGAAGGCTTCTCGCCTCTATCTATTATCTCTGCTGCAGCATCTTTGACCTGTCTAGCTCTCTTCATACTGGTCTCTAATCATATATGTGAGCTGTTTAGGTGTAAAGCCTTCGACCAGTCCCGGGTCGTTAACGAAGTCGGTATCGTATGTCGCGACTACCGCATCTACGTCTCTAGCCAGTTTTGAAAGTGTTCTGTCTTCTTCAGGCCTTCTCTTCTGGGGATGTCTGCCGTTTTTCGTGGCTCTCTTCACTTCTCCGTATGCTCTTGATACAGGTAATGTAGAGGTGTTTCTCTCCATGAAGTCGAACAGAGACCCTCTTATAGTTGTCTGGGCAGCCTTCTTATCAGGATATCTCGGCTCCTCGATATGTGCAAGAGATGTTCTAAAAAGATTGTCTGGCGTATAGATATCTACACCGTGTTCCAAAGCTTCTTCAACCATGTTATAGAGATCTACTAAGGTTTCTGTGTCAGAGTAGATTCCTGTTTCCTGGTCCCAGTTCTCCTCGAACTCTTCTCCCATCAGCTCTCTTAGCTCCTGTTTCTCGCTTTGTTCGAGACAGGTTTCTACATCCCATTCTGTCCTCTGTATTCCATGTATTACAGGATTGTAATCTATGAGTATTGCATTCGCCTCCCTAGGATTAAAGTTTTGATAGAAGGTTTTGTTCAGGTTGGCGTTTGAAACGTTCATTTCGTTAGCTGTATACACCAGTGCTGCATCCGCAGGATTTGTGGACATCAGTAATAGAATCTTGAGTCGTTTAAATTAAAACGTTATCCCTTATAGGAAGAATGATAATACAGGAGTCCAAAAACCAGTGTTATGGACCCGGAAGAAGTACTGGACGAGATCGAGCACGAGGTAGAGATAGCCGAACACGATCTCGAAGAGCTTGAGGAAGGTTCGGAGACCTCAAAACAGAGACATGAGACGGCCGAAAACCTTCTACAGGAGATACATGAACAGATAGACTTTCTGAGAGAGGTAGCAGAGGATGGAAACCAATAAAAATTTTTATACACGTCATTAAAACAGGTGTTTTAGACAAATGAAAAGAATGGATAGACGCGACAGGTTCGACGGCTTCTTCGACCAGATGCAGAACATGTTCAACCAGTTCCAGAACTATGGAAACCTTGACATAACCTCTGGGGTAGCAGTAAACATCAGGGAAGAAAACGGCAAGGTAGTGCTCACAGCCGACCTTCCGGGCGTACAGAAAGAGGACATCAGTCTGAAGGCCGATGAGAACGGTGTTGAGATAGCTGCAGAGAGCGAGCAGGAGATCAAAGAAGAGAACGAGAAATATCTCAGAAGGGAAAGAAGCTCACGAAGATACAACAGAAGAGTGGCTTGGCCGAAAGACGTCGACCCCGAAACAATCAAGGCAAAGTACGAAGACGGCGTTCTAACGGTAGAAGCAGAAAAGGTTGAAGAGGACGACAGCGAATGGGATGTGGAGATAGAGTAGACCTATAACATACCGTACATATTTAACCTTCTCTCTTATTACCTCTAACTAATGAACAGGGTTCAGAACGGTCCAAACCTATCAACACCCTCAAAAAAACCTGTAAAACGCACAGGGTGCCGATTCTGACCGTTCAGGAAAACCTTTACGAACCTGAAGATATAGAGCTATCCAACAACTACAACGTTCTCAACATCTCGGAGATCCATGCCTTCGAAGAGACCGACAGAAGAAGCCGTTACTGTGAGAACATAGGAAACCAGATAGACAGCTACGCCAAACATTACGGTATCGATGAAATCTGGATCCTAGGAGACACAGGGACATTCGACGATGTATACAATATTCTAACAAATATAGAAGAGGACGTTCCTTTAAAGCTGGTTGCAGGAGACGAAGATAAGAAAAAATCGAACGAAAACCGGCGTACAGGATGGATGAGACAGATCAATAGTCCTGAAGCATTTGACGTCGATCTCGACTATGAGATCTTTGACGAAGGGTTTGAAACAGAGATAGAGGGATTCAAGATACAGGCAGCACACCACCCTCACGCAGACGCTAGAGACGACTACCTCGCGATTCCAGACTATAGAGACTCCGAGTTCCTGGAAAGCCTTTTCTCAGTAGACAAAGATACTAACCAGAATACTTTAAACGAGATACCGCCAAGTCTCAAGGACTCAGACATATTCGTCTACGACCATGTACATATGCCTTACTCCCGTTCAGTAGAGGACAAGATACTGCACGGTCTTGGAGGAAGAAGATACAACTATATGAGAGATACCGAGGCTATGCCTACTAGAAGCCTACATATCTCATCTTTCGAGGATGACCGGGTTCATACTCTTCATTTCGACGCCGAACACGACGAGATCTTTGAACATCTACTTTTCGATAAGGGAGATGGTGAGTTCAAGAGATACGATGTTCCGACACCTTCCGGACACAACAACAGTATCTACTACAAGCCCCTGCAGTCAAGGTTCCACAACGACCATATAAGACGCGAAGCCTGGGAGACAGAAGAGGACTTGCCTAAGCTCTGGATAGAAGATTAACTAGTTTCGACTCTTCCTCAAGATCTATACTGTAACCAAATTTTCTGACAGTCTCTAGGTTTGTCCGAAGATGATTTGTAGACTTTAAACCGTTTAAAACACTTTCTGAACCTGTTAAAAACGTTATCAGCTGGTCTCCCATATGTTTGTCTACTGTAGAATCTGATGCGTGAAACTTTTTGAAGTTCTGTACGGCTTCCTTTGCCACTTCTTCCGATCTTTTTCCCCTCTCACCGAGAACATCAAAGCCTGCTACACTGTTTTCATAGACTGCTTTAACAAGTATTGTTGACCCTGGAGAAGCCGTATCTGTATACAAACTGTTTTTGTCGAGAGGTACCGACATATAAGAGTTTTTCAGTATTCTTGCTGCTTCATCCGCCTGTCTATCCGCAACTCTCTGTTCTTTAAGCTCTTTAGATGCTTTACTGTGTACTTCGATTCTTTCGAGCGATCCTCGGTCCTCTAGTTTA
The DNA here is from genome assembly GCA_001563875.1 of Nanohaloarchaea archaeon B1-Br10_U2g1. GTDB lineage: Archaea > Nanohalarchaeota > Nanosalinia > Nanosalinales > Nanosalinaceae > B1-Br10-U2g19. Next base: position 5,472 of record LKMN01000021.1, on the reverse strand, counting down.
AACCGGTTTATATCAGACTTTTCAAGATTGAGGGTTGCTTCTCCTCCGCCTTTAGGATAGTAGCCGGTCCTATCTACTTTTAGCTCTGCTTTCAGTCCATGTTCTCTGAGCAGAGGAAGTTTGACCTGTTTAAGGTACTGGATGGTCGGAGACCATTTGACATCGGTCCCTCCTTTCACAGTAAGTCTTAATCCGGTCTTCCTAGCTAGAGGTAGAACTGTATCTAGAAGCAGTGTAATGCTTCCTGCGGTTCCGATGTTGACTGTGAAAGAGTCTTTTTCAAGGGTCTTAGGTTTAAACTCTAGTGTTTCTGCACCGTTTTCTGCTCCCTTGACTTCGGCGTCTGTCAGTCTTTGAACGGTTTCAGCGGCTTTGAGATGCTGGTTTTTCAGTCCCGGGTTGGGTCTTGATCCTCTAATGTTTCTGATACGGAAAGATCTCTGCTCTAAGGAGGAAAGCGTTAGAGCTGTTCTAAGTATCTGTCCTCCGCCTTTCTCACCGTTGATCTCTATCATACGTACGGATAGTTTTGTAAAGTTTTGAAACTTAACACGGTTACTGATGGAGAGTTTTGAGCAGTCACCGGACCAGCTTGAACAGTTTCTAGGTTTTATGGAAGAGGATCTAGCCAATGTTAGAAGGGTTCTAGAGTTCTGTGAAGCTAAAGATCTGGATACAGAGTTTATTGTGCACGGAAAAGGAGAAACAGTTGAAGAGTCTTCAAGAAAAACCGGTACACCTCCGGAAAACGTTGTGAAAACTCTTGTATTTGTAGGCGAGGATGTTTTTGCTGTTCTATGTCCAGGAGATAGACGTGTTGATGAGGTTAAGCTTTCAGAAGTTACAGGTAGCGAGGTACGTATGGCCCGGCCTTCCGAGGTCGAGGATTCTACAGGTTACAAGGTGGGAGGCGTCTCTCCCTTTGATCTGGATATACCTGTATACATGGATAGTTCTATACCGGAGAAGGATTTTGTGAAACCTGCCGCAGGTTCTAGAGTGGTCGGTGTGAGGCTGTCTCCTCAGGACCTGGCTGAGGCGGTAGAAACTCAAAAGGTTGATGTTACCTCCAAGTAATAATATAAAGTTGTCTGGAGAAACATAGAACTATGAACAGTCCCGGCAACGCATTACAGAAAGACATATTCCACTCAACAAGAATGCTCAGAAACGAAGCCTCCGCCGCACAAAAAGCATACAACAGAGCATACCAAGAAGAAGATCCTTTCCAGAGAAACTATATAGACCTGTTTGACCGACTGGAAACAGCAGATATGCTATACCAGAACGCCGAACACCTCTACCAGGAAGCCCAGAACAAGGGCACACTTGAGTTCGAAACACTGGAAGAGGCAGAACCAAGACTAGAATCCGCCTACGAAGCCATGGACTATATAGAGTCCGAGCTAGACATACTGGAACAGTTCGATAACGTATACGCAGAACCTCTCGAGATAGCTATGGAGGACTACTCTAAACTCCTATTCAGGATTGTTCCAACCCCTGTATACAGAGAAGGTAAAGAGATGATAGATGATCTTGAGACATCGAAGAGACGTACAGAGCTCCAAAAAGAGTCATATCTTACAGCTGAAAAGATAGAATTCTCAAGCTCCAAACTTAAAACGCTTATAGAGAGAGCTGACGAACACAATATAGACGCGGCAATCCCTTTGCTTGAAGACCAGACTGATAGAACAAGAAAGTACCATATGACAGGTATAGGAACACTCAAGGACGTACTTGAGTACAGAAAAGACAACAATCTTCTTGAACATTCTAGTTACGAGGGTTACAGAGATCCTTGCACAAAAGAAGTCACGGACTTCGACGTAGAAGACGTAGATCTAACACCTCTCCATGAAGCGATGGAGCAGTCCCACAGAACACTTACATATATCAACAGGCTTACCGATGAAGACCTACTAGAGGAGATAGACGACTCCGAGATACTGGACCCTGATATACTCGAGTAGAGACAACCGGCAAGAATAAAACTTTAGGAGCAGTTATTCACATCTATGGATCTTGAGAAACGTAAAGAGCTGGTCCTGAGAAACACAACCGAAATCGTTACAGAAGAGGAGCTAGATCAACTACTAGAGAAAGACGCTCCAACCACTTACGTAGGTTATGAGACTTCAGGACCTCTACATCTCGGCCACTGGGCATCGATAAGAAAGCTTTCAGACCTGCAGAAAGCAGGTTTTGAGACCAAAGTACTTTTCGCAGATCTACACACATATCTCAACAAGAAGGGTGAGGAAGACTGGATACAGTCGATGACAGAGTACTGGCAAGCAAGTTTCGAGGCATGCGGCCTGGACGCAGAGTTTGTAAGAGGTAGAGAGTTCCAAGAAGAGACAGAATACTTCCACGACGTACTTGATATGGCGTTAAACACCACTATAAACCGCGGGCAAAGATCCATGGCCGAGGTAGCGAGCGGTGAAGAAGATAAACAGAGTATAAGCCAGATAGTCTATCCATTGATGCAAGCACTTGATATAGAATACTTAGATGTAGACCTAGCTATGGGCGCTACAGACCAGAGAAAGATCCATATGCTTGCAAGAGAGAACCTTCCAAAGATAGGTTACAGAAAGCCTACATGTCTCCACCATCCTCTAGTGGTCTCTCTCCAAGGAACAGACAAGATGAGCTCTTCCAAACCAGAGACCATGTTCCCTCTACATGCTTCAGAGGAAACCATCAAGGACAGAATCGGAGGCGCATACTGCCCTCAAGGGGAGGTAGAGGAAAACCCGGTAATCCAGATAACACAGTTCCATATTTTCGGAGACGACGAGAAACTCGTTGTAGAGAGGCCTGAGAAGTACGGCGGAGATATCGAGTTTGAAACACTGGAAGAGCTAGAGGAAGCCTTCGAGTCTGAAGATCTTCACCCGCAGGACCTGAAGAACGGAGTTGCAGATCATATTGCCGAGAAGCTTGAACCGGTTAGGGAACGGTTTAAACAGGAGCCGAAGCTTCTCGAACCTTTAGAGAAGATAGGTCACGAGAAACCCGACTATATAGAGTGATTCTCCTCATTTTTCCCTACCTTATCCATAACAAACTTTAGGTATACGTAGGCCACAGATTCAAAACACGGTATGAGCACGGCTATAGCAGGTATCCTGTTAGGAATAAAGTATAAACAAGATTCTCGGAGAGACGCCGAAGAAGTCATCGAACAGGAAAGCTACGATGAGCTTGAAAGAATACAGGAAGAGGCTTCAGAGCTCGTATCAGACTACAATAAGAATTTACAGAAAATGGAAACATACTTGGATGAGCCTTATCAGGTTTCCTACGCTTTAACAGCGGTTTCAAAGCCTAAAACCTTTTGGAAACGGCTAGGTTACTGTGAGGCTTTATCTGATAACTATTAGAGGAGTTAGCTCTCAAGAAGTCTTTCTGCCTCTTCGATGACGCCGAAATCCTCGGTTTCTAACTCTTCTATAATGTTTAAAGGTCCTAGTCTATCGTTTCTGGAACCATAAACAACGTGATAGATCTCTTGTTTTTCCTCTATTCTTAGTTCATAGTGTCCCTGTTCCTTCTGTTTTCTAGCTCTGAAAACAGTGTTATCTAGATAGTTTGGATAAGTTTTAAGGTTTTCCGCTATTTTTCCAGGCAGATAATTTCTTTCAGATGCTTTAGAATTTTTTAAACCGTTTTTAGAGTTCATAACCATTAAGAAGATTACTAGGCTTGTTTTTAAGGATTCCCAAGACTTTATAAGTTGTAGGAATGAAATAATGTTTTAGCAATCCGTTTTTCTCCGTATTTCTAACCGAAAACACATAAACCGTTTAAAGTTATGTTCACCATCTAGTAGTTATGATAGGGCTGGAGGCCGAAGAGATAGAACGGTTTTTGGAAGAGTATCTAGAGGAAAACGACTCACACGGATTAAGCGTAGCCTACGAGGAAGACTTGCTTGAAGTATCTTTAACCTACCATAAGGAAGAGAAGCCTCCGTTAACCTCTGCTTTAGACAAACTACTCGAAGACCAGAAAGCAGAACTAACTGTCGACAACCGGCCGTCACCGCTTTACGACTCTTGGAGAGAGGAAGTATACAGTATAAGACTTAGAGACTGATAAAAACCTATTTAACTCTAAAAACCTAGTTATCTTTACACAATGAAAGGTGGACGTTTTTCCAACCGGTACGTTTACAACTAGTTCAAAACCTGTTTTAGTTAAAAATTTCTACCCCAGTGGTTTCTATGCTTGATATCAGCCTTTTCCGAGAGGATCCTGAAAAGATTAAAGAGTCAGAGAAACGCCGAGAAAAAGATCCAGAAAACGTCGATAAAGTAGTTAAACTCGATAAGGAGTGGCGAGAAAAACTGCAGAGACTTGAAGAGTTAAGGGCTAAAAGAAACCGTGTAGGAGATAAAATAGCAGAGCTAAAGAAAGAAGGAGAATCAGCTGAAGAGAAAATACAGGAGATGTCGGAAGTAAAAGAAGAGATAAACAGTTTAGAAGACAATGTTGAAGAGTTGAAAGAGGAGAGAGACGATATACGTTACCAGATAGGAAATATTCTACACGAATCGGTTCCCAACGGAGAAGACGAAGAAGACAACAAAGAGATCAAGAGCTGGGAGCCAGAGAAAGGACGTCTAGAAGAATCAAAGCTTGCAGCAGACATCATAGAAGAAGAAAACGCTATCCACGCAGAGAAGGCTGCAGAGATTGCAGGCGAAAGAGCATACTACTTAACAGGCGATTTATTCCGTTTGAACCAAGCTCTGATACATTTCTCAATGGATCTGCTCAGAGAAAAAGGTTTCATACCTATGCAGACACCTTACCTACTTAACCACGAGGCAATGGCTGCAGCAGCGGAGCTAGAAGACTTTGAAGAGCAATTGTACAAGATCGAGGACGAGGACAAGTATCTTATCGCGACATCGGAGCAAACTCTAGCCACACTCCATAAAGACGATCTGCTTCTTCCTGAAGAGTTTCCTAAGAAGTATGCCGGCTTCTCAACCAACTTCAGACAAGAGGCCGGAAAACACGGTCAGCAGACCCGAGGAATCTGGAGGGTACACCAGTTTGAGAAAGTAGAGCAGTACATATTCTCGAAACCTGAAGACTCATGGAGCTTCCATGAAGAGCTACTGGAGAACGCTGAAGAAGTTATGCAGAAGCTTGAACTCCCTTACCGCGTTGTAAACGTCTGCACCGGCGACATGAACGACAATGCCGCAAAAAAGTACGATATAGAGGTCTGGAGACCTCCGCTTCAGGAGTACGGTGAAGTCGTCTCCTGCAGCAACTGTACGGATTATCAGGCCAGAAAGGTAAACGTCCGTATAAGAGGAAAGGAGGAGAACCATGTGGCCCATACCTTGAACGCTACGGCCTGTGCAACCTCCAGAGTTATGACCGCAATAATCGAGAACAACCAAACCGAGGAAGGAATCAAGATCCCTAAAGCCCTACAACAGT
>LKMN01000020.1 GCA_001563875.1 Nanohaloarchaea archaeon B1-Br10_U2g1 | reverse complement strand
TATTACAGTGAAAAAAGCGGAAACAGCGTAAAAAATCAGTGAAGAATCAATCTTCTCAAGATCAGAAAGCTCCATAAGATAAAGTAAGCTATCCTAACTTAAAAAATATCTATAGTGAAATGGCAGGACCCGGATTTGAACCGGGGTCTAGGCGTCCCAAACGCCCAATGATAGTCCACTACACCATCCCGCCGTTGAGAACTACTTGTATTATTCTAATCCGTACTAACGCTTTTAAAGTAATTTCTTGGTCTTAACTGCTTCTCCAGCAGTCTTTTTAATTAACGGTTCCCGAGGTTTAAACATGGATAAGGAGGTAGTTGTTGCTGGTGCAGGGTTTGCAGGTTTAAGCACTGCTTTGAAGCTGTCAAGTAAAGGTTTTAATGTTAAAATGATCGATCAGAAAGGTTTCCATCTATTTAGACCAGGTTTAATACCTTTTATTGGGGAGCGTTTATCTGAAGAAAAGTTGAAGATTGATCTGGCGTCTTTCTTGGAGGGTACAGGTATAGAGTTCTCAAGAGAGAAGATAATTCATATAGATCCTGAGAAAGATGTTGTGGAGACCAATAGCGGAGCGCATCAGTATGATTATCTTGTTCTGGCTCTGGGTTCTGATGTCTATACTGTGGGATTTGATGAAGATTATTTGGAGTCAGTATACAGTTTTTCGCAGGCAAAAAAAGTTAAAGAACAGCTGCCAGATGTTGAGAAGGTAGCAGTTGTGGGTGCAGGTCATACAGGTATAGAAACGGCTGCAGAGCTTGATAGAAAAGGTAAAAATGTTACTTTGATCGGAGGTGAGACACGTCCGGCATCCAGGTCTCCGATAAAGCTATCAGAGGCTGTTCTAGACTACTTCAACCAAGAAGATATAGGTTTCCGTGGAGGATCACAAGTCGTTGATATAGATGAAGGGTTTTTAGAGATGGATGACGGCCAGAAGATCGATACCGAGATGGTTATCTGGACGGGAGGTATACAGGCCTCAGAGATTGTAAGAAACTCCTTTGGTACAGGCAGACAGGGCATAAAAGTTAATCCTGGCCTTTGTTCTCCGGAGTTTGGAAATATTTTTGCAGCAGGAGACTGTGCCGACCATAACTACACGAAGACTGCGAGAAATGCGTGGCGCCAGTCTGATGTAATTGCAGAAAATATTTCAAAAAGCGAGACTGAGACGTTAGAACATTTCGAGCCGGATGAGACACTTCTACATATATCTCTGGGAAAGGAGGGTTTGATTCAGAGAGGGAAGAAAGTATACAGATTATCTGTGTTGAGATACTTGGAGAGCTTGATACGTATCCGTTACTTCTACAGTCTGAAGATGCAGAGACTGAAGCTGAAGCTAATGTAAAGTTCCCTCTCTCTTGTCAACGTCGTAAGCGAAAAGAGCGTATCCGACCTCTACAGGAGAGAAACCTGTATCCTCAGATATGCTTCTAATATGTTTCATCATCTCTACATAGTCTACCGCATCAAAGCTTTCTTTACGTCCCTCTAAAAGGTCCAGACGTTCAAGCGAGGCCCACACTCGTGTATCAACAACAGCATGTTTACTAGGGTTCAGAGCCGCTAAAACACATGAGGCTGTGGGAGCCTTGAAACCTTTCAGACAGGTTAGAAGACCGATCTGTGAGAAGTCGTCATCCAGTCTGTAGACGTTACGGGTTACATCCTTACATACCTTAGAAGGATTCCTCTTTACGTGGTGTGCAGAACGGGTTGAGGACTCGTAAGCTATCTGATAGAGCTCTTCTTGGGTTAGGTGCTGTTTTTCTTGGTACTTCTGGCCGAACTCTTCCAGTTTCTCAGGTAGTACTCCTTGAGTCTTGGAGTAGTAGTCGAGATACTGTTCTATCAACTCTTTCACAGCTAAAACCCTGATACTTGAGTATAATCTTTCAGGATTTTCTCTGCGGCGTCGCTAACTACTTTCCGGTGGTTTTCAGGCGTATAGACTTTCAAAGATACTGTACGCCACTCCGCTTCCCTCAGTGTTTCAGGTATCGGTGAGAACTCGGAGAAAGGTTTTACCTCTCCGTCTTTCTTTATCTTAACGTCTATATCATTTATTCCTGGTGTCTCAGGTTTGTCCACGATAACTTTCTCTGTCTTTATACCTGCTTCTTCTGCAATCTTTTGTTCTACTTTTCCGGGTTCATCAATCCTGTCTTCAATATTTCTTAACGTTTCCCTGGATATCTTATCTTCGTCCCATACCAAAGATCTTTTGTAGAGTTTTCTGTTCGTTATTCTTTCGTATATTCTCTTTGAGCTGCCTTCGGACTTTAGGAGCTGGCAGTGTGCTTCATAGTCGTCCATCCTCATCAGGCGGTCAATAGAGTTGTCGTTAAGGAAGTCTTTCAGGCTTCTCTGAAGCATTTTTTCGGCTATTGCGGAAGCGTGGTGTTTGTAAAGCGATTTAATCATATGGAAACGTGCGGTAAACAGTGACTCTAAAGCCTGTACAGCCTTATGGTTGAACACTAGTCTACGAGAGTCGATCTGTGCAAGCCTTATGATGGTCTCGGTATCGATGTTTCCGTGTTCAAGGCCGGAGCTGTGTGCGTCTCTTAGCAGATAGTCCATGCGGTCCGAGTCGATATCTCCTGCAACCACCTGACCGATCTCAAGTTCTCCTTTTATTATCTTCTTGATTCTGTCGGTGTCTGCTGAGTAATAGTCTTCAAGCCTCTCTGCTACTTCACAGGAAAGCTCTTCATGGGAGAAGCCTTCTCTCTCAGCCAGCATCTCGCTCGCATGTGAGAAAGGTCCGTGCCCTGAGTCGTGTAAGAGTCCTGCAAGCCTTAGCTCCCGTCTTCTTTCATCATTTACTTCGAGGCTTTCCGCAAACTCTCCGGCAAGATACATAACACCTAGTGAGTGCTGGAAACGTGTATGTGTCGCACTCGGATAGACAAGTGAGGAAAGTCCAAGCTGCCTTATCCTTCTTAGCCTCTGCATCTCAGCTGTGTCTAAAATTCTTTTTTCCTCTTTATTCAGTTCTATGTAGCCGTGTAGAGAGTCTCTTATAGGTGTCACAGTTGTCTTTTGACCAGCAAACTTCTTGATATTTTCCTTCTTCAGAACACTTCAACTTTATAATTTGCTAGAGCCAGCTTTCAACCCTTAAGAGGACTTGTTTTACCAAACCGCTAAACCTACGCCCATAACTATTAGACCTACAAGAAGCACCAAGACCCCTATAATAAGACCGTGGATATGCACCCAGCTGTTGATATCTTCAGTATGAGTTTCTAAACGTCTTAGACCTATCCAAGGCATCGTACCTCTAAGGAACCATCCCTCAGCCTCTACCTTCTGATCTACCAGTTTTCCGGCCTTTCTCCAGCCGAACCAGAAGTTGCCTAGTACAGGCACTATAGACTGGTACCGGAGATGCATTATACCGGTTTCGTCTTTCATCATTAGATCCTCCCCGAATCTGTAGCCGGCCTGTCCTCGTCCAATAATCTCGCCTTTTAGCCGGGCCTTAGAAGCTCTTACAGGGGAAGCGTAGATATCTGAAAGTAGTTCAATAACTGTGGTTTCCTCTGGCTCGCCTCTTATCGGATACTTGTAAGCTGTTTTAACGAGTTTTCCTGACCCCAGAACTGTTATCCAGAGCCCAAGTGCCGCTCCATGCATTTCAGGAACTGCTCCTGTAAATATACCGGCTAGGTAGATAACTGGCAGTGTCAGAAGCAGAATATTAGGTACTGAGACCACTGCAAGGTCTTGGAAAAACTGTCTGTAAAGTTTTCTGGTATCTATCTCAAACTTGTTCTTCAGTGATTCAAAATCAAAGATTGGATCTTCGGTCTGTCCACAAAGCGCTCTAACCCTTTTACCAGTCAGAGGATGTGTAGACTTAATTTCGAGTAACGAGGCCCAAGGATTCTTTATATCAAACAGGAAAGCTTTTGCTAGAGGATCCCAGTTCTCTAGATTGCTGGAGTTGTAGTATACCGCACCTTTCTCCTCTCCCTGTTCCAAGTTCATTATGCCCATGCTCTCGGTAGCTTTCATCAGATCTTTGTTCTCAGGGCTGTCCATAATCCCGTAAGATATCTTAATCAAGGCTGAAGATAGATAGTTCGGATCTGTATGTTCTCCTGCAAATCTGTCTGCATAGTACTCTCTGACACGGGAAAGGTAGTATACCAGGTATTTCCCAATAATATAGAAGATGTATGACAGAGCTGCAAAACCTACCAGTAAAGCACCGCCTTTGTCTTTGTTATCACCTCTCAAAGCCTGTCTGTAAAGCCTTACCGCCACCAGATAAAGCAGCTGTACTATAGTGTTGGCTATAGTCATTATGATGAAGTCGCGGTTCGTGATATGACCGAGCTCGTGCGCGTAGACTGAAGCAGCTTCATTATCATCCAAGTACTCGAAAAGTCCTTCGGTAACAAGTATACGGGCGTTCCAACGGTCGGAACCATAAGTGAATGCCTGAGGGTTGGAGTCCTTGATAACTCCAAGCTTAGGGGTTTTATAGTCGTACTCCTCTGTCACTTCTCTAATTACTTCTGCAGATGCAGGACTCATCTCCTCAAGATCCTCCAGCTCTACCCACTCAGTATCATAAAACCATGAGTAAGTGATATCGCTTATACGCGGACTAACTAGCCACATCAAAATATTTACCAGTACAACTGCACCAACAATAATGTAGAAGTCGAAAGCCTGGAAAAGAACAGCTAAACCGCCTAAGATAGCGAAAAGAAACGATGCTAAAAGTCCTAAAGTAAGTACAGAGGCTAAAGCTATCCGCATAGAAACCAGATTTCTAACTAAAATGTTAAAACATTATCGTCCGATCAACGCTTCCGAACTAAAGCACTTCGCTCTTGATTTGAATCCCGGTTAACCGCTAAAAATAATCTGTTTAAGCCCCCGGAGGGATTTGAACCCTCGATCTGCCCCTGTCTTGGTTCAGTTTAGACTGTACTCTTTAGCCCAATTTATCCCTTTCTTTTGGTTGTTCTTTGGTTTCTTTAACCTAAGCTTCATTTCTGAATTAGGTGCTTCTTCTATTGGGATTTGGTAGAGTCCATCGTTCTCGTAACAGTAGACTATGAACGAATCTACATGTTCGCTATAGTCTTTTTCCACAGTCTCTGTGTAGTTTGATGTGGTGCTTGCTGTATTGAACTTTACCACGTTGTCTTTGAGTCTACCAGTTTTGCACTGGACGGTTTTCAGTTCTTTTCCGTTGTCCAACACTAAATCATATCTAGTGTTTTCTCCGAAAGGAACTGAAACGTCAAAACCCCTTTTCATCATCTCTGATATTACCACTGCTTCGGTGGTTTCTCCTTTTCTTTTGGGGTTCATGTAGTCTCACTGAACGTACAAGGGGGCCGCTTTAGCCAGACTAAGCCACGGAGGCGTTCCCTTGTGTAAAGCTTAAAGGAGGCGAATAGTTAAATAAGGGTTGGCTCCTTGAACTAAGATAAGATTTTTACAGGTCGTCCGGTTCCGGAGCCCTGTTTTTGATATCTTTTTTCGCGGCGTCTTTAATTCTTTTGACGTTGCTGCTTCTTCCGCATTCAGGACATTCAATCCACCAAGGTCTTGAACCTAGTTTTTCACTGTTTTCGAACTGGTGGCCGCAGTACGGACATTTTATCTGGTAATGATAAGTTTCGTTGTCGTATGAGAACATCTTGACTCTTCCGGTTTTCTCTCCGTCGTCATTTGGTAGTTCTCGGTTTGTCACGTACTCGGCTTTATCGTAGTCTATATCCTGCATAACTAATTACCTATTGAGTGTTATCAACCTTTAAACCTTATGTAAGCATCTCTCGGTATATAAGTTCCGAGTCTTCAGGTAACTCTATACTGATTTTTTCCATTCCGGGAACGTTAACACTTTTCTCTATCCCTAGAACTTCCTTGGGTTCATCGAACTTCAGATGTTTGATATCTGGGTTGTATCTTCTCAGCTGTCTTAGATCCCAGTCTCTTCCGGAGTTCAGTACTCTTAGATCATAGCCTTTTACGGTCGCTAGAAACGCTTTTACTGCGTCTTCTCTAGAATCTATCCTGATATATGCTTCTTCATCTACAGGTTTTCCGCCTAGGCCTTCTCTTGTTTCGCCGTTGACAGTAAAGCTTTCGACTCCAGGGGTTCTCTCCAAAAGCTCTGGTTTTTCAAGTTCTACAACTAGACTGCTGTTATCTGTTTCTACAGTTTCAACCCGTTTCTCTAGGTTTTCCTTCAATGTTTCGGGCTTTGATACAGGTTTTACCTCTGCTTTCATACAGATTGTATCAGATTTCCAAACCTTTTATTTGGAAGCGTACAAGTTTAGGTATGGGACTGTTCGATAACAACGAGAGTACTAGAGAAGAAGTGGTTATAAACGCCCCAACGGAAAGTAGTGAGACACGTCTGAAGAAAGAGGTTAACTCCAAGCTAATGGATAAGGAGGAGTCCTCTGAGGATATAACCTTAAAGGATGTGCACGAACAGAACAAACGTATTATAGGACTACTGGAACAGTTAAACGAAGGAGACGAAACAGAGGAAGAAGAAGGAATGAAAGGTGGTATGGATGAACTATTATGATAACGTTAAAGACACTGTAAGAAACAGTAGCTCTGGTTCAGGAGGAGGATTCGACACTTTGAAAGAGGCTGCTGAAGAGTCAATCGAAGATGAAGGCGACGATACTCCTATAGAGGTTCTTGAAGAAGGAGGTCTACGGGAAGAGTCTTCTCATAGCAGTGAAGAAGGAAATCAGAACATCAACACTGAAACGGCTAGTTCAAGCAACTTAGAGGATAAACTGGATAGGATTATAGAGCAGAATGATAAAATGATAGAAATACTTGAAAGCTTCAAAGGTTAGACTACTTTCACATTTATCTTTCTTCTACCTTCTTCTGTGCTTTCAAGCTCCTGACGTAGTTTGATCTCAAGCTCAAGACTCTTGTAAGTATTACCTTCATAAAACTCCATTTCAAGCTGGTTCTGTTTGTTAGGAGCTATATCTACTTCTTCTCGTCCTTTAAAGCTAAGTCCTACTTCCCCGTCCCTAATCTTTTCTGAAAAGCTTTCTAGAAAGTTGGCTAGTTCCTCGTTTGAGAATTCAAACTCGAGTTCTACTTCTTCGCTTGCCATATAGTAACGGTTTACCCTTAACAGTTTTATTTTTTAGTGGTGGTTACGGTTTTTAGCTTACTCATCTTCCTTTTTTCTCTGCATAAGTTTACTTGATAGGAAGTGATCTTTCTCTTCAAGCTCTCTTACTGCCTCAATGCTGAAGAAGTATCCTGTAACTATCATTACAAGTCCAAGGAATGCAGGCGCAACATTGAAATACTGCGATAAAGGATACAGAGCGGATAGTACTAATATAACCCCTAGTATAACCAGTGCAAATGAAGCTGCTATTTCTTGGTTTGTAGTCATTTTCTTCAAGCCGAAGCGGTCTTTTTGCTCTGTCATCTTGTATCAAGCTGTTGAAGGTCTAAATCTGCGTTTTCAGGTTTGAATGCTGATGGAAGATTAACGTGGTAACGTCCCTCGGTCTTACGTATAACTAGAGGTATCTCCTGTAATAGTCTAGAGACATTTATGCTGTATACGCCTTCTTCCTCTACTATTATTGAGTCTAGGTCGAACTCTAATTTAATATTTTCCCTTTCGGATACGCCGTCAGCCATCATCTCTTGGACATCAGAGCGTAGTTCTTCTCGTTCTTCTTCAGAGACTTCCTCTATCTCTTTTTCGTACATGAAAAGCGATGAACCGCAGTCACATCCGTTGATGAGCTCTTCCGAGTTGTCCTCGTATGTTTCGCCGCAGTTCATACAACGGTGTGGCATATTATTTTTCCTCCATCTTTGCAAGGAACGATACGGAGTCACGTTCCTCCTTTATCTTATCCATTACACGGGAGTTTCCTACTATAGTTATACCTCTGCGGTACTCTTCTTTCAGTACCTTGCTGTATATGATGTTCTTTGCTTTCTGTAGTTTGGAGTTTCCTGAGTCGAGCCCCATGAATTCTACTCCTGGAAAGTCTTCGTCGATCTCTTCCATTGAGCTCTGTATTAGTTTTCTTTTCTCCTCTGGCATCCAAGCTTCTTCTAGTACAAGCACTGCGTCATCTTTTACCTTTTCTAGAACTAGTTCAAGCTTCTTATCGAACTCTTCTGTATTCAGTTTCTCCTTTGAAAGGAACTCTATGGTTACTCCGTCCTCGCCCATTAACTTAACCTTTCGACTATTTCCTCATAAAGTTTGTCAATATTTTTGCCTTCTTTGGCGGAGATTTCAACGACCGGATGCTGTGGGAATGCGTCTCTAACTCTGTCAGGTTCTGCTTCTTCTTTATCTATCTTATTTGCGAGTACGAGAATTGGAATGTCTTTTGCCTCTAGATTCCCAATTATAGTAACGTTTACTTGTGTGTAAGGATCTTCTGTAGAGTCAAATATTACTAGACAGGCGTCTACATCATCCAAATATTTTATGGCTTCCACAATACCTTTTGTAGCTTCTTTAGCTCTTCCTTTGGCATCATCCTCTTCTAAACCGTGTTCTGTGAAGTCTTTGAAATCTACATTGGTGGAGATTCCAGGCATATCCAGAAGGTTGATGTCAAGTGTCTGGCCGTCAGACTCTATAGTAACCTTCTCCTTCTTCTCTACTACCCGTGTTTCGTGAGGTACCTCGGAGATATCAGCCATCTCTTCTCCTGTAAGATCTAGAGAGATTTGGTTGGCTAAAGTTGATTTACCTGCGTTAGGCGGTCCGTATATCCCTATACTGACATCGTCTTTTTCCGAGTCACTGAAGAGGCTGTTGAAAAACTCCTTCAAACGTTTTATCATGTTGACACCAGATAATACTAAAAACG
>LKMN01000003.1 GCA_001563875.1 Nanohaloarchaea archaeon B1-Br10_U2g1 | reverse complement strand
GCTCCGCCTCCTGCAAGAAGCTCTCTTCGTGTGTAGTTTTCCATTTTTTATCACTTGTTGTTAGGTTAAGGTTGTACCACGATACTAAATTATGGTGTTACTACACAGGAATTACACACTAAACTTTATATGTGAATCGACACGTCTCAGTTAAAGAAGAATATGAGGCTTGGAAACTATGAAAGATTAACTACGCAGCCTTTTTTCTACCTGCTCCTGGAAATCCATCAGATGGTCGGTTATCACCGCAAATCCTTGGTGTGGGTGATCAAAGTATGAGAAATAGTTGTGTACATTCCCGTCTTCGTAGGTCTTGGTTGCGATATGATGTAAATGGTCTGAGGTTATGAACTTTCTCCAGACATCAAGTACTTCTGGATCGTCCAGTCTCTTAACCTTAGACTCTAGTTTCTGAATCTTTTCAAAAAGCATTTTCTGCATAGGGTTCCCGAGCCAAGCAGAGGCATCCATCTCTTGGTCCGCCCAAGAAACTGTATTATACTCGAAAGCATCAAAAGTTCCTACAGGCCTGTTGTTCTCTGCGACGTCACGCACCTTAGCAAAAGTCAGGTTGTCGTGCTTCAGAACCTGTGTAGGGAGATCTTCTAGGAACCATAATATTCCTGTTCCTTCCCAGTGGTGTTCTCCGAATGTTTCGTAGTCCATGAAAAGGTTCAACATATCTCCTTGTGCTGCATTGAGCCAAGAAGCATATTTTTCAGCGCTCAAAGGATATTCGTCCCACCACTCGGCCGAAAAACGGTATCCGACATCGTCCGTAAGCTTTCTGTTACGTAAAAGTATGCTGGTGCCGTCTTCAGTAACAAAGTCTGGCTGTGTATAGGCGTGGTTAGGGCTTCTCCAACCAAGTATCCGGTCGGCGCCTTCAGTAAAAATACCTTTGTAACCTTCCTCAGCTGCAATTTTACCAACCTCGTTATGGTAGATTAACTCTGTATTAGTCATTACCTGAGGTCTTACGCCGAAATTATCTTCAATTATGTTTCTATGTTTCTTCAACTGCCAACGGAACTCCTCCTTGTTGTTAAAGAGTCCTGCTAAAGAGTGGTAATGCGCCTGACCGATAAAGTCGACCGTGGAGTCAGGAAACCGGTTAATCATGTCAATAAGCTCAGGATGATACTGTTTAGCTTGGTTGACCCACGAGCTTGAGATAGAAAAGTTTACAACGAACTCTCTGTCTTCCCCTTCAAACTTTTTAGCCTCACGAAGAAGTCTTTCAGTCGCAGGGAAGTAACAGTTCTCTGCCACGTCTTTGAAGAAATGCTCGTTCATTTCATCGTCAAAATAACGGTCATACAAACTGTTCGCGTCCTCGTTTACTCCGTCTATTCTTAGTCTATGAGGCTGATGGACCTCGAATGAAAGGGTTACAGGTAACATACAACAATTTGAGGACAGGTCGTTTAAATTGACCGCGGTCATTAAAAACGTCTCGAGACTAAAACTGTTCTGTGGACGTAGAGACCCAAGAAACAGAAAAGGGAACAGAAATAAAGGTTAGAACTAATAAAGAAATTGCTTTGGTTGTAAAAGGACCTGAAACCGAAAGAATTTATTTACCTGGTTCTGCCGGAAGCGATAGTTCTTATTATGTTGAGAAAACAGAGGCTCTAGAGAAAACTACGGAAGGATACGGCGTTGTCCACACAGGAAGTATAGAAAAGATAGAAGTTCTGTCATAAACTGTTATAATAATTCAGCAGCTCTTCAGTCATCTCTTCCCAGCCTCTAGACTCTAAATTCTCCACAGAACCGTTTTTCAGCGCTTCTAAAACACCCTTTTTTATAGAATCAGAGTTAGGTCTTACAGAAACAATGCCTGAGTCTGTAATTTCTTCCACGCCATTTTTAGTCGCTACTACAGGAGTATTTGATTCCAGCGCTTCTGTTATAGTTAAACCAAATGGTTCATTGACGGACGGAGATACGAAAACGTCTGCTGCGCTATAGTAGTCTCCTAACTCTTCTCTAGGTATAAAGCCTGTGAAAACTACGTTATTCTGTATGCCAAGTATCTCAACAAACTTTTTCAGAGAGCCTGTAAGATGGCCTTCGCCACCAAGAACTAGTTTGGCGTTTTCCCGTTCCTCTAATACCTTTCTAAAGCCGTATATAAGATGTTCAAGACCCTTCTGCTCTGCATGGCGTCCAACATAGAAAAACATCTCGTCTTCTATTCCGTAGCGTTTCTTGATATCTATGCCTGAAGATGCTGGCTTTGAAAAGCCGTTGTAAACTATTTCTGGCTCTTTACCGTACTTTTCACTTATTTCTTTCTGTAGTTTTCTACTAACTGTTATAGAAAGATCTGAATGTTCTATAGCTACTTTCTCAAGTTTCTCAAGACGTTCATCAGGTTTTCTTGTTCTACCTCCTGCTAAGGAGTGAACTGTCGAGACCCATTTTACATCGCTGTATTTTTTGGATTTGAACCCTGCTTCTGCTCCAAACCAGTCATGTGTGTGGATAATATCAAAGTCTCCCGCTATTTCAGCGACCTTCTGGCTCATTCTCCGCGATCTCTCTACCATGTCCCCTTCCCCGGTTTCTAAAGAAATAATTTTGGGTCTTTCAGGAGCTCTCTCCGCAGGTAAAGCAAGACTAACATCTAATTCCTGTTTCTCCAGTTCTTTGAACAGATGGTGTACGTGTATGTCAAGACCTCCGTCTATCTTGGGAGGGAATCCCCATCCAACAATCAAGATTTTAGGTTTCACAGAGTACCGTTTAATCCGGTTAACTTTATTTCTTCTGAATTGTTCAGACTCTGTACGCCCTGTGGAGAGTACTAGCTTATTTCCAATGTCTGGTTGGTTTTCTCGATAGATGTTTCGCTGTCCTCGGTCTCGAACATTGCGCGGATAGCATCGATATTGCTTGGGACAACTATGGACTCCTGGTGAACCATATGTATCCAGTAGACGGTTCCGTCCTCTACGGTTACTGTTTCCTCCCAGATACCTACTTCGGGCATATCGCTTCTAGGTCTTTCTAGATCTCTCATCATCTCGTGGATCTTCCCTGTTGAGTCGTATCCGTGTCCGGCTTTGATCAGTTTTACTCGGGGTTGATCTCTGAATGCTTGTTTAATATCTTCCTCCGAGACGTCTTCTTCTATATCGGCGTTGACCATGTGTACGTGTCCAAAGGTTACAGGTACTTTCACAGCCAAGGTTTTGATATCCAGCTGAGGCATAACCGCCTTTACATCTGGTCCATGGTGTGAAGGAACATCTGTTACAGGTATCGTAGAGTTTATAGGTCCTCGAGAGTCTTGAGGTATATCTCCTCCACGCCTAACAAGGTTAGCAACAATATTATCTACAGAAAATCTTTTATCAAGAGCATCAAGTGTTCTGGAAAGAGATGTTGTGTTACAGGAGACTACTTTTACGTAGTCTTCTCCTTTCGCCTCTTCATAGTTAGCTAGAGCGTTAAACGCTACAGGTCCGACACTGTCAGGTGCGCCTCCTTGGAAGATAGCTTTAACATTGTTCGGCTCGTAAAGTTTCTCTTTATTTCTTTTATCGATACCGGGAGGCGTACAGTCAACTACAATGTCGACTTCGTGTAAAATATTTTCAAGAATGTCGTTGACATGGAAGCCTTGCTCCTCCAAGTTCTGTTTTCCTTTAGAGTCTGATGCATAGAGATCGGTGCCGTGAAGCGGAGCATTTTCCATCAGGACTGTCCTGATACCTCCTGCCTGTGCAACGTCTGAGATACCGTACAAATGCATGTCATCCTGTTTTTTAACGGCTTCTGCCACTCTTTTGCCTATTGTCCCAACTCCGTTTACGACAACGTTTACCATAGATACTGGTTTTCAGAGAGCCGAATAAAAAACTAGTACTTCTAACATATGAGAAAGGTTAGTCGGGTTCTTCACAGTTTAGACCAAATCTGTTTCGGTGTCTGTTTAAACGTCTACTTTTTTACTTTGCCGTGTTTAGAGTTCTCTCTTTTCCATCCTGGTTCGAAGCTGTACTGGATACCGGATCTCTTTATCTTTTCTTTATACTGTTCTATCTTCTCTTTAGCACATTCTGGGACCAGGTATCTCCACTCTTCATCTGATTTGATCCGTCTTCTAACTTCACTGCCTGAATATATATCTGGATGAAACATCTCAGGTCTTTTGAATTCTAGACTAGAGAACTCCTCCAGTATGTCCTGTACGTTAGGGTTGCCTGTTAGCACGACTTCTGGCTCAAGTGCTGCCAGATTTTCTGCCCAGGCCTTGTCGCTTTCACAGTCATCGAGCCGGTGAACCTCTATCTCGGGAAAACACTGCTTAATTATGTCCTCCCTTTCCTTGCTCGTTAAAGGGTTTTTCTCGGTTTCAGATTTATCAGCTGAACCTATAACTATCTCTAGACCGTCATATTCAGCTAAAGCCGATTGGATGGCTTGATGATGGCCGTTATGCAGAGGCTGGAAACGTCCTAGGAAGACCGCTTTCATTAGTTGAAAACCTGTTTTCCAGCCTTTTTAACATCTGACATCCTGAGTTTTGTAACCTCTTCAGCGCTATAATCATCTTTTAGATAGTCTGCAAATGCCTCTCCTATAGATCCGGTATTGGTGTAGAAGAACTCGTCGTACTCGGAGATATCTTTGGAAAGCTGTTCAATCACGCCGCTCCAGTACTCTTCAAGCTCATGATCAGTTACAGGTTCGAAGTCTGTCAGTTCCGACTTCCTCATCTTTACGTAAGCAAACTTGAGAACTTCCTGCCATTTGAACTCTAAACTATGCTCTGAATAGTTAAGAAACTCTAATTCAAGTAAAGCCGTGAGTACAGAGTCTTCAAGCTCCTCGTACTCGATCTTTGATATATCTTTGTTAACTGCGAGCGAAATCTTGTCCTCACCCGCATCTATGACGCTTGTGCCTCTATCGAAGTCCTGCCAGGAAATTAAGACTTCAAAGTTTTCTACACTGACAGAATGGAGGTAAGAGCTTACGGCTCTATCAACCATGTCTTTAATCTTGTTCAGGTCTTGGTTCGACGGTCTTATAGTGTAGCTCATTTTGTATCACTGGTTTCTCCACTTTATTGAGCAGCCTTGGCTTGGTTTCTGCTCCTTGGGAGAGTCTTTCCTCTTTAACATGTCTTCGATTACATTCTTCATCTCCCTTTCAGTCACGTCTTCTTCAGGAGACGTCTTATCGTTTAAACGTCCTTGGTAGTGCAGACGGTGTCTCCAGTCCAGTAGGAAGGGATCAGGTGTGCAGACAGCTCCATACTGTTCTGCAACTTCTTGGTCTTTGTCAACAAGGTAGTAGAAGTTGCTGGAGCTTAGACTGTTTTCACCAACAAACTTCTCCATCTTTTCAACACTGTCGTCTTCATGCGTCTCGGTGTTAGGATTAACACCTACAAAAGCTATACTTGGGAACTCTTCGGTTAGCTTACGAAGTTCATCTGTTTGGGTCTTAACGTAAGGACAGTGGTTGCACATGAAAATAACTAGTACGCCGTCAAAATTATCTAAATCGGTTAAACTTACCTTTTCTCCATTGTAAGATTCTAATTCAAAGTTAGGAGCTGTTTCGCCGACAGATATATCAGGATCCGATTGTTTCAGTGTCATATAGACCTATTTTATCCTGAGGTTTAATACGGTACATGTCTTAGTATTTGACCTCTCTCAGCAAAAGACTTGTATCAGCTATATCGGTAGTTCTCTTCCTCCTTCCCCAAACCTGTGGAGACAAGTGAAAAGACACGGCAGGCGAAATGGTTAAAATAGTGGCTGTAGAACCATTCTTCGATGTCTAAAGATGTCGAACAGAAACATGGTGTGCCTGCATTGCTGTCGCTTCTAATACCTGGGCTAGGACAGCTTGTTAAGGGAGAAATTTTCAAGGCTATAGGAATAGTCATAGCTCTCACTGTATCCGGTTTGCTAGCTTTCGCTGTAATAGGATTAATTACAACACCTATAATTTACCTGTGGCAGATATACGACGCCTACAACCACAACTAAACGGTCTATATTCCGGTAGTTTAAAATCGGTGCCGAGTCATACAATATGTTATTATGAGAGACTTCTCGGATTCCCCAATTCTACGAAACGGAAACTCACTAATAGTAGCTTACGATCACGGTACAGAGCACGGACCTGTCGATTTCAAGCCAAATCCTGAGAGCATAGATCCTAGACATGTATTCGAAGTCGCTAAACACGACGCTGTTACGTGTTTAGCTGTTCAAAAAGGTATAGCGGAAACATACTATCCTGATTATAAGGATGATGTAAACTTGATGGTAAAACTTAACGGAAACTCTGATCTATCTGAACGCGAAGACTACTACAGTCCGAAACAGTGTACTGTAAGGTATGCTGTGGAGGAGTTAGGAGCGGAAGCCGTCGGCTACACAATGTATGCTGGTTCTAAATACGAAGATAAGATGTGGGAAGATTTCCGTGAGGTACAGGAAGAAGCACGTAAATATGATGTACCTGTTGTAATGTGGGCTTATCCTCGTGGAAAAGGTATAGAAGGGAACTCAGACTATGGCGGATCAACAGATCCTGATGTAATCGCTTATGCCGCAAGACTAGGACTAGAACTAGGAGCAGATATGGTAAAGGTAAAGTATCCTGGATCGGAAGGAAATATGGGGCATGTAGTGAACGTAACAGGTAAGACCAAAGTAGTGATGAGCGGGGGAAGCAAAAGAAGCGATGATGAATTCATAAAAGATGTACAAACAACTATAGACGCAGGAGCAAACGGTCTAGCTGTAGGAAGGAATGTCTTTCAGAGAGAAAATCCTGAAGAAATCCTGGATAGGCTCGAAGAAGTAATCTTCAAAAGATGACTCAAGAGGCTGTAGAGAAAATCTTTGAAGCGGTCGCAGAAACCGCTCCACATATATACTCTGGTCTACTTCACAGAAGAGAGTATATCCAGACGGAAAATCCTAGTTCAGAAGACCAGTTAGAAGCCGATATATGGGCTAACGAACTTCTAAAAGAGAAAATAACCTGTATAGATGGTGTAGGGGAGTATGCATCAGAAGAAGAGCGCGAGGTAACTGACTGTGGGGAAGGCCTATCAGTTGCAGTAGATCCTTTGGACGGTTCTTCAAATATACCGACCAACAATATCGTGGGGACGATAGTGGCTGTATATGATGAAAAGCTTCCTTGCAGTGGAAGAAACATAGTTTCGGCGTTTTACGTAGTCTTTGGCCCTTTAATAAGTATAGTAAGAGCGGAAAACGGGGAGGTAAACGAATACGTAGTTGAAGGGAAGAAAAGCAACGGTATAGAAATTTATTTGGCTTCTGAAGGTCTAAAACTACCGGAGCCCAAACTTTATGGTTTTGGAGGTAACAATAACTGGACTGAAAACTTCTGTAAGTTTGAAAACAAGATCTCGGAACAGTACAAGCTTAGGTACGGAGGAGCTTTGGTGGGCGACTTCAATCAGATTCTGCATTACGGAGGAATCTTTGCTTACCCAAGTTGTAAGGATGCTGAGAACGGTAAGTATAGACTACTCTTTGAGGGAAATCCCATGGCTTATATAGCAGAGATGGCTGGAGGAGCGTCTACAGATGGAGAAAAATCTATCTTAGATGTCGAGGCCGAAGATTTACATCAACGTGTTCCGTTCCACGCCGGAAACACGGAACTGATCAATAGACTGGAAGAAGAACTTAAGAACTGAAAAGCAAGCTGTATCTCGATATGTTTTTATTATTTTTACATAACAGTAGTTGGTAGGGAGAGGGGCCGACTTGTCCAAGGATATATACGATATAGCTAACGAGATAAACAATAAACTCTCAGAACAGTATAATGGAGATGAACTGTACCAAAAGGCCGTAGAACTGGTGAGAGAGCACGGCTACAGCCTAGAAAAAGAGAATATAAGAGAGACTCTTCCTGACAGTAACTACCACAATCTTGAGCTAGAACAAGAGCACGCCGAAATAATCTCCGAATTCCGGGATGGAAACTCAGTCTATAGGCTTAGAATAATACTGGATTATGGAGATTCTAGGTTAGAAGAGAGGAACAGAGCAGAACTTGTAGGTACATTAGAGGACTTCACAGATATTTCCAACTTCTTAGAGCCTTCGGAATAGTCCTCTAAAAGCAAAAAGAACTAAGTCTTAATCTCAAAGACTTGTAGCTCCGAGACCACTAATCGAAATAATCCATTATGTTCTCTCTATCAAAAATATTTTCTTGGCCCACCTGTTTCTTCAGTTTCCGAGCAGTTTTCTCCCCTATAAGCCTTTTCAGCTTCTCAAAACCTGTTTCTCGGATAGTTTCTCTGTCTCGTATCCCGTGATCGTACAGTTTCCGAGCTCTTACACGACCAATCTGGTCATACTTAATAAGAGATAGCAGTTCTTCACTTATGCCGTGTTTCAGTCTTAGACGAAGCTTCTCAAGGTCCTTTCCAATATCTATACCTTTCATACGAGACAGTTCCTGAGATCCGTATACAAGCCAGTCCGCGTTCTGCATCTTAGCTCTTATACCGCCCGGTGCCACATTGTACTTGTCCATTATCCTTTCCTCATCGACCTCGGAGATCCATGCCTGCATCATCAAAGAGTTTTTCATACACTCTAGGAAGTGCTCGTAGTCAGTACTCCATTCTTTAGGCAATTCTTCAAGCAGGTACTTCTCCGCATCAAAAAGCGCTTCCTCGATATCGGAAGCCTCCTTGTCTCTTACACGTGGCCGAGGCTGCATCTCAGTTGTTCTTGAAAGCATAAAGAGATAGGATATCGGCTTCACATCTTTTTCCTCTGCTTCTTGTAGCGACTCTATAATAAGATTGGCTGAGTCCGGATCGATGTAAAGCTCTGAAACCCGTTTACCGATCTTAGTGGCTTCTAAACCGGTCTCTTCAAGAAACCCGTATTTCTGCAGCTGTCTAACAACCTTTTCGATCTTTGACTCTACCTGGCTCATATCGCCGTACTGATAGGCGTAAAACGTTTTTCTGTAAAAGCTAAGCAGACCGTCCATAGAAGTACAGAACTTAGAGGCCACAAGCGCTAACGTATGCATCCTCAGAACCGGTTCCGCAGCAAGCTTAGACTGTATACGCTCTGGCTCACCCAGAATGTAACGGTCCAATACTTCATCTGTCATACCAGGATTCTTCGCAACACTGATCGCCTGACCTGTATTATCGTATTTTGGCCGTCCTGCGCGCCCCGACATCTGCTCATACTCTAATACAGGAATGTATTCCATTCCTCTGCCTGTATAACGTTTTAAATCACGCATAATTACTCTATAAGCCGGTAGATTCACTCCTGCCGCCAAAGTAGGTGTTGCAGAGACTGAACGGATAAATCCTTCTTTAAAACCTTTTTCAACAGCCTTACGTTGTTCTGTAGTATTATGTGCTATTACACCATTTGCTATAAAGTTTTCTGTTGAGGTACTTATATCGTAGAGTTTTTCTGGTTCTTTCTCTTTTATCTCTGTAATCTTCTCCCAGTAGATGTCGGAGTTTGCTATTTTCTGTAGCTCTTTGTCTTCCAGTTTTTTAGCTAGTTTTTGGAACGTCTTTCTTTTTATCGGCGTCTTATGATTTTCAAATCGCGATAATGTTGATTTTGGGATTTCTGGTTCAAGATTTGAAAGGCTGAGATTTTTGCTTCCACGAATTTTTCTTACTTTTGTGCCTATTGGTTTAGGTATTATGTCGTTCTGATTTCTTCCGCCATTAGGATTGTTTTTAATTGCCTCATCGAGCCTAGATTTCTTCCTAGGATGCGTAAATCCGATTGTATCTCTATATTCTCTTAGCTGTTCTGATCCATAAATTGTGAGTCTGTGTATATCCCCGTTTGTGTTTATTTGACGTTCTCCTAGCTTTGTTATTCTACTCTCCGTCTTTTTTTTGTCCCTGTAGGCGGTTATCCCGAATCTGAGCAGGGAGGTATGAAGCTCTGTAGCCAGTTCTTTGCTTGCAGTGTAAAACTCTATACAGGGAGAGCCATCTGCGTTATCTCTACAGCTGACCGATCCATCTGTATCAAATAATCCTCTAATGTATGATGCTAGAAGTTCGTTGGGAAGACCTACTTCAGGCATCCGAAGATTTTTTGCCTTTTCGCCTTCTGGAATTCCAAAGAAGTCTTTCAAAATATCTGCAACAACTTTGGCATTAAGAGCTACTGTCCGGACTCCGTCATCTCTCTCTGAAGAAGAGACTTTCCTGGAGAATTTTTCACTACATATTTTCTGGAATCGGTTTATTATTTCTTCACAGCTCCCGGTTAAAACTACTGAGTGATTATCAATATACCCGTCACCTGCAACAGCCCCTATAGCCCATGAAATATCTTTGTCAAGTCTTGCGGGTATGTCTACAGGTTTTCGACCTCCTTTCGACATCACGGTATTCAGATATTTGCTTGCCGATTCATTTTTCCTGTTACATATCGTTCTAAGGTCGCCTACTGTTATATTTCGGTCTATAGTATACCTAGTGCTAAACCCTTCAATTTTATTTGTATCTAGGTCTTTGACCAAGTTCTCCAATTCTTCGTGCTTTCTGTATGTCCTAACGTTTTCTCTAAGCATCTCGCGCAGATCCGGTATCTTGGTGTCTATATCAATTTTTCTTGGTGTGGCTACTCTATCTTCTTCGTTCAGATTCTTTGATTTCCTCCAAATAATTCCCTCCTCTCCTAATATGGGCAACCTGTGATTCTTCGAAACTTTGATTACACGTCCTTTGTTGGTTTTAATCTTGAGAATAGGTTTCTCATCTAATTCATACTTTTCTTTTATATTGCACTCGACCATCTTATGTTCAGAAAGTCCGATAGCAGTCTCCTTACTGTTTTTAACCAGATTTTCCATACGTGAAAAACTTCCATCTGCATGAAGAATCAAGGAATCTCCTGAAAGACAGAGACCGGCGTGGTGAAATGCAGCGCCTTTCCGAACGTTTTCTGCTAATCGTTTGCATTGGCTGGTTGGTGTTCCTAGAGTGTTTTCTATTATTTCAGCGTACTCTTCTAGCTTTAGTTCTTCTTCCCTATCTAAATCTTCTTCAGAAACTTCTCCACATCTGTCTGAACTTTTTTCTGATCCTTTGCGAGAGTTACAGAATATTATGCACTGTTTTTCTTTGTTTATTGTGTCTTCTAGTATGTTTAATGTCGGCTTGCCGTGTCCGTCTTTTATTATTGCTTTATCTGAGTTTTCAGGTGTTTTTTTACTTCTTATTTCGGAGCCTGTTTTGAAGCTTGTCGGTGAATCGTTTTTCTCTTCCTCCTGCTCGGGCTGATAGTCTTCAGGATAAAACTTTATTTCGTTGCCGTGTATTATCCCTTCTTCAAGTTCTACAGGCCTATAATCAGACTCTACGAGTGTTGCGTCGAGCCAGTCCGCTAGTTCGTTGGAGTTGCTTATAGTTGCGGATAGACCAAGCATCTGGAAGTCTAGTATGTCTCTCAGCCTTGTCAGGGTTATCTCTAGTGTTGGACCTCGGTTAGGTGAGGTCAGGAGATGTATTTCATCTGTTATAACAAGTCCTATATCATGTATCCACGAGGGGTTGTGTCTCAGCATCGAGTCCAGTTTTTCAGAAGTTACGATTACAATATCTGCGTTCTCTAGGTAGTCTCCGGACTCGTCTTTGTCTCCGACTGACATCATGACGTTCAGCTCCTCGTACCTCTCTGAAAAATCGTCGTATTTCTCGGAGGCTAAAGCCTTCAAAGGAACGATGTAAACCGCTTTCTTCCGGTTCTTGACAACCTGATTCACTATACCTAGTTCTGCGATAAATGTTTTTCCTGAAGCGGTTGGAGAAGCGATTATAAGATCTTCGTCAGCCATTAAACCGTTCTCAACTGCCTTTTTCTGAGGAGGATTAAGTTTCTTTATTCCGGAGCTGAGATACTTTTTCTTTATCCGCGAAGGTATCTCGAGGTCTTCAACTTTCACGTCTAACTGTTTGGTACAGAAACCTTTTGACAGTTTACAGGTAGTGGTCGCAGAAAAATTCTCCTTGCTGGTGTAGAAGACCTCTATCTATTCTTATAGAGGAGTTGGCCTCAACTGCTAAAGCTACACCGTCTGAAGGCCGGGCATCAACCCTTTCACCGTTCTCAAGAACTACTTCTGACAGGTAAGCGCCGTCTTCGAAACCGTAGATCTCAACCGTATCTACGTTGGATCCGGAGCCCTCTATAAGTGATTCTGTCAGCTGATGTGTTGTTGGTCTAACGGTATCAACTTCCTGTAAACCGGTTTCTATCGCGTTCAACTGTCCTTCAGAGGTATACATCTCAAGTTCGTGGCAGCCGGTATGAAGCTTCAAACTGTTGTCCTCTGTACTTATCTGGTGTACTTCGGAGAAAGGAGCCACGGTTTCCGCGAGACTGAAACTGTATAGAGATAGCCCTATCACAACGCTTGAAACCATTACGATTAATGCATCTCTATCGGATTCCTTCATATACTTTGGTAGAGCAAGGATCAATATCAGTCTTTCCTTACGTACTCTAAGAAGGACATTTCTCCTTGATCATCTTCAGATACTAGTTCATAGTCCTCTCTGTCAAACTCTGGGAAGAAAGAGTCTCCTTCATAATGGTCATGTATCCGTGTCAGAACTATTTTATCGGCGTCATCTAAGGTCTGTTCATAGACTTTGGAGCCTCCGGCGATAAACAGTTTGTCTTTACCTGTCCTCCTTGCTTTCTTCCATGCTTCCTCGAGACTGTTCGCTGTTTCTACACTCTCGTCAAGTTCAGGTTCGGAACGGGTCAGAACGATATTGGTCCTATCCGGTAAAGGCTTGTAATCTTCAGGAAGCGACTCATAGGTTTTCCGGCCCATGACAACAGGGTGTCCCAATGTCTTCTCTTTGAAATGTTTCAGGTCTTCAGGAAAGTACCAAGGAATATCTCCGTTTTTACCTATGACTCCGTTTTCAGAAACTGCCGCAATAACAACCTTCTCCATAAAATTAAATCCGGTTGGTTTTACTATAAACCTTCTTCGGTACGATGTATTTAGATAATCCGGTTCTCTTCGGGCCTATCTATAATGTTTTCTATTGTTGTGTCTAGAATCCTTTTTTTAGCTTCTTCCGTGTTGAAACCGTTGTGAGGTGTTACTGTGACGTCTCTGCGTTCAATTAGTTCGCAGTTAGCCTCTGTCTCCTCACAGCAGAATTCTTCAGTATCCGTCAGATTTTCTATTTCTTCCAGACTGTTCTCGTTTTCTAAGACGTCTAGACCGGCTTTTGATACATGGTCCTGTTTTAAGGCGTTAAGCAGTGCTTGTGAATTGACTAGCTCTCCTCTCGCTGTATTGATGAAGACGGTCTCATCCATCTTTTTGAACTCATCATCGGAGAACAGGTGGTGGTTTTCGTCTGTAAGAGGACAGTGTAGTGAGATAATATCTGAATGCCTGACTAAGTCCTCAAAGCTGACATACATGAATCCAAGCTCTTCCTCAAGCTCTCTGTCCTCGTAGGGATCGTATGCGATTACATCCATTCCAAAGCTTTTACACATCTTTATCATTTCACAACCTATTCTTCCTGTACCTATTATACCTATCTTCTTAGCTCTAAGCTCGAAACCGGTTAAACCTTCGTTTTCAAAGCTTTCTTTAGTCTTGTTTGAGCCCTCTAAAATATTTCTTGAAAGAGAAAGAAGAAGCGCGAAAGCATGTTCTGCAACAGTATAAGAGCCGTACTCTGGTACGTTGTAAACTTTGACGCCTAACTCTTCTGCTTTATCTAGGTCTATATGGTCGAAACCGGTTGAACGTGTGAAAACTGCTTTAGGCTGTATATTTTCAAGAACTTCTGCTGTTAACCGGGAAGACGCAAAAACAGTTACGGCATCGTACTGGAGATCCTCACAGTCTGGTCCCAAAGGCTCGGGGTGAAAGATAGGCTTTATATCCCTATTTTCCAGTTCCTGTCTCTCCCAGTCCTCGGCGTTAAACCATCCTAGTTTCATAAAAAAGGAAAGTAAAAAGGAAGGGATAAAAAGGTCTAGCCTAGAAGGTATCTAATCCAGTTGTTCTCCTTAACTAGATCAGTTTCCTCAAGCTTCGAGTCCAGTCCGTGAAGTCTTCCTGCTCCGAGCGCTCCCAGCCCAAAAAGTAGGACTGCGTAAACAAGTGTGTCGTTCACGAGATATCCGTGGGCAACAGGGAATCCTGCCATTAAACCTGCTTCAAAAGATGCTAGCCAGAACATAAGCATCTGGATAGCTCCTCCAAGCGCTGCGAAACGGAAGAAAACACCTAGTAGTAGTGCGAGACCAATCAGTAACTGGGTCCACATTACCAGCGGATCAACTAGTCCGGGATAGGCCGCGAACCATTCAAATAAGAACATGAAAGGGTTCGCAGATTCAACTCCTTCAAGGAAATGTACTGCTGTCCATTCAGGATCAAGAATCTTTTCAAGTCCTGCCTGAATAAATACCCAGGCCATCAGAACTCGAAGACCAAGGATAGACTGTCCAATCCATCTTTCAGAGTATTCTAGACTGGCTTTCTTGCCAAACAACTCTAAACTCAGTTCTTGCCTTGCCATTATCAAAAAAATAGCTTCGACTTTAATTTAAAGGTTTACAAGAGTTTTTTGGCTTACCTAAACTTTTCTGAGGTTTTACTCTGCTATACCAAACTTGAGTCCTGGATGCGGACTGTAATCTTTCAGTTCGAAGTCCTTGTATTCCAGTTCGTTTAGAGGTTTGTCAGCTATATCTAGTTCAGGTCTTTTACGAGGCTCTCTGGAGAGCTGCTTGAGCATGCCGGGTATATGGTCTTTACCTTCGTTTTCCTCTTCAGGAGCGTTCTCAAGTATCCATTCACGGATCTCAAGATAATCTTCCTTCTCTTCCACATTTTTCATCTTTTGCTGTAGTTCTTCAATATTTTCTCCGTACCATTCACCTCTCTCGTCCTCTCCACAGTAGAGGTGAGCATCAACTAAGGTGTGTCCAAACTCTCCTAGGTCAAGACCTACCTCTTTAGCTATCAGCCTCGTGATTATCGAGTAAGCCGCGATATTGAACGGTACTCCGAGAGCAGTATCTGCACTTCTCTGCGTTAAATGAGTGTTCAGTTTCCCGTCCTGTACGTTAAAGACAAAGCTGTAGTGGCAAGGCGGCAGTTTAGAAACAGTGGCGTTCGCGGGATGCCACGCATTTACAATTATTCTACGGGACTTAGGGTTCTCTTTCAGCTGATCGATAACATACTGGATCTGATCAAAAGTCAGTCTTCCGTCTTCTTCCTCGTTGACCCATTTATGGTCTTTGTCAGGCCAAGCTTCTCCTTCAAGCTGCGCATCTCCGTCCGGTATAGGGTAACGTCGCCAGAAACGTCCATAAGCAGTTTCTAGGAGTCCTTCTTCGTCGGCCCAGGCATCCCATATCTTAGTCTCTTCCCTAAGGTTCTTGATATGTTCCTCACCCGAAAAGTACCATAGTAGTTCGTGGATCAGCGAGTTCCAACGGTATCCGGAAAGATCTTTTGTTGTAAGTAAAGGAAATCCTTCCGATAAATCTATCTTGTAGAACTGTCCGAAAGTAGATATGGTGTCTACTGAAGTCCTGTTAGGTTTGTAGTTTCCTTCTGTTAGAATGTTCTCGACTAAGTTTAGATACTGTTGCAAAAAAGGTCCCCCTGTTAAGTAGTTTAGCTTACAACAATTTAATAATTCGAGTAAAATTGAGAGTTGACGCTATGAGTAAACAAGATGAACTGGGGTGAAAATTCTATACAAGGCTACAGAATGATTTTTGAGGACAGAAACGTCTGTCTATACAGAACTTTTAGACATGAAATGGGTAACCCTCTATCAGTTATATCGGGATACTTGGAAATGATGGAGTATGAGGAAACAGTTGATAACCCTCTTATGAAAGATATAGAGGAAAATGATGAAGAAGTCAGAGAGTTTGTAGAAGAAACAGAGAAAATAGTTAATCTACTTGAAGAAGAGAACTGGGTTCCACCAGTGAAAGCGGAAGAAATCTATGATTACCGGGACATGTTTGACGGAAAGCTAGGTAAGAAAGTTGACGATGTAGTCGAAATGATCTCGTGCCTAAAAGACTATCAGGAAGTACAAGGTTTATCGTATGTTGACTGCTCAATCTCTGCGAAAGAATTAGTATCGATGCTGGAAGAGGATTACGGGGCCAGAATAGAAAGCGAACTACCGGATCAGGTAGAAGTAAGAGCGAACAAAGCAGCCAAGATAGTTTCAAGAACAGTAGGGGAAAACTGGGTCAAATACGGTTCTGAAACAGGGAATTCGCTACAATGCGACGAAGCAGAGCTTAGAGTAAAATTGTACCAAGATCAGGGGAATATAGTTTTCGGCATAGGAGACAACGGTCCTGGTTTAGAGGATAGAGACTGCGAGGAAATATTTGAAAAAGATAAAGGCAGCGGCACAGGATTCGGTCTTTATCTTGGAAAAGAGATACTAGACTGTTTCGATGGCGATATTGAGTACTGTCAAGATACTGCTTTAAATGAAGAAGGATTCGGCTGCAAGTTTAGATTGGAAAAAGTCTAGAACTTTACACCGGAATCGCTGTAAAGAGGGTAGTCCTCCAGAAGCTTGGAGACGTTTTCTTTAATCTTCTCCTCTACTTCCGTATCTTCAGGGTTCTTCAATCTTTCTGCGATCATCTCTCCGATTAACTTGAACTCTTCTTCTTCCATACCTCTGGTTGTTAATGCTGGAGCTCCAATTCTTATCCCGGAGGTTACAAAAGGAGATTCGGGGTCGTAAGGAACCGTGTTTTTATTAACCACGATGTTCACTTCCTCCAGCGCTTTCTCGGCTCTTTTACCAGTTATTTCTTCGTCTCTAAGATCTGCTAGAACCAAGTGGTTGTCTGTTCCGTCTGAAACCAGTCGAACATCGTTTTCAGTAAGAGACCTAGCTAAAGCTTGGGCGTTCTTTTTAATTTGTCTTGAATAGTCCTTGAACTCAGGTTTCAGAGCCTCGTTGAAGCATACGGCTTTACCAGCTATCTGGTGCATTAGTGGTCCGCCCTGGCTGTAAGGAAACACTGCTTTATCTACGGCTTCTGCATATTTGTCCTTACAGAGTATCATTCCTCCGCGAGCACCTCTGATAGATTTATGGGTGGTTGTTGTAACGATATCGCATTCGGGGAAAGGAGAGGGATGCTCTCCTGCTGCAACAAGACCTGATATGTGAGCTATGTCGCACATAAGAAGTGCGTCTGCCCTGTCAGCAGCCTCTCTAAACGCCTCGAAGTCTATCTCACGAGGGTAGGCTGAGTAGCCGCATACAATTAAGTCGGGGTTATGCTTTTCTGCTGCCTCTATGATATCTTCCTTTTCAAATATCTCTGTTTTCTCATTGATGTAGTAAGCTTCGAAGTCGAATAGATCTCCTGAGAAGTTTACATCGTGTCCGTGTGTCAAGTGTCCTCCGTGCGAAAGTTTAGGGCCTAAAATCTTGTCTCCAGCTTCTAGAACTGCGAAGTAAGCTGCAAAGTTTGCGGTTGAACCGGAGTGTGGCTGTACATTGGCGTGTTCTGCGTTAAAGATCTTGCAGGCTCTTTCACGAGCCAGGTTTTCAATCTTGTCGTGGTGTTCGCAGCCAGCATAGTAACGTTTTCCTGGGTAGCCTTCACAGTATTTATTGGTTAAAACGCTGCCTTGAGCCTCTAATATCTGTCTTGGCACGAAGTTTTCCGACGCAATCATCTCTAGACTTTCTGACTCTTGTCGGCTTATTTCTTTTTTCAGTGCTTCGTATACTTCAGGATCTGCTTCAGAAAGATTTCGGTGCTCCATACTAAGATTTGTTTTGGTGTTCGGTCACTATGTTTCTTTCGGAGAAGGAAGTTTCTCCAGCATCCCGCTGATTTCTTCTTTATCAATTATCTTGGGCTCTCCTTCCCATCCTGACGTCTTCTTCTCGAAATCGTCGGTCAAAATAGCTTCGTAGAAGAAGTGGAGGCCAGATATTCCGTTCCAAGCGGTCTTAACACCTAAAAAGTTTTCAATCTCTAGATTAAGTCCTGTTTCTTCCTTGAACTCTCGTTCGGAAGCTTCTCTCGGATGTTCTCCTTGTTCTATCATGCCGGCAGGAAGGTTGTAATTTCCATCTATATCAAGTAGGATAAGCTCTTCTCTGTCTTTACTGGTCCAGCATACCACGTTCGCTCCTGTAGGAGGCCACAGTATTTTTCCAATCAAAGGCAGTATGCGTCTTTCTATGCGTGTAACAGCTTTTCTCAAGGAGTACTTCATAGAACAACAACTTGAGGTGGTGCGTTTAACTCGTTTTTAATCTTCTATATAGTACCGGGCTACAATCTGAAGCACGTGGATGAAGACACCTGCGTAAGCGATGTAAAGTCCTAAGCCTGTAAGCTCGGGGCTCACTGCCTCAGTTTTCATTCTCCAGACTTCATATATTAGGTATAGAAGGAATCCTGTAAATGCGAGCAGGAAGGTCAGAATTAGTAGCGGTAGGAAGAAGGTACCTATAAATCCTGTAAGGAAAACGCCTAGGAACGCGATATTTGAGTAGTAACCAGTTCTATTGAGATTTCTATCTGTCCAGTAGACGTATAGCCCAGCTAAAGTTGTTATTAATGTTGTTATCAACGCTGTTACAGCTAAAACCAGTACCTGTGTTTCAATAGTTTCTATTGCTCCTATTACTCCTGCGCCGAATGATCCATATGCAAGCATTAAAAGGGAGATGCCAATACCGGCCAGACCAAGGTTTTCTTGCTCGATACCTTTTCTTCCTAGCCAGCTTCCTGCAATTAGAGGTACTGCATAAGCAATAATTCCTATTATAGCGCCTAAACTCCACACATAGTTGAAGACATCTACTAAGAATGTTCTGGCAAATACAAGCATTAAAGCAATGTTTACTAGTACCAATGCTGAGCCTATTCCCAGACTCTTGAGCTCATGCTTCGCCAGCATAATGTAAGAAGTATACTCATCTCATTTTAAATAGCTCGGCTCTATGACTACATTCTGTAATGGACGAGAACTCTTACTCTGGTAAATTTATCGTAATTGAAGGCGCCGACGGTGCAGGAACCACAACACAGTCAGAGAAGCTAGCAGAGGATTTAGATGCTCACTGGACTTATGAGCCCTCAGGAAACAAGATAGGTGAAAAAGTAGACCGACTTATATCTTCTGAAGATTACTCTCCGGAAACAGTGGCATTAGGCTTTGCGGCGGACAGGATGGTTCATCTTGAAGAAGAGATAATACCTCGACTCAAAAACGGAGAAACTGTTGTATGTGATAGATACTATCACTCATCTCTCGTCTACCAACCTGTTATGGGGGCCAAAAGAGAATGGGTTGAAGAGCTGAACAGATCTGCTTTGAAACCGGACTTGACTATAATTCTGGATGTTTCTGCTGAGGAAGGTATGTCAAGGGTAGAGAACAGAGGAAAAGATGGTAATATATTTGAAGAGCTTGATTTTCAAGAAGAAGTGGTTCTAAAGTATAGTAATCTTGTTGAAGAGCTTGAGGAAGAAATCGTGCTAATTGATGCATCGATGACGAAACAAGAAGTCTTTGACAGAGTTCATGAAGAACTCAAGCGCAAGAAAATGATTTAGCGGGGCTTTTTATGTCGTAGCATCCTATTTCTTACCGGGCATGGCAGATTCTGAAGATGAGAAGCTGAAAGAGACAAATTCGGGTGTAGAAAAGGAAGGAGACATTGAGGAGGTCGCCGAGTTTGCAGAAGATGTAGAAGATGCTCTCAAAGAAGAGGACGTTGACGAGAAGACAGTTGAGGAGTTCGATAAATGGCGTCCAAGAAAAGAAGATAGTATAACAGATATGGAAGATAAAACTGTTGATTCAGCAGTTAGGAAAGAGAAAGAGCTTGAAGAAGATCTTCCTGGAGTTAAAGAAGGTATAAATGAGGTTGAAAAGGAGGCAGAGAAGGCAGAGAGAAAGATAGTTGATCAGAAGAGGCCTCCGGGTAGGGAACTGGAAAATATGGTGAAAGGAGTTTTCAGTCCGTTACTATATGTTCTCACTAAGGCTCTAGAGTTTGTTGAGATAAATATCTACAAACGTCTGATGCTGAAGTTTAACGACCTTTACTTCAGTTCGGAAGAGGTTTTTGCCGATCTTAGGAGAAAAAGATCTGGAAAATACGATCTGAATATAAGTATTAAAGACGATGAAAAGAGAGACAGTCTCAAGGAAGATGTAAAAAATCCTGATAACTAGAGAAGCTTCTTTACTATAACCTATAAAGAGAACTGTTTTTCTTAGTCTCTGAGTTTGAAGAGAGTTGGGGGTAAGGATACGCTTTTTAACCAGGGTATCTTATGGGTAGATATAGAATGTCCAATCCCGAGAATGTTACGCACACTAATTCAGGAATAGAAAAAGAAGGAGAGTGGGACGAAATAACCGAATTCGCTGAAGAAGTCGAGGAGGTATGAAGGACACTTCAATACAAGATAAATCTTTAAGACGTTACAGAAAATGGAGGCCTCGTACTGAAGAAGGATTCGAAGAACTGAGGGAGAAGACGGTTGAGCACGCCTCTATAGATCTTAAGAAATCGGAGAAAAAGTCTGATGGATCTAAAGACTTGGTAAAAGCGACCAAAAGAGTTGTAGAAGCCGGTAAAAAAATAGGTAATAATGAAAACCCGAATAGAAAGCTCAAAGACGCATCTGAAGAAGTTTCCAACTTTGTTGCCTCAAAAACGATTATTTCAGTCCGTAAAGTTGAGGAGGCTGTCTACTCAGACATGATGTTGAGATTTAATCCATTTTTCTTCGATACAGAAGACTTCTCGGTGGATATGCGTAGCCATAAAGATGGCGTCTATCGCTTTGGTGTCAATGTTCCGGATGAGGACAGTAGAAGACAATTGAAAGACAGATTTAGGGAATATAATTGATGATAGAGCTTATAACGCTAGTAACTATGGTTGCAGCTCTCTTTATGGGTATATCCATAGGAGCATCAAGTGTTGCTGCGACTTTTGGGCCTGTAAGTTCTTCCGGAGCAATGAATGTTCTTAGAGCTGCTTTGGTTGCAGGAGTCTTTGCATTTCTAGGATCGATTTTACAGGGCCATAACGTGGCTGAGACCATGGGTTCCGGATTACTAACAACTGAGATACAGGTGGCTCAGGCAGCAACAATACTCTTTGTTGCAGGTTTATTAGTCATTGTAAGTGTTTTAACAGATTATCCTATGCCTACAGCCTTTACAACAACTGGAGCAGTTGTGGGTAGTGCATATGGTTTTGGAGGTGCTGTAAACTGGTCGGAACTCTTTGATATTGTTGCCTACTGGTTTGCGGTTCCTGTGGCCTCTCTGATAATTGCGTATGTGACAGCAATAGTCTTGCAAAGGTATATACCTAAAGATGCCAAAAAACCTATAAGGTATCTACTAGTTATTTCGGCCTCCTACATGGCTTATACTACGGGTGCGGGTTCAGTAGGTCTTGTATCTGGCCCTATGGCTGCTTTGGATTACTCTAAAATATTTTTATTGTCTTTTGGAGCTGTTTCCATACTTTTAGGTACTTGGATGTATTCTCCACGTATAATAAAAGCTGTTTCTTATGATTATTCGAATATAGGTCCTAGGCGTTCGATAGCAGCTCTTGCAGCAGGGGGTATAACGGCACAGGCAGGTGTTATGATAGGTGCACCTATATCAGCCAATCTAGCTATTATTGCAGCGGTCATCGGCAGCGGGATGGTTGAAGGCAAGTCAAACAACGACATGTCAAAAATAGGGTTTACGGTTTTAGCATGGATTAGCGCTTTTTTCTTGGCGGTTGCATTGACAGCAGGAATAGGTTATTTGGTCTATTAATAGGTTTCACTGTCTATATAGACATCTGCATTGTTTCTAAAGTTTTCGAGGTATTCTTCCTCGTCTTCCAGCTCTCTTAGTTCTTCGTTACTTAGCCGATAATGTACAAAGTTGTCGTCTCTCCCATGGAACCGTGTTTGGTACTGTGTTATCCTTGTTTGGTGTACGTTTCTTTCTTCTGCATCGTACTCCTCTAGGTTCTCAAAAACTACTGTGGTCATATCGTATGAGGGTTCGCTTACCTTTTCAATTAGAGTTTCTCTATCTTCATCAACGTATCCGACTAAATCATCTGCATTGCGGCCTAGTTCGAGTTCGGCACTGACTCTGTACTCCTGTGCATCTCCTATCCCGACTTCTCTAATCATGCTTGGTTCTACTTCTACAGTGTCTGCTAATATCCTATTATCTGCTTCTTCATAAGGAATTAGTATCTCTTCATCACGGATCTGGTTTTCTGCTTCTTCAGAGAGTGCGGCAATTTCGGGATGTGTCTCCGGATCATTTGTGTCGTTATCTTCTGTTCCCGGGACCCAGTTCAAGCAGCCAGAGACAGATATTATACTGCCTAAACCGATGATATGCCGTCTACTGTATTTTTCTGTCATTAAGCACTCACTAAAAACAAAACAGCTGTCTGTTAATAGAAGAATTATTACAGAGAATTAGTTGTTAAGCTGAACTAGGGTTGGCAGGGGGAGGATTTGAACCCCCGTCCGTACCGCCCCGGGGTACGATGATAGTCCGCTACACTACCCCGCCTATCAATTTCTTCATCGATTAAACCTATATAGTCTTGTCTAGAGGTCCTGTCTCATAAATACGGCGTATGAGGCTGCAAACACTAACATAGTCTGGCTAAACAGAAATACTATATAGCCAAAAGACTGTTCTAAGCTCTCTCCCAATGTAGGCGGGAACTCTGTATCGTAATCGTTACCTATTATTATTCCCATGTAGTTGGTGTAGCTGGTGGAAGGCGAGAAACGAGATACTTGGTCCACGAAGCGATCACGCTCAGCTCTTACGGCAGCTCTATCTGTTCTATCTGAGGTTTCTCCGGGAAATGTTTCTACTTCTGTTGTCGCCCCTCCTTCCACAAACTCGACTTCTTCACGTGGTTGAGGTTCGTCTTCGTAAGGGTAGATATAATCAGAGGCTATTCCGGCGATGAAAGGTGTTGCAAGGAAAATACCTAGAATTATCATCCCTGTTATGAGCGCTCTTCTGCTTGATCGGAACACTGTAGAAAGAAAGATTCCTAGTCCGTAGAAGAAAGCCATGTATACTACACTACCTAACCACATGTAGCCTATTCTTGCTACCTCGGTTAAGTTGGGAGCTACACCGGTCCTGTAAACTGCATATCCTGAAGAAGCGATGAATGCAACGAGTAGCGCGATTGCGACTGTGAATAGTCCTGATAAAAATTTCCCATTAATAACTTCATCTCTATATACAGGATAGGATAAAAGAAGTTCGATAGTGCCCTCTTCTCTTTCTTTGGATATCGAATTATAGCTTAAAAGTAGGGCCAATATCGCGGCGGCTAGAGGAAGATTGAAACCTACCATAAGCTGAAAGGTTTCGACTAGTGAGGGTGGTTCAGGGACCTGGTTTCCTATACCTGTGTCTCCTGACTCGTATCTTTCCATTTCGTCCTCGTACTCTCCAACACCTATATGTACGGATCCAAGTGATAGGAGTAGGAATAGACCGAAGATTAGCAGAAACTTTTTGCTGGAAAAGGTGTCTTCAAGCTGTTTCCGACCTATATCCCATTTAGATCCCATCAGTTACCACTTGTAAGTCTTAGATATGTTGTTTCGAGGGTTTCCTCTTTTAGCTCGATTTTCTTTATATCAATCTCTTCTTCTGTAAACTTTTGGAAAAGCTGGTTGCGTATATCTTCCCGGGTCCTTACGGTGAGACGGTCTTTGTTTCTCTCAAAGTCTCTTTTATCTTCTTCTAGAATTTCTTCAACTTTTTCTGGTTCTCTGGTTTCAATTAGTATTCTGTAATCGGTATCCGATATATCACCTAGCTCTTCTTTAGTTCCGCTCGCAACAACTTTGCCGTCCTTTAGTATGGCGAATCTGTCGCAGAGAGAATCTATCTCTGTAGTTATATGTGAAGAGATTACAATAGTTTTTTCTCCTTCACTGTTAATTTTTCTCACTAGGTCTTTGAACTCCTTTTTCCCTTCGGGATCTAAACCTGTCGTAGGTTCATCGTAGATTATGATTTCAGGATCCTTTATCAGCGACTGGGCGATACCTAATCTTTTCTTCATACCTGTTGAGAACTCTCCTACCTTCCTTGAGGCATCGTTTTCAAGACCTGCCATTTCTAGAAGGCTGTCAATATCGGGATCTGTATCCGCTAAATCAGAGAAAAACTCCAGATTTTTTCTAGCGGAACGGTCTTCGTAGAAACTTACATCGGAGGGCAGATAACCTATCTTCCTCTTCAGTTCCTTGCTGTGGTCATTTAGTTCGCCGTTTATCTTTATTTTTCCCGAGTCCTGTTTTAAAAGCCCTATAATGGTCTGGAAAAGTGTTGTTTTCCCTACTCCATTAGGTCCGAGTATTCCGAATATTTCTCCGCTCCCAACTTCCAGATCGATTCCTTTCAAGACTTTGAGATCTCCATAACTTTTTTCTACTCCTTCAAGTTCTATAACTGTCATTAAGTTTTACCTCCGGCCAAACTTTCTGTAGACAGCTAGAAGCATTATTAGACTGAAAGCCATTAGGGCTAGCCCGACTATGCTCATATTGCTTTCTTCTGTAACATTAATTCTCACTTCCTCAGCTTCTTCAGGGGTGTATTCATCAGAGGTGGCTGAGATTTCTACAAATTCATCTCCTATATCTGCGTTGGCCGGGAGATCTATATCTATATCGATATTTTCTGATTCGAAAGGCCCTATCGTGTCTACACCTTCTGGCTGCATATCTGGCTCCCAGTCTTCAGGTCCTTCAATATCTATCTCTACATTGTTCAGTGTCACTTCTCCGTTATTTCTTACTCTTAGGCTTGTTGCTATTGTTTCTCCGGGTTCTGCTCTTATGAAACGGTCTCCTATGTTAAGGTTCATGCTTTCGTGGCGCTCTGCGCCGTCAACCTCTATATTAACTGTCTCTGTTAGAGATGAAATGTTTTCTGCCTGGAACTCCATTATACGGGTTTCCGGTTCGGCCTGTTGAGAGATACTTATATCCGCATCTACCGTTTCGGTCTCTCCTGCCTCTACAAATACTTCTGATACTGTAAAGCCATCGTTTCTAAATACTGTTTGTACTGTATCGGATTCTGATGCGTTAAGCTGGAAGGTCTGATTTGTTAAACCGTTGTTTGATAGCTTTATAGGTATCGTTGTGTCTTCTCCCTGTCCGACATTTATGCTTGAAGGTGTGTCTAGTTCCATCTGTGCAGAGCTGAGAACATCTTCCTCAGATCTTACGTTTAGATCGATATAAAGGCCGTCTCTTGAGTTGCCTAGCTCGTTGATCTTGATACCTATCTCTTCCGATACATTCAGGGTTTCGCCCTCCATTTCAAACAGATTCTCACCTCTCAGATTTTCAAGCACTTGAAGGGTG
Organism: Nanohaloarchaea archaeon B1-Br10_U2g1; assembly: GCA_001563875.1. Lineage (GTDB taxonomy): Archaea > Nanohalarchaeota > Nanosalinia > Nanosalinales > Nanosalinaceae > B1-Br10-U2g19. The sequence goes on along the minus strand of LKMN01000003.1, from coordinate 33,167 downwards.
GTGCCGGTATCGTAACCTATTTTCAGGCGTTGTTCGTTGTCGACATGAGAGGCTTGATAGTATTCTATAACGTACTCTCCTACCTCTACTTCTTCCTCCATCTGGAGTGTGATGTTGGTCTTTTCCATGTTTCCTGCTAGTGATGTGGAGGCTAGTAGCAGAATAATTAGAGGGAGGATATGCTTTCTCTTAACCATATAAACTCTTTAAACCTAGTTTTCTTTTATAACCTAGTAGCTTTGTTCGGATAGAATAGAACAGATATGAAAAGGCGGTAGAAGAACCGGCTTCAAGGTATATGATGGATATAATCTGTTCGACTGCATGAAAGGTTTTCAATGGTGAGAGAGAAGCTTTAAAATCTGGGAGGGGATTTTTCTATGGAGAACAAGTTAAAGAGTCCTGAAACTGTTGAAAAACGTCGCTGCACATTCTGCAGTTCACAAAATATTTTAGAGAACAGCAACACTGGTGAACTAGTATGTAATCAGTGTGGAGGTGTTATAGAAGAAGACTTAGTGGAGCAATCTGCCTCCAGAAGAGCCTTTAATTTCGAAGAAAGACAGCGAAAAAAACGTACCGGCTCTCCTATAACATATACCAAACATCATAGAGGTATAGTGACACGTATAGGAACAAAGAATATGGATAAGATGTCTGCGGACAAGAGAGGGCGTTACCACCGCATGAAGAAATGGGATAGACGTCTTTCCGGCTCAAAACCTCGAAACATGAGGCTAGCGCTTTCAGAGATGCAGAGAATTATAGACGATCTGAAACTGCCTTCAAAAGTGCATGAAGAGGCTGCTAGACTCTATGAAAAAGCTTGGGAAAAAGAAGTAGTCAAAGGAAGACGGGTTGAAGATATCGTGGCTGCCTCGGTATTCCTAGTATGCAGAATGCAGAACATACCAAGGACGTTAGACGAAATATCTGATGCTGCCGAGATAGAAAGAACGGAAGTGGGTAGAAACTACCGTTACTTAGCTAGAGAACTTGATAAAAGAGTTATTCCTGCAAGACCTGAAGACTTTCTACCTCGTTTCGCGTCTTATCTCGATCTTTCAGGCACAGTAAGAGGTAGAGCACATAGGATAATAAAGCAGATACGAGAAAAAAGTCTTATGGCTGGTAGAAGTCCTGAAGGAGTTGTAGCATCCTCGCTGTATATCTCAGCTGTACTTGAAGACGAAAAACGTTCTCAGAAAGAGATTGCGGAAGCAGTAGGGGTTACAGAAGTTACTATAAGGAAGGGTTATAGAGAGTTTGCAGAAGAGCTAGGGCTCTTAGAAGAGCTTGAAGAGAGAAGAGAAATCTAGGACTTTATACTTGATTTGCCGGGAGGCAGAACACGTATTATGTAGTCGAGATCTAGATCATAGTCTTTAAATCTTGAATTTATCTCCTTTGCGATCTCTGACTTCTTTTTTCTTCCCGGCTCCAGCTCTACGTAATCGTTACAGTTCTCTTCAATAGAGCTTACGGGTCCGCAGATTGGGATATAGACATCTTCCTCAATTTCATGAGTTCCTACGGCCGCTTCCACTTTAACATTACGTATATAGTTTCTGTCTCCGCGTACTATGAAAGCGCCTTTCGGCAGATACTCTCCGGGCTCCGGATCTTGTGAAACCTGGTCGGGCTCAACGTAGTAAACGTTATCGGAGCCGATACCTGCTTTCCATGTTTTCGTAAAGGTTACTGCTGCCTTCGCTGCCTCTTGAAGTGTTTCCTCTCCTGCCTCTTGACCTTCCTTTACAACAACGCTGGGTGCGCCGTCGAAGTCTGCATGGAAGTAGAGGTCATTGTTCTCCATATGCTTTTTCACAAGCATATCGTTTGTCTGGGAATCTCTACCACATAATACCAGAAATCCTTCTGAGGACTTAAACCAGCGGTATTTCTCGAACCATTTCTTCTCACGTTTATCGGATTTGTCTTCTAAAACGTCTTCGAGCTCTATCTCTTCTTTTTCAAGGTTGTCGAGATCTCTCTGAGTCTCTTCTCTGGCCTTCTTTACTTTCTCTATCTTTGATTCTGAGTCTTTGGCTTTGTCGTAGTATCGGGATGCTGCCGCTTCAAGGTTTTCTTCTGGCTTCAGTTTTACTGTCTGGTCTTTTAGAGAGATGGTGAAGAACTCCTCTTGCTCGTTGAAACCTTTTACACGTTCTGCTAGCTCTGTTTCAGATTCTCTGATCTTTTTCTCTGTTTCTTTCCAGCCATGGTTTTCTAAGGCATCTTCTATTAGTTTTTTGATTTCTGAGAGTTCTTGGTAGTTGGTGTATATCTTTTCGGCGGTCTCTCGGTTCTGTTCTGAGGATTTTTCAAGTCCCTGTATCTTTCTATTCTGTTGTTCTAACTGTCTTTCTAGACCTTCTTTTCTTTCTCTGTATGCTTCGTTTACTTTTTTCTCCTCTTTTCTTTTCTCTTTAATATAGAAGTAGCTGTCCAGTGCTTCTGAGAAGCTTTCTGTTTCTTTTTCGCTGTATTGAGTATACGTCTCTAGTTTAAATGGCGAAGCTCTTACAGGGTCTTTTTCTTCTAGGTATATGCGTGGAGACAAGCTTCCTTCAACCATTTCATTTATCTCCTGGTTCAACTTTTCTCTTTCGGCTTCTGAGAGGTTTTCTAGCTTTGTGTGTTTGTCTACTTCGGTGCGTTCACATATTTCTTCGGCATAGGTCCCTCCAAGACTTAGATCGGAAGCTATACTTCTTACTACTTCTCCGCTGCTTAAAGTGTTGGTGTAATCCTTTCCGTCACGTGGATCGTGTGTTGGATCAGGATAAACGTATTTCTCGCCGACTCTTATGGTGCGGTCGGCCCATTCTTCCTCTCTTAGAGCTCCGATTATCTTGTCGTCCTTTAGGAGTATGAAGTTTCCTCTTCCGAAAATTTCGCATACGAGTCGAGTGTCTCCGCTTTCTATCTCAAGTATACGGTCGAAACCTCTCTGTTTTATAGAATTTACTTTTCCTAAGTGTTTCCTAAGCTCCATAGCGAAACCTGGCGGTCTTGTAGGGTTATCTCGTTTATATTTAGATAGAAAGGCGTAATTAGGTCCTATGATAATCCTTTTCTTTCCTTCTCCGCCGACATAGACCTCTATAGTTAGTTCGTCTTTTCTCTGATAAACTTTCTGTACATGGCCTTCTTCAAGCTCCTTGAAGTCGTCCATTAGAAGTGAGAGGTCCAGACTGGTTAGCTCCATAGGGTCTGTTGGATAGGTGAGTTACAAAAAGCCATGTCCTTCATTTGAAGGCATCTATACCGTCTTGTGCAGAATCTCTTCCTGCTTGCTGGTTGTCGTACTGTCTCTTGAACTCGTCTACATCATCAATCTCGAAGTAGTCTAGGAAATGGTCTGTGACCTCAAGTATAGCTGTCCTTCCATCTTTCTCTTTTGACAGGAAGCCTCTTTTAACCAGTTCTTTAACGTGTTGGTAAGCCCTGTTCCCTCTTATATCGATGATATCTGCCTGTTCGACCGGAGAGTTGTATGCTATCAAGGAAAGTGTCCTGAGCTCTCCCTGGTTGAGATCTTGGTGCGGTGCTAGATGTGAGACGTGTTCTAGATGGGTTTTTTTCACCTTTAGCTCATATCCTTCAGGAGTCTTAACAAGTTCCAGTCCTCGTTCTTCTGACTTTAGATCATCCTGAAACTCTTCTATAAGCATGTCTACGTATCCTATACTTCCAAGGTCAAGTATGTCTGCAATTTCTTCATTGTCTAGAGGTTCTTCGCTCAGAAAAAATGCTGCCTCAAGACGTGACTTTTTCTCCTCCATATCAAGTGTTTAGAATCTCTGTATTGAAAAAGATGGATCTGATGATGAGTTTAATTAGGTATTTCCGACTCTTTTTCAGGCTTGACTTCAAGCTCTCCTAACCATTCGTCTTGTATACACTGTACCTTCTCCTCGTTTTCAAGGTGGAGAACGTGCAGAAATTTCTCTATCTTCTCTTCGCTGTCGTTTTCTTCAATAAGGCTGTTGAAAGATATTTTTTCTCTGCTTTTCGATGTGACAAGCGATGTTACTTTAGAGAATAGCGAGTTGACTTTTTCTTCTAAACTCTTCTCATCTATATCAACAGGATCTTCTATCTGCTCTCTAAGCTCTTGACGTTCTTCACGTCTTTCTTTAACCTCAAGCGCATCATTCAGTGCTTCTTTAAGCTCTTTTAGACTCATTCTTCTTCGGGGACGGGGTTTTACAGGTATCTCTAGATCGGGACCAGCCTCTAAATCTGGGTCGTCGTCCACGAACTCCTCTTCTATAATTTCCTGTTCCTCAAAGTCCATAGGATTTTCTGGCTCTTCCTCTTCAATCACCTGCTCTCCCGTAAGTGCGAGAGTCTTTATTCTTAGAAGAGCTGAGCACAGTCTAACAGCTCTGGCAGGTACTTCTAGGTTGAAGTCTTGAAGTTCTTGTATGTATTCACGGTATCTTTCTGTAAGAAGGCAGATATCGATACTATGAGGATCCATGTCTGCAGTTAAGACTTCTAAGGTCTCTTCCCAAGGCTGCTCCGCTAATTCATCAATCTCGTAATTGTCCATTCTCTCATCTCTTAAGTCTCCCTCTTCTTAACCCCTCTAATGTTGAAAAGTTAAGAAGGCCAATATTTAACGTTAAGGGGTTTTCTGCCCTAATATTGCGGTTTAAGCATCTAGTTCTATACTTCTCATACGAGATACACCTTCTTTCATAGATACTCCGTAGGCTCTTTCAGCATGTCTAACCGTTATCTCGTTGTGGCTGATAACTATGAACTGGTTGTCATCGGCATAGTCTTTCAGCAGCTCTGAAAGCTTCTTTGAGTTTTTCTTGTCTAACGCAGCATCTATCTCGTCCATTATGTAGAAAGGACTTTCTTCATATTCTAAGATTGCGAATACAAAAGCAATTGCTGTTAGGGTTTTTTCTCCGCCTGATAAGGCTTGTATTATATGAGGATCTTTCTTTGGAGGGGCTGCCCTTATTTTCAATCCTTTTTCTATATCATCGTCTTCTAGAACTAGTTCGGCATTACCTCCGTCGAACAGTTGCGTAAATATACGGGAAAAACTTTCCTGCAGCTGTTTCAGGGTTTCCATGAAGCAGGATCGTTTCTTCTTTTCAATTTCGTTAATCATGTCTTCAATTTCGAGTTTCTCCTGTCTGATTTGCGAGATCTTATCATTAAACTCATCGAACTCTTCTTTCTGCTGTTTATACTCGTCTATGGCTCTCATGTTTACGGGCCCCATTGAGTTCTGTTTGCGTAGTAGCTTCTTCTTTTTCTTCTTGAGGTCTTCAGGAGACGAGTCTAGTCCTGGTAGTTCATCTTCGTTGTAGTCATAGTCTTCTAAATCGTCTTCTGTGTTACTTAGTTCTGCTTTGAGCCGTGCCTTCTTCCCGCCGACGTCGTCAACTTTGGTTTTCATCCTCTGTTTTTCTGAGTAAAGGTCTTGTCTTTTGTCTCTCAGAGACCTCAGGTCCTTTCTTATCTGTTTTTTCTCTTCAACCAGGTCTTCGTCTGTTTCCTGTTCACCTTCCTTCCTTTCCTTCATCTGTTTTAGTTCGGCGATATCTTTCTGAAGTTTCTCTATCTCTTTCTCAACTTCCTTCTTCTCCTCCTTCTTTTTCTCAGGGTCAAGGCTTTGAGAGAGCTTTTTGTTTTTCCCTCTACGCCTTTTTTTCTTACCTCCGCTCATAGCTCCTCCACGGGACATAACGTCTCCATCAAGTGTCACGACACGGATACCATCGATATTTTTAACTGACTCAAGGTCTTCTGCAATCAATGTATCTGAAAAGACGTGGTTAACTGCTTTTGCGTACTTCTGATCGTAGTTGACTATTTCTGAGGCATATCCTATTACGCCTTTCTTCTTCTTAGCCATTTGTGACTTAGCGCTTTTTGACCGAGTGCTTATCTTGTCCAAAGGTAGCATCCGCGCTCTGCCTATACTTTCTCTCTTTAAGTAGTTTATAGCATCTAAAGCAGTATCCTTATCTTCAACAACAACGTCTTTCATATGTCCTCCTGCAGCAGTCTCTATGGCTACCGCGTAACGGTTGTCCGCAGATATAAGGTCTTGGAACGCTCCTAAAATCTTACTGTTGTTCATGGATAGAACGGCGTCAACCGCTCTAGAGCCTGTGTTCCGGCGGTTCTGCATCTTTTCTAGCTCTTGGATGGTCTCCTCAAGATCTTCTACCTTGTCCCTCTTGTTCTCTATCTGACCTTTTTTCTTCTCTATACGGTTTTCTAAATGCTGTACGTCGGTCATTCCGGAGGACTGCTGTTCATCGATCTCGTCAATTCTGTCCTGTTTCCGGTCTATTTCTTCATCCAACTCCTCTAGCTCTTCTTCAAGCTCTTCTATACGCTCTCTTTTGTCGGATACATCAGTATTGATATTTGCCAACTGATTGGATAGGGCTCTTTTACGTACTATAAGTATTGAAGCTTCTAGCTTTTCTTTACGTTGTTCAAGTTCTCTATATTTTAATGCGAGTTCTTTCTGCTCCTTTAATTTTTCCAGGTATTCTCTCTTCTCTTCTAGAAGTATTTCCTGCTCCTGAAGTTTTGTTTCCACTTCTTCAAGCTCTTCTTCGGCCTCGTCTTTTTTTTCATCAAACTTCGATACTCCTGAAAGCTCATCTACCACTTTCCTTCTCGCTACATCGCTTTGTTCAACAATCTCTGTTACTTTTCCCTGTCTTACAAAGTGGTATCCGTCAGGATCTATGTTCGCCTTACGTTTAATATCCTCTATAACCGATTTTTTACAGTTGGTTCCTTGAAACTTGTACATAGAGCTTCCTGCACGCGTAATCTTACGGCCTACGGTTATCTCATCAGCTTCTTCACCTTCTTCCAGAAACTCGTCGAAAATACCGCTAGAGTTGTCTAGGTAGATAGTCACATGTGCGTAGTCGGCGGCTTTACGGTTCTCTCCACCGTTAAAGATAAGCTGTGTCATCTTCTCGGCCCTGATCTTAGAGCTTCTACGACCGAACACAAAGCTCATGGCGTCAAGAATATTGCTTTTACCGTTGCCATTCTCGCCTACGATCGCTGTAAGTCCTTCGAAGAAAGGTACAGCGGTTTTTTGTTGAAAGGACTTGAATCCTTTAGAAGTAACCTTGTTAATCTTAGTAGAGGTCTCTGTCTCTTGTTTCTGAACGGTCTCTGCCATGTAAAAACAGTTTACGGCCTACTGAATAAAAAGACTATGACAAGAAGGAGAAAGGAAAGGTTAAGGTGTTAGCCTGTCTGGAGTTCTTGGGAACAGGATTCCTTCTTTGACGTTGTCTAGCTCTGCTATCTGTTTTAGCAGTCTGTCGATTCCTAGTCCATATCCGCCGTGTGGAGGCATACCAAACTTGAAGCTTTCTAGGTAGAAGCTGATATCTTTCGGTTCAATGCCTTCATCATCTACTGCAGCCATTAATCTATCTAGGTCATGTTCTCTCTGGCCTCCGGAAGCCAGCTCTAAGCCTTTGTAAATTAGGTCGAATCTTCTTGACTGGTACTCATCACCTTCTCTTGCTTCCATGTAATAGAACTTTTCTTGAGGGTAACCTATAACGAAGAAAGCAGGATGTCCCTGTTCTTCGAAATACTCTCCAAGAAGCTTTTCGCCTTTCGTATCCAGATCGTGTTCATCATCAGGTACATGATCAAACTCTTCCTCTAAGATTTCACGGGCCTCTTCAAACTTTATTCGTGGGAAATTCTCTTCAGGAATCTCTAAATCCACTCCTAAAATATCTAAGTCGTCAGCAGCTCTTTTCTCCACGTTTTCCAGAGTATAAATCAGAGATTCCTCTAATACATCCATTACGTCATGCTGGTCCTCAATGAATGCTAGTTCTACATCAAACATTGAGATTTCAGATACATGTCTTGATGTAGCGAACTCTTCTGCTCTGAAAGCTGTTCCTGTCTCATATACTTTATCGAAACCGGCAGCCATCAACATTTGTTTGTAGAGCTGAGGGCTCTGAGATAGGAAGGCCTCTTCCCCATAATAGATTACAGGGAAGAGTTCGGCTCCTCCTTCGGCACCCATCTTGGCTATTGTAGGTGTCTGGATGTTAATGTAGTTGTTTTTATCGAACCATTCCTCCATAGACTCTATCATATGGCTTCTTAAGGAGAATATGGCGTGTAGCCTTGGTTTTCTAAGGTCGATGAAACGGTTGTCTAGTCTTGTTGAGAGGTCTGACTTTATCTCTTTTGATACGTCCATAGGTAGAGGGCTTTCCGCTTCGCCTATTATTTCCAAACTTTCAGGCACAATCTCTCTATTGTCTGGCGCCTGATCGTTTTCCTTTACAGTACCGGTTACGTGGATAACGTCTTCTTTACCGATTTCTTGAGCTTTTTCAAACAGTTCTTCGTCTTCGTCTTCTTTGAATATTACCTGTATTTCGCCTTCACGGTCTCGAAGGATTACAAAGCTTAGGCCTCCAAGATCTCTTATTTCGTGAGCCCATCCGGCTACTGAAACTTTTTCGCCTTCGTCTTCGGCTGTAATATCATGTGTATACTTTCTTTCCATCATAAGGATTCTTCACAGTTTAAGGATTTCAACATCTATTTTTTTATGGACTTCGAGAAAAAAAGAGGGAATGGAAATGTTGTTTTCTTCAGTGATCCGGTAGAGCAGTTCTTCAAACTTTACTCTGCAGGTTCTTCTTCACCGTTGAACAGATCGTCGAACTCTTCTTCTAGATCATCCAGAATCCCGTTTTCCTCTTCTTCAGGTATTTCCTCTAGTTCTTCCATCTCTACAGTAATACCCATTTCCTCCAGCTGGGCAGCCATCTCTTCATCTTCTGTGTAGAGTACTACGTTCTGAACACCTAGGCGTTCAAGTTCGCTGACAAGTTCCTGATCTAAAGCTTCTTGTTGTGTCTCGTTCTCTTCAGGCTGTTCTTGAGCAGGAGCTTCTCCATCGTTCATCTCTTCTTCGGGCATTGGCTCCTCTTCAGGTACAGCTTCATCCTCTGGTATCTCTTCTGGTTCTGTTTCGTTTTCAGGCATTTCTTCCTCTGGTTCGTCGGCGGTCATTAAGATAGGTCCTTGGATCTGTCTTTCTGTAATGTCCATGACTGCTGCTTCGTTAGGCATTGGAGGTGCTATTGCTGCTTCTTCAGCTTCCATCCAGAACATTTCGGAGACCTGTAGAGAGGTTTCCATAGCTGTTTCGCCGTAGATCTGGTTTACTTCTTCAACGGTTTCAAACTCTTCAACCTGGTTGACTACATCGTCAGAGATTGCTTCCGGACCTCCGATTATCACAACTTCTGTAGGCTGTAACTCTTCCATCTGCATTACTACCTCTTCAGAGAGTTGTTCGGAGTCGGTCATCAGTAAGTCTGCGTCGAAATTTTCAGCTACTGAGGAAGCAATCAAGAAGTCTGCGTCCTGTGCTGTAAGTAAGACAGGAGCTTCCATTTCTTCAGGCTCTTCTTGAGCTTGTGCTACCGCGACCCCTGAGACTAAAGCCAGTGACATTAGTAGTGCGGCAATCCATCTCATGGTCACAACGTTGTATAGGAGCCAGTTTTAATATTCCTAACGGATATAATATACTCTAGAACAGTTTTCAGACTTCTTTCTTATTTATATGGTTTTTTATTGTTCTGGAGACCACTTGAAAACTTTTAATAAAATTTTAATCTCTGAAACAGTCCTAAATTCTTGGGGGCTACTTGTTTAAGCGTTTGCTGCTAGAGTTTTGTTTAGAGACTTGTCAGTATTTTTTTCGATGATGAGGTATATGACATCGTCTGATCCTCGACCGCTAAAGAGGGATGATGACAACTTGAACACCTCTGAGAAATCTGTTTTTCCCTTTTGAAAAGTTATTTTTAATAAGAGGCGGCAAGAAACAGTTCTTGTAAACAAATGGCAGCGGAAGACGAACAGCTATACGTTAGAGTGGATGGATATAAAGTTCTGTTACAGGACCTTGAAGCCGTAAGACAGATTATACAGAACATTAACGAGGCCTCAGAAGTTCTTTCACAAGTGAGAGAAGTTAAGGAGAAATCTATAGACACTATCTATGAAAACGTTGATCGTCTAAACGAGAAACTGGAGGACATAGAGATAGAGATGCCGGAAGTTGAAGGTGCTGTCGCCACATATAATCCTCCTGAAGACGACAGTCAGACAGATAGGATTGATGATTCGGTACAGGAACTTCATTCGGAGCTTGAGAGTCTTCAAAGTGAACTTTCTGGTCTTGGAGACCAGTAAATTCTTTTAGACTTTCTTTAAGTTCACCGCGTACCGCAACGCAAATGTTCTCTTTTTTACTATAAACTAGGGCAGCAAATGCCGGGTGCAGGACTCGAACCTGCGAACCCCTGCGGGAACGGATCTTGAGTCCGTCGCCTTTGACCACTTGGCTAACCCGGCAAGTATTATACAGAAAGATCTCTAATCCTTTAAAGAGGGACCGGTCTTAGTCGCTGCTTACAAGTTGGGAGGAGTTAGGTCTCAACACTTTGGTCTGTGGTGATGGCTGCTCTCCTAACAGTCTGTAAGTTTCCACGGATATGTTTTCTAGAAGCTGTTCTTTACTTTCCAGCTCTTTTCCATGTTCTCTATACTCTCTCCACAATCTTTCGTAGTATTTAGAGTTGTCTAAATGCTCTCTATAGGTTTGTTCATACTCTTTAAACTCTTTGTACAGGTTGTTGTGCATCCCTCTTATATAAGACCATTTTTGAGACGCTATACCTATCATCACAGCTATATCGGTCTCTATATCTGTTTTTTCAACTGTTTGGCCGTAAAAATATTTGCCGCTCTCAGCTCCGTTTGATGTATCAGGATGAGATTTTACTGCAGTATCCAGACTGTTAACTATATCCTTAAAGTTGTTATAATGTTGACCAAATTCTTCCAGTTCTTTTTCTATAGATTTTAGAGACTCAAAATCTATGAATGTATTTGTAGGCCTAAAATTAGTCTTCCCAGGTGTCTGAGGTTTTTCAGGACCTCTCATTAATTAATCTAAAAATTGCTAAAGTATAAAAATTGGGTGTAAAAGAGTTTAGAAGCTTATTGAAGTTAAATCTCTTCTACAGCTTCTTCAAACTCGTTAAGCTCTCTTCTAAGTTCGTCGACTGCTTGACTAAAGAGCTCTTCATTGCTATAGCCTGAGGTAGACTCAACTCTGAATAGGAATGTATCTTCTTCCTCCTGTTCATATCCAACGGTTCCTCCCTGATGCTTAGCGTGTTCTTCTCCTCTTCCAAGTACAGCTACACCCTCAAATTCAAGCTCCTGGTCTTCTTTCAGCTTTACTATTACTGCTTCTGGGTTCACAGGCTCGGCTTCATCGTTGTCTGCCTTGAGATCTTCTGCAAGCACTGTTCCAGGACCTTCCTGTTTCAGCGCGATATTTACTTCGTCTTCTTCTCCAACATTTTTCGGTACTGTGAACGGTATCTGTCCAACCCTGTTTGCTAGAATTTCGTCAAGAAGTCCTGATTCGTTTTTATTGATATGGAGCTCTTTCACTGCTAGTGTCGGAACTTTTACAATCATTGAACGTCTTAGAGAGTTAGCTATAGCTTCGTTTATCCCTTCGACTCTCAGTTTTAGTACGTCGTCTGTCTCCTCCACAGTCTCGATATCCATTAAAAATTACACCCTTAGACTCTTCTTCCTCTCTTTCCGCCTTTAGCTCTTACGCCGTCGTGCGGTACAGGGGTTACGTCTTCGATATTTCCTACGTCAAGATCGCTTCTTGAGATAGCTCTGATAGCTGGCTGTGCTCCTTTACCAGGCATCTTCATCTTGCTTCCGCCTGGAGCTCTAACCTGTATATCTACTTTTTCAATTCCTTTCTCAAGTGCTTCTTCTGATGCTTTCTTAGCTGCTTTCATCGCAGGGAAAGGAGATCCTTGTAGTCTTCCTTTATCTGTCACCATTCCTGCACTTACGCGTGAAATAGTTTCTGCGCCTGTCGCATCAGTTATGTGAATTATTGTGTTGTTGAAGCTTGAGTAAATGTTTACTATTCCTTTTTTAGTCATTCTTCATCACCTTCTTCGTTTTCTTCTTCAGACCCTTCTACTTCTTCCTCTTCTTCAGTTTCTTCTTGTTCTTCGGTCTCTGAAGGCTCTGGCTTTCGTACTTCCAGTTCTTCTTCTTCCTCCTGTGTTAGAAGGTATCCGGGAATGTTTACTTTTTCTCCGTTTATGTAGACGTGTCCGTGGGTAACAAGCTGTCTTGCTTCTCTAACTGTTTCTGAGTGACCTCTTCTATCTACAGCTGTCTGAAGACGTCTATTTAGTATGTCTGTAGTATTAAGTGTTAGAATATCCTCTAGTTCGGCGTCACTTCTAACAAGTCCTAGGCCGTTAACTCTTTCAATAAGATCTTTTTTCTGTGTCTCATCTTCTTCTGCAATCAATCTTCTAGCTTCTCTTCTAAGATTTCTTAGCTCGCTTTCCGCTTTGTAGACCTCTTTCTTGTTTTTGAGGCCGTATGACTCTATTAGTTCGTCCTCTTTCTGGATTCTTTCTTTACTCCATCCTTCGCTAGGGGTCTCGTACTGCTGCTTAAGTTTCTTTACCATTGTTTATTCGTCGCCTCCATCTCCTGAAGCTTCTTCTTGTAGTCTTGCTCTTGAAACACCGATCTTGCTTCCTGATCTGAATGAGGATTTGGTCTTCTGACCTCTCACTGGTAGACCGATCTTGTGTCTCCATCCTCTGTAGGATCCGATCTCTTTCAGTCTTCTGATATCGAACTCTTCTTTAAGCTCTAAGTCGGACTCAATAAGATGGTTGTGGTCTCCGTCGTCTCTGTCCTTTCTTCGGTTTCTAAGCCATTTCGGTAGATCCATCTGATCCGGGTTTTTTATCATCTCCTCAATCTCATCTATCTGGTCTTCCGATAGGTCTCCTAAACGTGTATCTGATTCTAGATCTAGTTCTTTTTCTACTGCGTTAGCGTATCTGCTACCCACTCCTTTAAGCCCTGTAAGAGCTTCGGAGATAGGTTTGGTGCCGTCTACTCCTGTTCTTGCAATTCTTACAACTTCTTGTGTCTCGGACATGATTTAACCCGTAACTCGTAAATCCCAGCTAAATCTTATAAAGGTGTAGAAAGGTTACTACCTTTCATCAGTTTTCTTTATTAAGTGGTAGCCGAACTTTGTCTTGACGGGTTTGGATATATCATTTACGTCCATACTGAAAACCTTTCTCTCGAAAGGTTTCACCATCTGTCCTTTACCGAAGAACCCGAGATCTCCTCCTTTTTCGGAGGAAGGGCAATTACTGGTCTCTTTAGCCAGTTTTTCGAAACTTTTGCCGTTATCAATCTGGTTTTTAATGTTCTCAGCTTTCTCCTTATCATCTACCAAAATATGTGATGCACGAACTTCTGATGCCATAGTAAAGATAGTTCGACCAAGTTTTATATCACACCTCAAATAGGGCTGTAAACTTCGGTGTATAAGAACCCGGTCAGAACAAGAACTACCACAACAATAACGACCCATTTCGTAATACCTATACTTGCTCTTGCTGTGGCACTTGCAGCTGAGCTTGTAGATGGGCCGCTAGGAGCCTTCTGCATCAGCTTGGATGTAAACTTACTTGCTCTCTGTAGCTCTGATTTATCTTCCTCTATCACTTTCCTCAACATTTCTACAGTGCTCTCTACATCGTTTAGAGGAGGATTTTGGTTCAAAGAGAAGCGCCAAATACTCTTTTCTTCCTCTAATATTCTGTAAAGCTCTTCAAGTTCAGAAATTGACAGCTCTACTGTTTCCATCATCTGTTCGTCTTCTCTAACTAGCTTTTCTGCTTCCTGGAGCTCTTTCTGGATCTCTTGATCTATCTTATGTTCTTTCTGTACTATTTTCTGCTCTTCCTGCTCTATCTGTTTAAGTTGCTTTCCTTCTTTTTGAGCCATTTTGCCGTGCTTGGAGTCTTGTAGTTTCTGAAAATCTGTCAGAAGTCCCTTAACTTCATTCTCCATAAAACCTAGTTCTTGAGGCAGCCTAGAGGTCAAGTTTTCAAGATAATTTTCCTCATCCTCTGTTCTACTGATCTCCTGTAGAAGCTCCTCCAGTTCTCTAGTGAATCTGTGGGCGTTACCTGCAGCATCTCTAAATTCGTTTAAGACTTCTTCTATGTTTTCGTAGTCTGAAGGTTGTATCTGTGTATTTTCACCTTTCTTAGCATTCAACAACTTTTTCTTTTCCTTCTTCAACCTGTTTAAAGCATCTTTCAACTCAGATTTCGTATCTTTCTGCATTTTTTCTAGAAGCTGCTCCTGTTTCTCCTCCAGATTAATTTCTTCCATTAAATCTTGTTCTGCCTGCTCTATCTTTTCTTCTATCTGAGACTCTTCTTGTATTTCTCTTTCTACTTTTTCTTCAGCATCTACAATTTCTCTTTGATCACCTTTCTGTTCGGCATCTTTAATCTCTGCGGCAGAAGACTGTTCTTCAGATTCAACCTGTTTTTCCTTCTGCTCCACATCTTTCTCAATATTCTCCGCTTCTTGTTGATCCTGTTCTACCTGTGATTCTAGCTTCTCAAACTCTTCATCCAGGTTTCCATCACTCATATACTTGATTTTTTAATCTCTACTAATAACAATACGGTAGAAACCAGTTATCTCTGGTCTTTGAGGCTTTAATGAATAGATGTTAGAAAAAGACAAGATTATCTACGATCAAACTAGAAATAAGATTAGGATATTAGCCCCCCCCGGATTCGAACCAGGGTCAGCGGCTCCAAAGGCCGCTATGATTGGCCGCTACACCAGGGGGCTTACAGTAAAGTATCGGTTGATAAACTTTTAAGAAGTGTTATCTTGAGGTTGCTCTAAACCGTCTGGAACTATAGAAGTTACTATGTGTTTAATTTTTCAAGTTCTTCAGCAGTTTCTTCGGTTATGTGATGCTTAATGGCTTCTGCTTGTTCTTCCGCTTTCTCAACTTCCAGATTTTCAGATAGAAAGTTTTTAACTGCTTTAAACTTTTTTGTAATGGTTTCTGCCTCTTTTTTTCCTGGCGGGCTAAGAGTAAAGCCTTTATATGGTGCTCGACATACAAGTTTCTCGTCTTCAAGCTTTTGGATGGCTTCTGAGGCGCTTGCATCAGATACCTTTAGTGTCGATGCGACTTCTGATGTGGTTGTTGAGGAGTCTCCTTTCTCTGTAAGCCGATAGACTGCTTTGAGATAGTTTTCTTTCGAAACCATTTCTATTGGTAAGTACTTGTCAGAGAAGCTTTTTAATATAGAATAAATAAAGAAATAAGTTTGGTTTCTAGGACCTAGACTAAGGTAGTTCTCCGTCGTCAGGTTCTAGAGGATCTTGGTCTAGATCGTCTTCAAGACCGTCATCGAGGTCATCGTCTCCAGGCTCCTCTATTGGGTCTTGTTCCGGTTCTTCGATCGGATCTTCCTCAGGTGTCTCTGCGTCTCCGTCTAAGCATCCGGATGCAACTACAGCCATTGCAAGAAGTCCTACAAGAACTAATGATGATTTTCTCATACAAAACTAATTAAAACAGTTGTTTTTAAGTGTATCGAGCCTTAAACAGGGATTTTAAAGGTATGGGTATATTTTAACAGATTTGATATCAGAATCTTGGCTGTAAACTACTCTTCTTACGTGCAAGGATGTTGTTGAGGTATTTTGTATCAGGATCCGCGGTGAAATGTTTCATGTAAAGACGGCTTGAGCAGAACCACGCTTATGAAGTTAAACGCTTATTTGGGAAGTAAAAACTATCTAAAATTGTTAAGAAAGGGTTTGTATGTCTTTATATTAAAACGAAACGTTGAACGCCGGGACTGGGATTTGAACCCAGGAGAGTCGTGAGACTCACCGGTTTTCAAGACCGGCACCTTTAGCCACTCAGTCATCCCGGCTCTGTAGATAATATTTTTCCGCGTAACTATCTTATAACCTATTACTGTCTGGTCTCTTCATACCTTGTTTTTATTTCTGTGAAAAGTTTCTTCCCTGTTTCGGTGTTGAGCCTGTTTTGTGATGTTATGAAGAATTCGTCCAGATTTTTGTAGGTCACAAAGTTAGGGTTGTCTTCTGAAGGATCGTATCTCTTCTCCTTCTCGTACTTTAATGCCGTTAGACACATATCTATCAGATCCATGTCTTTCACAAATTTCGCTTCTAATGTCTCTCGGTTCTCGTACTCGTTCCAGAGGTCGTTAAGTTCTTCTCCTAGGCCTTTGGAAAACTTTTCCATAGCTTTCTCTTCCAGTTCTTCCTTTTCACTGGCAGATATTTCTTTTTGGACATCTATAGCTCTTTTTGGTATATCTCCAACCTCTGCTTCAGCTAAATCGTGTATAATAGACATCTTGACTGCTTTATCTTTTTTCAGATCTTCTTCGCTACCGTAGATTAGCGTGAGAAGGCTTACACCCCAGGAGTGTGCTGCAACTTTTTCAGGATCCTCTATACCACGTAGCTCCCAGCCTGTTCTTTTCTCATCTTTCAGGTTCAAACTCTTCAGTAGAAGGTTGATACTTGTCTTATCTTTCATAGGTCCTGTCTAAAGATTTTTTCTAGGACTTAAGAACTTGTAGGAGGAAGAAGTTTCAATCACTGTTTCCATCTCTTTGGATAGGTTTCAGGACTCATATGTACGGATTTGAGTTTGGCTGCGGTACCATCTTCGTCATAAAGCTCTTCAGAGGTCATCTCTGCCTCTGCCAGAGCCACAAGCTCTCCCTTTAATGTTGTGATGGCGATGGTTTCTCCTCTCTTTATCTTGTCTTGGAACTTTGATATTCCCGATGTACCTAGGTTAGCTCCGTTCGATACAGCGTTTACGGCAGAGTCTTTTACCGCAATCTTCTTCAGATGGTTTACTGCCTTCTCTACAGGGTGTAAAACCTTTCTTATGGGTTTCTCGTCTCCTTCTTTGTAGAAATGGTATGCATCTACTATATCTTGTAGGGTGTTGGCGTCGTTCTCCGTTATCTGTCCTTGCTGTGTTCTTCTTAACTCGGTCATATCCGCCTCTGTACTCAGTTTCTCAGCTAACTGGCTGATTAACACTCTTACGTAAAAACCTGATTCGCATTTAACTCGGCCTAAAACTTTTTGTTCATAGGTCTCTATTAACTCTGTCTCGTATACGTCCCTTTCTCTTTCCTGTCTTTTGACAGCACTTTTCTCTGGAGGAACCTGTTTGTTGACTCCTTCAAACCCTTTAAGAGTCTGCCTTATCTTTTCTTCAGTTCTTTTTTCTCTTAATTCCGCTTCAAAAATATACTCTTTATCTGTTTTAGCTAGTGCAGGGTTTAGTCGTGTACCGCTGTTTACTCCTACAGGTAGAACTCCTGTCGCGTTCGGATCTAGTGTTCCGAAATGTCCGGTCTTCTTCAGGTTCAGCTCTTTTTTTAGCCATGTGGAGACCTGGTTACTGGTAGGTCCGAACGGTTTGTCTACTATTATTATGCCTTTCTCAAACAGTTCCTCTACAGATCTTTTCTCGGGTATGCAGCCGAACTTCTCTGAAGTTTCTGCCTCTTCCCGGGTATACCATTCCATCTTTCAGTTCACTCCAAGTAGTTTACGGAAGATAATCGTTAAAGGCATGGCCATAATTATGTAGAAACCAAGCCAGTTCAATGTACTTCCTGCGAAAGGTAGACTGAAAGGTAGATCAACGAATCCGGCTCTCATGTTTACCACGTTCTCATCATATACTGAGAAGAATCCTCCGTTGTCTTCTGTAAACCTATGGAACTCCCAGGTTATTCCATGAGCCTCTATCTCTTCACCCAATTCTGCGGACTGATTGTCCGTACTTAGAACCATTTCGGAGTTGTTTTCAACTGTTATAGGTATGGAGTTACCTGCGTACTCTAGGCTTCCTGTGTAGATACCGTTATCTTCCTCCATAGGTATGTCTGGTGAGAAAGTTATACTTAACCAAGGAAAGATAAGGGATACAAATACCATGGTTGCTATCATAGGCTTGAAGTTAAGCATCATCAGCTTCTGGTTAAGCTGCATGGTCTCTTGCATAAACTCTGACGCCTTATCGGACTCTTCGTTTTTACGCGCCTTCTTCATTTCGCTCTGTTTATCCTTTATTTTCTTCTTTAGCTTGTCAGCCTTGTCTATATCCAAAAGATACCAGTAAATAAGTGAGAAGAGTGCGGCTAGACCGGCTGAAAAGCATGCCAGTGCGTAATAAGGCCCTAAGGCTAAGACAGGTTGGAAAAGTACATCGTAAAAGCCGTAAAGCCCTGTCAAAACTGTCTGAATATCAACTACCATAAATTAAAGGTAGAGTTTGAAGTCTTTTAAACCAGATGTTATGACTTCAGGGCTGTCACTGGAAGAACTCTTTCATAGCTGGATGAATTTCTTCCATATGTTTCTGAGCTAGCTGCTCATACAGCCGGTAAAGTATCATAACTGTAAGTAGGATACCTATACCTCCTCCTGCCGCCTGGGTCATATCTGCCATTGCCGCGATGAATCCTACAACTGCTCCCGACAGAACTGTTAGACCAGGAATGTAACGGTCTAACACCTTCTTTATTACTCTCTTATCTTTTCTGAATCCTGGCACCTTCATACCGGTTCTTTGGATTTGATCGGCCACAGCGTCTGAATCTTGGCCTGTGGTTTTCATCCAGAATATGGAGAAGACTATAGACCCGATAACGTATACACCTGTATAGAAGATTACGTGAGGTATCTGGTCTGCAACCGCCATAGGTCCGGATACAAACAGTAGCTGGAAGAAGTCTACAGGCGGTGTTAAGTAGTATATAAGCCCGCTTTCAGGCTGACTGTTTGCATCGAAACATCCTAGGATGCTACAGCCATCGTCACCTGCCAAGAATGTAGCCATTATGTTTACGTTAGCCAGTGCTGCTACAATAAGGATGACAGGCATAACAGAGGTGTATAGGAATTTCAACGGCCATTTTTGCCCAAAGCCTCTAACGTTTCCAAATGTTAGAGGTATCTCAACCTTCATGGCCTGTAGGTAGACAACCACTACGAAAACTAATAGTGTAGATACAAGAGGTAGCAGCTGTGTGAACTCTAAGGTTGTAAAGAAGGATATAAGCATTCCTTCAGGGTTACCGTCTACAAGCCAGTAAAGCTGTCCTGTCTGGGTTAATGGGGACAACATGCTCATATATACTGCTTGTGATACTCCTGCGGCAATGAACAGTCCTACTCCTGATCCGAATCCCCATTTCTGCACTAAGTCGTCTAGTATTATTATTATCCATCCGCCCAACGTTATCTGTCCAATTAGTAGACCTGTCAGTACAGGATCTCCTGTTACGTCTCCGAATGTTCCTGCTAGAACGAAACCTGACGCCTGTACAAGTGCTAAAGTATAGGCAAGCAGTTTCTGTGTGCTCTGGAACTTCCGTTTTCCTTCCTGGGTGTTGGTGTCCCAAGGAAGTATCTCTGAACCTACCATCATCTGTAGTACAATGGAGGATGTAACGATAGGTGCAATACCAAGTGTTACAATTGATCCTATTTCAGCACCCATAACAGTCTGTACTTCTCCCAGCTGCTGAAGTGCTTGTTCTACAGCGGCTGCGTCTCCACCGTAGACATCTATAGATACTAAAAAGAAGTAAAGTAGTAATACAATCCCTGTCCAAGTAAGCATCTGTTTTAGTGACTGCTCTTTCTTTGGTTCCTTCACTGTTGGTAGAAGTTCTGCTACTTGGAGAAGTTTAGACATTCTAGTTCAAAACACCTTCGTACAATGTTCTTTGAGAGGATTGTTTAATAGTCCTCATGTTACTCTTCTATTTCAACTATTTCTGAGTCGGTTTCTTCAATCTTTTCTTTAGCTGAATCTGAGAAGTTCTCTGCATGAATCTCTATGTCCTTGTAAAGTTTTCCTTTTCCAAGTACCTTGTCGTACCCAGCTTTGTTGGCATAGAATACATAGCTATCATTTTTTTCTTCTGCAAAGCCTTCTTCCACGAATTCTTCGATTCTCTGATCGATGTCTCTAAGGTTGATGCCTTCTTGACTATCCTTTCTTGATGTGAATCCTTTCTCTCCAAGTTTGTGGATTCCTTCTTTGGTCATCTTTTCGTGTTTTGCCTTTTTTCCTCTTCCAGCTTTACCTCTTCCACCACGGCTTCCTGCGCCTCTGTTCTTTTTAGAGGATCCGTATCCGTGACTTCCGCTTTTCTTTTTCTTCTTACGTCTCTTAACCATTGTTTATCACCTTAAACCATTTTTTGGACTAGTTCGTCCATGTTTTCTCTTTTTCCGAGTGCTCCGCCCTGCTGTACCTGTCTTTTTGTGTCTCTGTATCCTCCTGAAGGCGGTGAAAGGTTGATAACGTCACCTGATTTTACTTCTTCTCCGTTTCTTTCTGATAACTTCTCTACTGTATCTTCGGAAATTTCTCCATAGGCTATGTAGTCTTTTCCAACTTTTAGCATTCCTCTTACTGATTCAGTATCTTCAAATACTACACAACTATTCTTTTTCTCTAGGTTTAGATCTTGTAGTGTTCTTGATACTTTGTGCGATACGTCTACATCGCCTCTGACTCTTACTGCTGCTATCATTCTACTCAGTCTCTGGTACTTCGTATTCGTTTAGTTTTTTCAAAGCATTGAATGTTGCTTTGATTAGGTTTTCTCGTGTTTGTGTCTGTCCACGGCTTTTCATGTAGATGTTTTCTATCCCTGCCAGTTCGAATAGTTTCTTGACTTCATCGCTGCAGGCTAGTCCTGTCCCTCTCGGTGCAGGCATTAGTTCTACTTCTACTGATCCGCTTTTCCCTGATACTTTGAATGGGATGCTTGAGTTGTCTTCTCCTTGGTCTTCCCAAGATCCTTGTCCTCTCTGTACCTCTATAAGGTTGAGTTTTGCGTTCCTTGTGGCGTCTTCTATTGCTGCTCGTGTGTCGCTTGACTCTCCTTCGCCGATTCCTATAACGTTTCTTCTGTCTCCTAGTACTACCATGGCGTTTGAGGAGTGTCTTCCTCCGGATTTGTGCATTCTTACTGTTCTTTTGGAGACTGTTCTTCTTATTCCTCCTCCTTTTCCTGGAGTTCCACCGATTAGGATTACTTCTTCTTCTAGATTGGTTAGTTGATCCACTAACTCTTCCTCCATTATCTTGTATCCGGAGTTTAACGCTTCTTTAATATCTGTTATCTGTCCGTTAGCGACTTTTTTACCGAGTTTGGTCTTGGGTTTCCATATTTCTGTCTCTTCCTGATTCATTTGAACTCACCTTCTATCTCTTCTTTTACGTTTTCGAAGTTTTCTGTCACGTTTTCTCCAGTTATTTCTTCTATATGTTCGCCTCTAAGTCTTCCTTCAGAGGGAACCATCTTTTCTCCTACCGGTACTTCTAGTCCGGCGTCTATTGCTCCTTGTACAGCTGCAAACATTCTTCCTCCTTTGTTCTTCTCTTTTAGTCCTGTATCTAGTATTGCTTCACCTACTTCAGCTTTCTTTGCTGCTAGGAATCCTGTTAGATATGCTGCTGGCAGGTTTCCGGTATGGTTCTCCCATCCGTACTCTTCAAGTTCTTTGCTGACTGTCTGTGATGTGTTTTGGTCTCCATCGTCTGCATACTTGGATATATGTACCTGTGTATGGTTGTTTGATGTTCTTACTACTAGACGTGGTTTACCTGATTTCAGTAGTTTTAATCTCTGTTTGTAGTTTGTTTTCTGTTCTCTTCTTCTCTGGAAAGGTAGTGCGTAGTTTGAGTTATCTGCCATTTTTATCACTCCATCTTGTTTTCTGCGTGGTTTTCTAGGTGTTTAACGTCTCTGAAGAAGCCTCCGTTAGCCATATCGTACAGCTTCCAGTATTTTTCGTTGCTGATATCTTCGTTTTCTTTCATTTCCTTCAACCGTTTTCTGATAGCTCTGATCTGTTCTTGCCAATTCTCTTTGGATCCTTTCCTTGCTGTCTTCTTTCCTTTTCTCTTCCCGTGGCCTTTTCTTCTTCCTTTCTTTTTCTGTTTCTTCTTCTTTCTGCTTCTTCCTTTTGAGGTGCCTTTTTTGGGTTTCTTCTCTATTGCTCCTCCTTCTATCAGGTTTCTGATATCTTGCCGTGTTATTGCTTCGTCTATACGGTCTTTCTGTTCAGGATCTAGCCATACACGGGTTTCTCCTACATCTAGTATTTCTGCTGCCATTCGTTTCTGACTCTTTAGGTTCATTGTTCTTCACCCGGGTTCAGTACTTTGATATCTTCTTCGTCAGCTTTTTCAACTATCTGTTCTTTTTTCTTTGCTCCTACTGAGGATGCTATCCTTGCTGCCTCGGTTTCTGGATCAATTTTTTCTAGGTCTGATGTGTTGTGTACCATTACTTCTTCGTATCCGGAAGGATGCTTTCCTCTTATTTCTTTGGATGTTCTGTATCCGGACTTTGGTAGTGGCGCTGCGTGTTTTTTCTGTAGTCTTGCGTTGCTGTGTCTTCCTCTAGGTTTTCTCCAGGAGCTTGGTGTCTGTTTCTTCTTGTGTGATCCTTCTCTCTTGAATTTCTTCTTTTTCTTGCTCATTCCTCATCACCTTTACTTGTTATGTATACGCCGTCTTGGAAGGTTCTTGGATCTCTGTTTCCTTTTTTGCATAACTGTTCTAGTCTTCCTGCTGTAAGTCCTACTGCTTCTTTGTCTGGTCCGCTGATTTCTACGTCTTCTCCGTTTACTTGTACGTCTACGCCTTCTTCTATATCTACTTTTCTTGGATATCTTTCTCCCATGAAGTTTTCGATTACTATCTGGTTGCTTTCTGTCTTTATTGTCATAGGGAAGTGTGCGTAAACACCTTTCATCTTGTAGACGTATTCGTTTTCTAGACCTTCAATCATGTTTTCTAAGTGGCTCTGAAAGGTTTTTGCTATACTAGTAATGTTTTTACGATCTTCTAGTGCTTCGAAAGCTACTTCTCCATCTTCTACTTTCACATCTACTTGGGCGTGATCTAGTTTTCTTTCTAGAGAGTTCCCTGATCTTTCTACTGTTAAAATCCCTTCTTTGTAGCTTGCTTCTGCGTCTTCTGGTAGTTCGGTAATAAGTTTCATTCTTTTGCCCTCGCTAGTAGACGTATCCTAGGAGTTTTCCTCCTACGTTTTCTTCCACTGCTTCGTCATGTGTTAGGACTCCACGTGGAGTTGTTACGATGAGTTTTCCGAAGTTTCTTGCTGGTAGGTATCTTTTAGCCCACTCTGTGTATTCGTCGCTTTTTACGTAGAAGTTCGGTTTCACGGGCTGACACTGGTTTACAGTGTTCTGTACCTCTACTTTGAATTTGCCTCCTTTTCCATCTTCTACTAGTTCGAATACTCCTACGTATCCTTCCTCCTGGAGTTTCAGGAGGACATTCTGTACTATATTGGATGTAGGACTGACTTCTGCGTATTCTTTATCATTCCTAGCTGCGTTGTTTATCGAGGATAATGCGTCGCTTAGTGTATCATGCTGCATCTTTTATTCACCTATTTTAGTTGTTCGAAACCGAGGTCTTCTGCGATTTCACGGAAGCACTGTCTACAGTAGTTGAGGTTGTATTCGCTGATTACTCCTCTTCCTGTTCTTCCGCATCTTCTGCATTCTTTCTTGGATTTTCCGTAGTCGCGGTCTTTAGGCGCGTTATGTTTCTCAAATCTTTCTCTCTTTCCTTTCTTGTGTTTAATCTGTTCAAGTACTTTTTCGTAGCTCACTCTACCACCTCTATTCCGAGTTCTTCTTCAACGAACCCTTGTGCTTCGTCATCTGAAACAATATGTTCTTTACCTATCTCTGTTGGTTTGTAGTCTCTTCTTTTAACACGGTAACCTGGTCTCTCTAGGTTTACTGTTACTTCGAATCCCATCATACCGATGTCTGCATCGTAGTCGATTCCTGGTACATCGATATATTCTGATATTCCGAAAGAGAAGTTTCCATTTCCGTCGAATGATCCTGCATTGATTTCTTGTACCGCAGGTACAACCTTTTCAACGAAATCTCTTGCTTCTTCTCCTCTTAGTGTTACTGTAGCTCCTATGTTAAGTCCACTTCTGAGCCCGAATGTTTTTGCTGATTCTTTCGATTCGGCTCTGATAGGTTGTTTACCTGTTAGTTTTTCTAGGAGATCTACTGCTTTCTCTACGTCTTCTCCGACTTGTCCTATACCAACGTTTACTGTAACTTTGCTGACGTAGATCTGTTTCATTACGTTTTCTGACATTTTTATTCAACCTCCATCTCTTCTATAGCTACAAGGTTCTCTATCTTGGTTTCAAACATTTCGCCGTTAGTGACTTTTCCGGATTTGTTGTTCCCTCTTCTCTCGATTTCTTCAAGTTCCCCGGTTTTTCCGGCGTGTTTACCTTTTATCACTAGTACTTCTGATCCTTCTTCTAGTTCTAGCTCTTTTACTGTTCCGTCTTCGAACAGTAGTGTGTTACCGGTGCTGTATTCGTCTCCAGTTCTGTAGTTTTCTCCGTTGTGAAGTCTGTATACGTAGTCTTCGTCTTGAACGGTTTTTCCTACTATTTTTGTGAATGCTCGTTTGTCTTCTACAGGGAGAAACTCTATGTATTTTCCTCTTCTAATTCCTCTGTAGATTTCCTCTGTCTCTTTTATCTCAATGATGTCGAGGATTCCTACTCCTTCTTTAATATCTCCTACAGGTTCTCCGTTCCTTAAGATCTGTCCTTTTCTTACTATTTCTTTTGCTTCCTTTTCTGTGTCTGCGTATTCTAATACGTCTCTTAGGAACAGTACAACAGGTATAGCGTTTTCACTACTTCTTGATCCTTTGATTGTCGACACGTATGTGTTCTGTTTTCTTTTTATTGGGTAGTGTTTTGGTGCTGAGAGTCTTTTCTGATGTGTCATTATTTAATCCTCTTTCTTGTTCTCTAGATATTCTACAAGGGTTTTCCTGTCTTTACCTGCTTTTTCAGCTTTAAGTGCTGCTTCGTAATCAGGTTCTTCAAGGTTGTTTAGTTCTTCTTTGACTTCTCCGATGTTTTGAGATACTACTTCTTCGTATTCTACTTCTTGTTCCTCTGGTTCCTCTTTTTCTTCAGATTCCTGTACTTCCTCTTCTTCATCTTCGTCATCTTGTTCTGTATCCGACTGCTCTTGCATTCTCTGCATCATTTCACTTTCTTCATCTTCTTCAAGTACTTCGAGTTCTTCTTCATCAACCTTGATTGATTCAACATCGTCAACATCGTATTTTTGGATTCTTGTAAGCTCATCTACATTTAGCGCTGTAAGCTGGATGTTGGAAGGTCTTATCGGTAACTGGCTTTTAGAGCCGTCCTGTCTCTCATTTTGGATTCCTTCAATAAACACAACTCCTTTGTCTCTATCAATTCTATTGATTATTCCTTCGCGGCCTTTGTGGTCTCCTCTCATTACTTTAGCTCTATCGCCGGTCCTAATCGTAATATTTCTTGTGTCAAGTTCTTCTCTGAGTTCTTTATCCATGTTTGCTGAAATAAGTTTATCCTTAACGTGTAGTGGAGCATTTTCTCTGTATTTTCTTTGTTTGGAAGGGTTGGTGCTTGATTTCCAGTTGCTGCTCCAGTTCTGTGTCTTGTCTACCATTTTCTATACCACCTGTGATGCGATTTTCCCGATTGGGGAGTATCTTTCTACTACTTCTTTTGCAATTGGTCCTCGTGTTACTGATCCTTTTGGAAGACCGTTTTCTTCTACTAGCACTGCTGCGTTGTCCTCGAAGTTTACTCTTAGTCCGTTCGGTCTTTCGAACTCCTTTGCTTGTCTCACGATTACTGCTTCAAAGACCTGGTTTTTGACTTCTTGATCTCCTCTAAGTATTTTTACCATTACTACGTCTCCGATTCCTGCAGAGTTTCTGCGGCTTCTTCTTCCTTGCCGTGCTTTTACTCCGATGATTTTCAGCTTCTTTGCTCCGGAGTTGTCTGCGCATGTTAGCTCTGCACCGATATCCAGTGTTCTTGTAATGCTGGAACCTATTGGCTTCATTTCTGTAGAACCTCTGTTATTACGGAGCTTTTGGTTTTTGAGATAGGTCTTGTCTCGGCAACTCTGACTCTGTCTCCTTCTTCCACTTCTAGATCTTCAGGGACGTGAGTGGTTATTTTTGTGTTTCTTCTTTCGAATCTCTCGTATTTCGGTACTTTCTGACTGTACTCCCATCTTACCGTTGCTGATTTCTCCATCTTTGTTGATTCGACGGTTCCGACGAAAGTACTGCCTCTAGTCGGGAACTCTATGCTTGTCGACTGTTCAATTTTTTCCTCTTCTTGTTCTTGTTTTGCCAAGGTCAACACCTTCTTCGTAGTCTTCAAATCGTATGTAAATCTTTTAAACCACTTGACAACAGGCACATGGAAAAACAACTCAGACTTAATACGAGGTTTTTCTCCAATGCCTGAAGTATCGAACCCTTCTAACCTACAACCAAGACAAAAGGCTGTCAGGCTCAAAGTCCGACTTCAAGCGGACAAGACAATAATCGAAACCAAGTTTTATAAATAGGGTTACTCTTCCAGCCACTCTCTTTTTAGAACTCCATAAACATATGCGTTCTCCCGGTTACCGTTTCTGTAGATCTGTTCGCGTAGCTCTCCTTCCTTGGTGAATCCAAGCTTCTCCCATATTCTCTGTGACGCCTTATTGGATTCATAAGCCTGGGCCATAACTCTGTGATAGTCTAAGGTGCTGAAACCGTAATCTGTTATGAGTTCTGCTGCCTCTGTACCATAACCGTTTCCTTGGTAATCTTTCCCTATCCAGATACCTATTTTCGCTACACCGACATCTTTCCTGTCTTCTTCCAGAGAGATGATTCCTACTATATCTTCGTCATCACATACTGCCAGGTGCACATCTTCTTCACCGCTGATAACCTCTTCGTAAAAACTTTTTTGTTGGCTCATATTTTGAGGCTTTCTTACAGTTAGAAATGTACGAATTCTAGGACTGTTTATATTATCTCTTAGAAACTCTAAGTCTTCCTCCTCAATAGTTCTAAGATTGACTTTGTCGTCTTCAAGAAATAATGCTCCTGGCATAATAAAGGATAGCTAAGGGAGATGTTTAATTTTTCTCCTTTAGTTCTTTACTTCTATCTGGTTTCTGTCGAAACCTTCATCGGACAGAACTTCTTTGATCCTTCGGATATGGTTTCCTTGGAGCTGTATCTGGCCATTCTTAGCTGTTCCGCCGCATGCAAGTTTAGACTTGAGTGTGGAAGAAAGTGTGTCTATATCAACGTCCTCGGAAAGACCTTCTATAACGGTCATTTCCTTGTTGAAAGTTCTTGTATCGATTTTAACTGTTATCTTCTGTTCGTCCCGTGCGATGTCATCACATACGCACAGGTCTTCAGGCATTCCGCATTTTTGACAAGTAGTTTCAGCCATTAGTATCTATTCAGAACCTCTTTCGTTAAGAATTGTTTTTATACGGGCGATTGTTCTCTTCATCTCTTTGATTCTTCCCGGGTTGTCAGCGAATCCTCCTGTCTCAATCTGACCTCGTTCTTCCATTATCTCTGTTTTGAGGTCTCTTATTTTTTCTTTGAGTTCATCTTCGCTCATGTTTCTTACTTCGTCTGTTCTTAAAATCGCCATATCTATGACACCTAGTGTTCTGTTTTTATTCTTTCTTATTCTCTAACCATTGGGTTAGAGTTTTTCTGTCTTTGTTTGATTTTTCAGCTTCAAGTGCTGCTGCATAGTCAGGATTCTCCAGTTCATTTAATGCATCTTTTGCATCGCTGATAGTTCCTGAAACAATTTCTTCGTAATCGGCTTCTGTATCTTCTGTTTCTTCTTCAACTTCCTCTTCTTCAACTTCTTCCGAAGTTTCTTCACTCTCTTCTGTATCATGGTCACCTTTCTCGAATACTTTTCTTACCTCTGAAGTTGACACATCTCCTTCACCGATTCCCTCAAGCTCTTCTATAGCTCTTTCTATCTCTCCTGCTGTCATGTTTTCAGCTTCAGCGATAATCATTTCTATCTTCTCTGATTTCTCATGTGTCTCATCAGAACTTATTGTTTCATGCATCAGCTCTTTCTCCACGTCTACGTCTCTGTGCATGAAATCAGGCATCTCTTTCATCAACCGGACCTTTACTCCAATTGCTCCTGGCTTGGTTCTTGCTAATGCGTATCCTTTATCTACGTTCTCTTTTGATGTGTTCCCACATCTTTTGACGTATCCGAATGAGAACTTCTCTGTTCTTCCACGGTTTCCGCTGATCTTACCTGTTACTTCGATTTCTGCTCCGATAATTCCAGATTCTTTAACTCTTCTAAGGTATGTGTATCCTACCCTTTTTGCTCTTCCTCCTTTCTCTAACCAAGAGGCCATTGACTGTGCTACTATCTGTGCGTTTGCGTCAGGGTTATCTATTTCGTTTACCTCGATCTGAGGATTCTCAAAGTCAAAGACGTTTTCTATAGTATTTGTTAGTTCTTTAATTCGGGAACCTCCTCTACCGATCACAAGTCCTGGTCTCTGTGCGTATATAACTATCTTTGTGGATGTAGGGGTTCTTACTATGTCAGCGTTTGAGTATCCTGCGCCTTCAAGCTCTTCTTGAAGTCTCTCGTGTAGACGTACTTTCCTTGCGCCTTCCTGTATAAACTGTTTTTCCTGCATATTATCGTTCTCCTACA
The DNA here is from genome assembly GCA_001563875.1 of Nanohaloarchaea archaeon B1-Br10_U2g1. GTDB lineage: Archaea > Nanohalarchaeota > Nanosalinia > Nanosalinales > Nanosalinaceae > B1-Br10-U2g19. The sequence goes on along the minus strand of LKMN01000003.1, from coordinate 4,500 downwards.
ATTATGTTTACGTGAGCGGTTTTAGGGCTTCTGCCTCTGTGTCTCTTAGGTGTTCTAAATGTTGATCCTTGGTTTGTTATTACGTTTTGTACTTCAAGGCTGTCAACATTCAGTCCTTCGTGTTCTGCGTTGGATTTCGCACTTCTTAGAAGGTCAAGTACTTCTTCTGAAGCTTTTACAGGGTATCCTCCTGCTCCTCCACCTGATTTGTGTCCTGCATCCGAGTCAAACTTTGTGTATGGTACAGGTAGCTCTTTTTCTATTACTCTCTCTAGCTTTTCCTCTGCTTTTTCTACAGAGTCGCCTTTGATAAAGCGACCGATTTCTGTACAGTCTTTCCAGGAAACTCTGAGATTGTTTCCAACTGCTTTTGCCTGATGTTCTTCTGTCTGTACTGGCATTTATATCACTTGAGAGGTACGTGCTGTGAGCTTCTTGTAGCACCGAGTCCTGGTGCGCTGTGTGAAACTCTTTTACGGGTTTTTGCGAATTCTCCGAGGTAATGTCCTAGCATTTTCTCTTTTATTTCTACAGGTACGAAATCTTGGCCGTTGTATACTTCAACGGTCTTTCCTACCATCTCAGGGACGATTATCATGTTTCTCTCATGGGTTCTTACTGTGTCTTTCTCTTTGAGATTTTTGAGAATCTTTTTCTCGTTTTCTCTTAGACCTCTCTTGATTTTTCTTCTTCCTCTTGCGTTGAGGAGATCTGCGAACTGGTTGAGGTTCATCTCTTCCAGTTCATCCATTGTTTTTCCTCTGAATGTGAATTCATCGCTCATTTTTTCTGCTCACCTAATCTTTCTTCTTTTTACCGCTTCTTTTTGCGGCTATGTTACCGACTTTACGCCCAGGTGATTCGTGACGTGAAACGGTTTTTGCTTTTCCTGGTTTTGCTGATCCACCGAATGGGTGGTCTACAGCGTTCATTGCTACTCCTGAAACTTTCGGATACTGTTTTCCTCTTGCTTTCATTGCGTGATGCTTGTTTCCTGCTTTTACAAACGGTTTCTCTAGTCTTCCTCCGGCTCCAACTTTTCCTACGGTTGCTCTGCACTTTGTGTTAAGTTTCTTGAAATCTTTACTTGGTAACCGGATTCTTACGCCATCGTTTTCGTGTGTTACAACGAATGCGTATGTTCCGCTACTTCTAACAAGTCTTCCACCGTCTCCTGGCTGTAATTCAATATTGTGTATTGGTACTCCTTCAGGGATTTCTCCTACTGGTAGGGTATTACCTTCTTCAATTGGTGCTGATACACCTATCTGTATCTCGTCTCCTACCGCAAGATTTTCTGGCGCGAGAATGTTTCTGGTCTCTCCATCTTCGTATTCTACTTTCGCTATAGGAGCTGTTCTTGCTGGGTCATGACCTATATCTACTACTGTTCCTGTTATTTCTGCGTTCTTTGTTTCTACGGCTCCTTTGCCTTTGTGAGATGAGGCTTTGTAGTTCGAAGAGCCTTTACCCTTTCTTTGTGTACGTATTTTTCCTCCCATTTTACATCATACCCATTTTCGTGGCGATATCCATTGCATCGTCCGAATCAGATAGCTGGACGTAAGCTTTCTTCTTCGCCTGTGGTGTAATCGAGGTGTTTACTTTTTTAACCGTAACATTGAACAAGCTCTCAACCGCGTCTTCTACTTGGTTCTTATTTGCGTCGAGATTTACTATAAGTACTAGTTTGTTGTCTCTGTCTACCATGTCCATTGCTTGTTCGGTCATGTGAGGGTTCTCTATTATGTTTAGTGCCTTATGTTCTTCCATTTCTTTATTCACCTTTCTAGAGGTAAAGTTGTTCCTCTTCAAGTTTTTCTAATGCTTTTTGATCCCAGACGATAAGTCTTCCTGCGTGTGCTCCTGGTGCTAGTTTCTCTGCGTTTAGCTGATCTACTAACGAGACTTCTACTCCGGGAAGGTTGTTTGCTCCGTTAACTATTCCGTTGTCTTCAGCAACTACTACTAGAGGACCTACTTTCCTGCTGTATTTTCTGCCTCTACCTGTTCCTTTTCCTGCTCTTACTTTCTTCTCTGTTACTCTTTCTAGTTCATCTTCTAGTCCTAGTTCTTCTAGTGTCTCTTTTAGTTCAGAAGTCTTTTCGATACTGTCTAGACCTCCTGTTATAAGAGGTAGTTCTCCGTTGTAGTTATGTTTCTCTGAAACGATTTCTTGATAGGTTGAAGCTGCGAGTGCTGAACGGATTGCTTTTCTTCTCTCTTTGTTGTTTATGTCTTCTGAGAACTCTTTCTCAGCTTTCGGTCCGTGTGCTCTTCTTCCGCCTCTTGTTCCTGGGGATTCTGCTGCAGGTCCGAACAACTGACTTCCTCTTCTTACGCTTATCTTCCTAGGTACTCGGGACATTCCTCTTCCCTTACGGCTTCTGTAAGCGTTGTTTCTGTTTTTCCAGTATGTTACGTGTTTCAGGCCTGCTTCTTTGTCGTGGCCGTATGATTGTCTTTTATTTGACTGGATTGAGAGGAATGCTCTCTTGATAATATCCGGTCTTACTCTTTCTTCGAACTGTTCAGGTAGATCTGTCATTTTTTTCTCACTGGTCGATGTGTGTTATCTCTGGTTTGCCTGGGTTTTCATCGTTTCTAAGAGCGGTTCTTAATCGGACTATTCTCTTTGATGGTCCTGGAACCGATCCCTTGATTAGTATGTAGTTAGACTGGACTTCTCCGTATCCTTTGAATCCGCCGTCTCTCTGAACTTCTTCTGGCTCTTCTCCGTGTTCTAGAATTCTCTTGTTCAGCTCGGTACGGTTGTTGAATCCTTGTTGTCCTGGTAATGGCACTCTCCAGCTTAGTGTGTCTGGATGCCATGGACCGACGTTTCCTGCTTTACGGCGTTTCTTCTGTGTCTTGTGGTCTAGTTTCTTGATTCCGTAACGCTTTATTGGTCCTTCGAATCCTTTTCCTTTCGTTACTGCGATTACGTCGGAGTAGTCTCCTTCTTCAAATACGTCTCCGAACTCGATTTCTTTTCCAATCATTTCTTCTGCGTACTCAAGCTTGTCTTCTATATCTCCTCCGATACCTAGTTCGAAGTTTGCCGGTTTGCTTGTTGACAGTCCGGTGTGCTGTGGCTGTGTATGTACGAGAAGTGTTACGTCGCTTAGTCTGTCGGCGTGTTTTTCTGCTTTTTCGAAGTTGTCGAGGTTTCCGTCCTTTGGAATGTCGACTGCCTCTTGTAGTTCTTTGGAAGGACTTTCTGTCCATGCTTCTGTGAAGACCTGTTTACCAGAGTTAGGGTCTTCTGTGTAGAAACGTGCTCCGTAAACTCTTAGTGGCGGTGCTTCTAGTATTGTTACTGCTTCCGCTACTTCTTGACCTCTTGTTGCGCCTTCTTGATCATCGATCATTAGGACTCGGGTCATTCCTACTTTGTAGCCTGCGAAGCCTAACGGTTTTTGTTCGTCTGTTTCTTCCCATTTAGAGATGTCTGGGTAAATCCTTTCAGCTCTAACCTTGGGCTTAAACTGTAAAGATCCGCTTCTTGGTCTATTTTTCTTTGGCATAGTGTTATCAGTCCTCCCAGAGGCCCTTTCGTTTAGAAAAGGGCTTGTCTCCCAAGAAAAGTATATTCCAAGGGAGTATCAAAACAGTCGAAACTAACTTTTATAAATAAGGCGTCCTGTGAAGTAGGGTCATAAAAAAGGGCTGAGCTGTCTTTAGTCTATCCCTTAATGTTTACCAAAGGGAGAGTCTTAGCTACTTTTTCGCCGATTCCTAATCTGTCTGAGACTTTTATTACTTCATCAATATCTTTGTAGACTCCAGGAGCCTCTTCAGCAACTGTTGATCCTGATGCTGCTTTCACAAGAATACCTTTTCGTTCAAGCTCCTTCTGTACATCTTCTCCCCAGTAGTCCTTTTTGGCTTGTGTCCGGGATTTTAGTCGACCGGCGCCGTGAGCTGTCGATCCAAACGACATATCTAGTGATTTCTTTCCTCCGGAGAGGATATAGCTTGAGGTTCCCATGCTTCCAGGTATGAGCACTGGCTGACCTATCTTTCTATAGGTTTCAGGTATCTCCTCCCTCCCTGAGGGGAAGGCTCTAGTAGCGCCTTTTCTATGTACAAGTAGCTGTTTTTCCTCTCCGTCAACCATATGCCTCTCCTCTTTCGCGATATTATGGCATACGTCGTAAAGCAGATCTACCTCTGGTTGATCAAAGATGCGGTCTAGACAGTCTCTTACTGCCTGTGTTAGTGCTTGTCTGTTTGCCCAAGCGTAGTTCGCTGCAGCATACATGGCTTCCTTGTAGTCTTGCGCTAGCTTGTCGTTGAGTGGGGCATACATAAGATTTTTTTCAGGTATCTCTTCAGCTATTTCCGGATACTGCTTCTCAAACTTTCTAAGGTACTTTGTACAGGTTTCATGTCCTAGACCTCTTGAGCCGGAATGTATCATCACTACTATCTGATCTTCTTCAAGTCCGTAGGATTCGGCTTTCTCTTCAGTGTAAATATCTGAAACTTTCTGAACCT
>LKMN01000009.1 GCA_001563875.1 Nanohaloarchaea archaeon B1-Br10_U2g1 | reverse complement strand
GTCTACGTGCCAGGCGCATTCCGGTCTATCATTACAGCCTTCCTCGTCCCCATCATCTTCATTGAAGTCATCACAGGAAACTTTAGGATCTTCGTAAAGCCCTAGATCTGCTTGGTTGCATGCCGTCGACCTTATCTCGTTACCGTTCTCAGCTCCATCATCTTCATCACATGTGAAGATCTCTGGTTCGTCCTTAAAGTTGTGAAGCAGTTTATCACTGTCCTGATCAATATCCAGATCATCTATATGAAGACCTTCTAATATGTCATCGGGGTCAAGGTTACATTCACCGTCTTCATCTTCGTAAAGCACTTTCCAGCCAGGTCCGTCGGGCGTTGGTTCATCATTAGCCTCATCCACCATTACTGCGCCTCGGCATTTCGATTCTGCTCCCTTGTCATCATCAGTCGATTCGCATAGAGGATCAGGCTCTACACTTCCATCTCCTATATTCTCGTGATAGTTTGAAGAAGGAGCATCTATTCTTCCATCATCGTCGTGGTCTAGACCGGAGTCACAGGCAGCAGAGTCAACCCAAATACCAGCATCCTCATTACATCTGTAGTCTGGCGTACCATCCCCGGTGGTGTCTACGGTCTGCGGAACCTCGTCTCCGAAACCGTTTTTCACAGTCGCTCCCTCACGACATATATAGAAACGTTGGTTGTCCGGACCACCAGAAGTTTCAGCAGCTTCTATATTGTAAGGCGATCTAACAACATCTCCCGGCGTGCCAAGCCATGTGTAATGTGTTTCTAAGCTCGATGAATCAAAGCCAACAACGTCTTCGTCAGTGTGGCTCCAAACCTCTTCCCCGTTCTGTTCAATACTGTATCGAGGCCCGAAAACCGTTTCTTCGGCCTTGAAAGTGTATTCGTTGTCTGTAGAGTAAGTGACCGGTAGACGACCATAGTTCTCATCAGGATCGTAGTCACCCGCAAAAACGCCTTCTCCACAGCCTGCACAATGGAACCATACTGAATCTTCGCCTTCTGCATGAGTATTGAAAGATGCCATTAAGCCTACTTCATCGTTTCTGTACTCTACTCTTGCATGTCCTTTATCCTCAAAACTTAATGTATGAGATACTTTATTGTCTTGCTGTCCTGATTCAAGGCCTGCGTCCCAAACCATCTCAATACTCTCTGAGACTTCCTCAGGATCAACTCGATAGTTCTCGTCTGTCTTCGTTATTATATTCTTTTCCTCCGCTGCAGAACTGAATTGATCATACCTCTGTACATCCTGAACACCTCCGTAGGCCACAGGTTCATAACCTAACACTATCTCTCCTTGAGGTCTGTAATAAGCGTCTTCATGGACCGGGGAAGAAGAAAGTATTCCACCATCTTCACTACTAAAACCATCCGAGAACAAAAAGATATCTGCCTCTTGAAAGCCTTGGCTAAGAACAGCATTTATCGCTCCTCCGTCCGTAGCGTCTCCTCCCACATTCTGGTTATCACTTGAGAAAGTCGCAAGATCCTGCGTTCGGGATATAACTGGATCCTCTCCAGGCTCTAGGGTGAAGTGTCCTTGCTCTGATGGATCGAAACCATCTAATCCGTGGTTCTGTAAGAAAATACTGCCGGTAGAATCATCCGGGGCTGTATATCCTGAGTCCCAGACATCGTTCGTTAAATGAAAGTTTCTGACGTTGAGACCATGATCTCCATCGGAGTCCTCAAGGTTAACAACTAGATTGTCTCCTCTGTGAGGATTTGGAACCATCTCCGAGCTGGGTTCTACTCTTAGTTCTCCGCCCGACTCTCCTGCCACACTGAACTCATGTGTTCCATAGCCACAATGCATGTCTTGAGGTATGTTCCAGTAATCTCCTTCACCTATCCAAGAATCATATTGGAATCTGTATTCCAACGTGTCATCATCACCGAATACACTGCCGCCTGTTGCTTCATGTGCAACGTACCAGTTACGATCACATACAGTGACATCTTCTTGAGGACAGTCGCCCTCATCCATATTACAGTATATCGTAGCATCCTCTAAATCATCCTCATAGTAGTTAACCGTTAGATCAGGAAAATCTATATGGCCTGCAGAAACAGTACCGAACATTAAAAATAGTGTTAGTATTGCTAAAAGTAGTTTCCTCATATACAAGTTGAAATTCTAGACCCTTGTTTAAATCAATTTTTCAACGTAGAACGAATAGAATAAAGGACGAGAACCGATTTCATCTCGGTATTCTCCAGAGTATTGAGTTCCTGATCTCCCGTAACTGGCTCTGATCTCCGCTGTTAGGCATGGCTCCAAGCATTCCTATGTAGCTTACTTCTTCCTCTTCCTGTTCCTCGTACTCTTTCCAGTATTTTCTTAGTCTGTTATGTACTGCTTTAACATCTTCTCGTTTATTTGCTACCCCGCAGGTGTTTCCTACGCCTACTACTGCTACTTCACCGTCGATCTCCTCCACCAGCTGTTCCACTTTTTTGACTGCCGGCTTGTATGAGTCGTAAATCTTTTTCTTCATTGGTTTGGAGGCTTCCGCCGGGCTTTGCTTGATTATCAATCCTTCTAGAGGTAGTTCATGTTCTGCAGCCACATCCTCTATCTTTGATTTTTCTACTCCCGGACCTCCCATCATTACTCCTACTCCTTCACTTAGGGCTCCGGTCTTTTCTCCTTCAAGCTTGGCTCCTGCATCAACGGTTATTACTGCTTCTAAACTGTTTTCTTCAGCTAAACTGTCTAATGCGTTACCGTATTTTCCTAGTCTTGCTCCAGGACCATTACTTTTAATCACGTGAACCTTGTTGCCTTTTATCTCTTCTTCGCTATGTACTATGTCTTCAGCAATCTCTTCAGAATCTTCTTCAATAAGTTTGGCTGCAACTAATGGTCCTATTGCATCGCCTATCGGCGCTTGATCTACGAAGGCTCTTGTAGCTTCTCTCTGGGATTCTGCAAGCTCTTGGTATACAGGAAGCATCATCTGTATCAGACCTATCAACTGAATGTTTCTTGTTTTCGTGATCAGCTCTCTGAAATGTCTTGTAACCTTGTAGATTTGATGTGTGCCCATTACTCCTTTGAAAGCCATCTGTAGATCCGCCAGCTCTTCAGGATCTTCTGTTTCTGCGTTTCTTTCGATGAATCGGTCAAACTTGTTCTCTGAGGCATCTAAAACATTTTCAAGTTTTCCTACGAGTCCCGCAGGGTCAATACCTGTTGGAGCTGAGAACTTGAAATCTTTCAGTGTCTCGAACTTTTGCTGTGTACTCTTATCTATCCCGTTGGAAAGCTTGTTCAGGAACATGGTCTCGGCGTCGTCTCTGTACGTCTCAAGATCGATTAATGTATTTCTCATCTTCCTGTCAGCCTGCCAGAACATTAGCTTCGGGAAGAAGAATATCAACAGTATAAATAACAGCATTGAAAGTGTTTGAAGTATTATAAACCAGCTACCGGCTTCACCGAAAAATCCAGGGATCATATCTGTAAACTTTCGGCTTGATCTTTAAAACCTCTTTTCTCTGTCTTAACCGATAAGATCTGATTACGACTCAACTTTTCGCTGACTTTTTACCGAGGAAACATCTAAAAAACCTATAACATAACGCTTTATGAGTCCCCAAATGGTTCTAATGATTAATTATAAAGTATTTGGCTCTCACAACCTAATACAGGTGTATTAGATTTGAAAAGACGTAAATTTCTGGCAACTACAGGGTTAACAGCCGCAGTTTTGACCGCAGGATGTTCTGAAACCGGTACCGACGAAACCGGTCAGGATACATCTCCAGAAGACATGGAGTTTCCTGAAGGCGTAACAGAAGAAGGCATCACAGATATTGATAGCCTACATCAACAGTCTCAAGAGGCATATAAAGAGACTAGCCATGAGCTTCAACAAAGAGAGAGTATGGAGCTGGACCTTGACAGAGATCGAGAGCTAGATTTCTGGTTAGACTCAGAGGAAAACGAGTATCTACTCAACCAGTTTCTCACCGAACCGGATAGAGTGAATGATCAGGAGACCTACATGTCTGTACCAAGAGATGAAGCTTTCACCTACAACAGGGAGGAAGATTTTTTCCAGGATCATAGAGACCAACTCTCAGAGTTTACACAGGCAAAAGAGGAGTTCCAAGAAGGATACCTAGACTCTATCTTTACCGTAGTTGGCGGGTTCGAATACAACTTGGATCAAGAGCTTTCCACAGAAGAAGTTGTGGTCTTGAAAGCTACAGATCTCGACCAACTCGATATCTTCGGAGATTCGGTTGAAACAGATTTCGATCTTGAATACGGGAAGGTTTCTCTGGACAGCGAAGGAATCATCAGAGAGATGGAGTACGATCTAGATGATGAAACAAACGGCTACAGCTACAGCGTAGAGGTAGAAACTTCCGAGATAGATAGTGCTGAAGTACCACGGCCTGACTGGATTGACCAAGCAGTTGAAGAAGTGTAAGGAAGTCTATCCCTTTTCTTTTAGTTCTTTTATGATCTCGCCAACCTCTTCTTCCCGCGGATTTGAATCAATTATCTTACGGTAGACTGTTTTAGGAGCGACCTCTTTCAGTTTTTCCTTCTGTTTCTTCAAGGGTCCAGGTCCTTCAGGATTTCTTAAGCCGTAAAGAAGTATGGCTGCGGCATGGCTCTGGTTTAGAGAGCTGTAACCCGGTGTATGTATATGGACTACCGTATCACATAGTTCAAGCTCTTCGTTTGATAGTCCTGAACTTTCTCTTCCTACCATTACTGAAGTGTTTCTTCTGGCCGGGAAACCGGAAAGCTTTCTTCCTCTACCCGGTTTTGTTCCAACTACATAGTCTAAATCCTTTACAGCATCTTCCGTTGAGCCGAATATCTTTGCCTCTCTAAGCTTCTCCTGAGCATTCTTAGCAGTCTTCCTAGCTTCAGAAAGGTTGAAACCTGGATTCACAACTCTTAAAGAATATTTGTAGTTCAAAGCAAGACGTGCTATAAAACCTGTGTTCTCTGGTTTCTCAGGTTCTACGAGCACAACTGTTCTCTTTTCTGGCATTAAATGGTGGAGTTCGTAGTCATAGTTTTATATCCACTGCTACTCCAACTCAAAGATATGCTTGATGCGAAGATACTGACAGCGGTACTGGCCTCACTTGTCGCTACCGGCGTAATGGTGAACGGCGGTGAAGGGATAGAATACGATACACCCGAAGTAGATAACTTTGATGAGGGTTTTGACTACTCCGAGTTTATTGAAGACCCTGTCGACAAGATAAGAGAACATTTCAGAAGTTATCCTGAACCTGAAAACTCGGTCAAGGCAAACCTAACCGTTGAAAACCTGCACCAGCAAACCATCAATATTAGATCATCCGGCTCTGTTGAGACAGAAGAGCTTAAGTATGTAGACCTAGGAGCCTACGAAGTAAGCTCTGAAGATGAAATAAACCTTCACAGTTTCGGAGGGACAATAAGCACTGGTAACAGCACTGTTTTAGAAGGTAGTACCGACTCTGTGACCTCTAACAATGTTAATGTATCGGGCATGATGACTGTAAACGAGGAAGTTAACACCAGTTATGTATATGTAGAAGATGTTGAGAGAACACCTATCACACTAAGTAACACCGGAGGAAGTATCGAGAGTGATGACGCCTCAACCGAGTTCGGTCAAGGTTCCCGTGTTGTGGATATAAACTCTTTCTCTGGAGATATGAAGATATTTACGGAGAACGAGACGGTTATTCTTGACGGAAAGGTCAGTAGTCTTGAGGCAGGAAGCTTTAGCTTCGGAGATTAGCTTACTCTTCTTCTTTATTTAATTTGTCAAGCACAACTTCTTTTGTATCATATTCTTGGTCTTCGATCTCTTCTTCGTAACTGTCCGGCTTCCAGTTTTCAACCTTCTCTCTGAGATCAGGTGGACTCCAGTGAGCTCTCAGTGTTCTGTATCCGTGCTTGAAAGGTATTGTAGCTACCAGTACAAGTTTGTACGGTACAGCTATCATTTTGCTTAGAACCGTGTATGTTGAGGCCAGTACCGAGTAGAAAAGGTACAGTCCGGACCCTAGGAACGAGAAGAAAAGCATCTGGTTAAACTCGAAGCCCTGTATTAATCCTGCAAAAACCATTGCTGTGTAAAACCCGGCAGAGATAACCGTTATCAAAACGGTTTCCATAACCATTTTGAGGACTTTGAAAGCTACAACGAACGCGAGAACTAGCAGCCCTAGAAGTATGAATGTGGCTGCCTGTTCAGGCATCTGAGATATAAATGAGCTGATCATTTGTTCAACACGCTGTATAATGGATCTCCTTCCTCAGGTATAACGCTTGTGTAGGCAATAAAACCTATCACAAGTATGACGAATAAGCCTAGAACTATAGGCAGGAAAGGTATACCTCCATCTTCTTCAGGGGGCTGTGCACCGTTCTGACCTTGACCGTTTTGGGACTGTAGCTCCATCTCTATACTTTCCAGCTCTGAGTCGAGATCGTTGTAAAGTGTTTGAGCTTCCTCATAGTTCCCGCTGCTGAACTCTGTGCTTATATCTGGTATCTGAGTTTGGACATCTGAAAGTCTTGACTGTAGTTCTTCGTCATCTATCTGTGAGTCAAGATCCGAGGCCTGAACTTCAAGATCGTCTGACTGTTCGCCGTAGTCCGCGTAGGTTTCAGCTTCAACATCTACTGAGTCCGACACTGTTTCTTCAGATGTTTCTGCCTCAATAGTTACAGTTCCAGTGTCCGAGTCTACACCAGTAAACTCTATAGTCTCCTCAACCGTCTCGCCGGCCTTAATACTGGATGAGCCTCCACCAACATTGTAGCTTGTTGAACTGTAATCTAAAGACTCTACCTCTACATCTCCTGTATTCTCAATCTCCAGATCTTCTTCTAAGTCTTCTCCTTCTACTACTTCTCCTAGGTCAATAGTATCTGTTAGGACGGTTATCTCAGCGTCCTGAGGCTCCACATAGGATGTCAGCTCCAAAGGAATCTCTACACTGTCTCCGTTCATACTTACTTCTAGACTTCCTGTAAGATTCTCAGGAGAGTCAGTACTGTAGTCTAGGACAAAGTTCTGCACATCATTTCCCTCGGTCAGAGTGGTGTTTACCGGGTCTAGGCTTAAATGGTTGGATAAGGCTCCATCTACATCCGTGTTCACATCGGTTTCATTGTCTTTAAGCCCTAGGTACTTCACATCTAGCTCCGCTGTATCGGATTCATCTGCTTCGTATACCGTTCCGTTAATATCGTTGTAGGTAACACAGAGAGCTCCATCTCTCTGGTCACATACCGGCGCCTGGTTCTCTATATCTGTTGTCTGAGTGTAACCCGAGTCATTGTCTTCGAACTCTATCTCACCGCTGAAGAACTCTACGTGATCTATATTGAAGGTTAAATCTATGGTCTCAGTTGCGTCCCCACCTATCTCGTAGTCTTCTTCTAGGCTTATGAAATCCTCTAGATCGCTGTCTACACTTGATGTAAGATTCATGTCTTCGCTGAGTAGGTTCTCTACCGAAAGCTCTCTGGTGTGTTCTCCCGTTTTATTGATCTCTGTGTCGATGCTCTGATTCACATAAAATGTCTGGTTTACGTCTTCAACATTGAAGTTAGCGTTTTCTGTTATTTCCTGTCCGTAAATATTTTCTACAACATAGTTTATACTGTACTGACCTGGAACAGAGTCAAAAGGTATGAATATGTCTTGTACATATTTACCTCCGCTGTAACTCATATCGGAAAGATCAAATGTTTCAATGAGACCTTCATCAGTGTCACGGACTTCCACATATCCTTCTACTCTTTCAGGATCTATCACCTCTAGGCTGAAAGGTTTCAGAACCTCAAGCTCAACATGATAGTCTCCAGGGACCGTGTTTGAGGAGCTTGTGTCTCTAAGCATGAAGGATTCATAGTCCAGCTTATAATCTTCGATAAAGTATGTCTGTTCATTAGAAGCGTTGTACTGTAACCTTATTTCATCTGTCTTGTTAGAAGTGTTTATTTCAGGGATCTCAAAGCTTCCGGTGAAAAGATCTTCTTCATCTTGAAGCGGTATCTCTTCATAAGTCTCCCAGTCGCCTTCAATCATCTTTTTCTGAACTGACAGGTTTACTTCGTCTGCAACAGAGGTAGTTATCTCAAAGCTAGTATTGAGATTCGCTCCTCTTTCACATGTCTCAGGAGTTGAATCCTGGTCGCATTCTGAGTCGGAATCAAGAGCCTCTACCTCTCCCCTGAGATGTGGAGATGTTTCAACCATATGTGTTTCGCCTCCAAAAGGATTTTCATAGTACAGATCTTCGTTTTCAGCGGTTACATGCATCAGGAATGTTTCATCTTCCTGTTCAGGCATTCTAGCTCTAGACCTGTAATGTAGTTCTTCTTCCGAGTCATAGTGTCTTATCTCTTCTTCATGTACATCCGTAAAGTCTGTGAATGTTATCTCAACATCTATGTCTTCAACAGGCTCATTATCACTGTTTGTAACATTAACCTCTACCTCACGTGTCGAGTTAGCGAGAAGAGGCTCCGAGAAGTCGGTTAGGAGCTCAACGTTTAGGTCTCCGAACTCAAGTTCATGGATATCCTCCTCTTGAAACCCGCCTGAAGAGTCATCTTCTAGTTCGTACAGGACTTCGTCTCCTGCCGTAGTATTCACTGTAAAGCTATCGTAGTACCAACCTTCTCCAAAGTAGTTCATTTCCGAAGCATTATCTTCCGACATGTTGTAGTAGTATCCTAGTTCAGCATTGTCATCTTGTAACCTATCAAAATCTACCGGATCGCCGTCTGAATCCGTTACCTCTGCTAAACCGTAAAACTGTGAGTTATTAGATACCTGTAGGTTTATATGAGGTTCTTCAGCCGCTTCGACATCCCACGAGGATGCACTGAAAGACATTAGGATAGTTAAAAATGTTACAAGGAGGATACTTGTCGTTCTTGAAGTATACATGCATAGGTTTAAGGTTAGATGTGTTAAAAAATCTACGTTTTTACAGCCAGATAAACGGTTTCAAACCAGAGTTTTTCTGATCCAGCTATCTCAAGATTGAAACGGTCTCTGACGCTTTCCCAGTCTGTCTCAGAGCTTAGAACCGTTATAAAGGTTCCTCCAGAGTTTAAATAACTCTCTACTTCTTTTAAAAACCTTTCTACAGTTTCAAGCCCGGTTTCCCCACCTCTCCATATATTTTCATCCCCAATACCTTTTTTCCCAGGTAAATAAGGCGGATTAAACACGACAACATCAAAAGTATCTTCGACTTTATCAAACAGATCTGACTGAAATGTTTTTACGTCTAAATCTTCCTCTTCAGCTCTTTTGTCCGTATAATCTACTGCTTCACAGTTCAAGTCTATAGCTGTTACTTCTGCGCCTTTTCTAGCAGCAGTCAAGGCCTGTATACCGGATCCTGTTCCTACGTCTAGGAACTTTTTGTCCTGTAGATCCATACGCTCTATATACTCTTTCACCATAATGCTGTCTTCACGGGGAGTGTAGACCGTCATAATATACTGTTTATGAATTCTGTGTATAGAGGGTTTGGGTTCTGGAATGATGAGTTGAACTCCGGATGCGCTTGTGTCCCTATAAAGAACCGGTTGTCCGGCAGCTCAACATACTCTGCTAGTGTTCCGTCTTCCATCTTACCTGAAATCTTAAGACCGTTTTCTTCAAGCCGGCCGTGGTAGTCCGGGTTCACTTCGTATCGATGTCTATGCCTCTCCGTAACTTTTTTTGATCCGTATATCTGCTTGACTTGGCCTTTTACCTCCGCAGTATAGTCTCCTAGCCGCATTGTGCCTCCCTTGTGTTCAATATTTTTCTGTTCAGACATCTCTGCAACAACCAGGTCTTCTTCACCCTTTTCGAACTCTTCTGACGCTGCATCTAAGTTTAGGACATTTCTTGAGAACTCGACAACCATCAGCTGCATACCGTAACAAAGCCCTAGTATAGGAACGTTATTTTCTCTACAGTACTCTACAGCCTTGATCTTGCCTTCTACTCCTCTAGAGCCAAATCCTCCGGGTATCACAACCCCGTCAAACTTTTCAAGCTGAGAGAGATCAATGTCTTCGGTTTCCACGTGCTGTATCTCTACTGAACCTCCTTTTTCGGCTGCGGCATGTTTCAAAGCTTCTTCTACCGATGCGTAAGCATCGTCCATCGCCATATACTTGCCGCATATAGCTACTGTTCCTAAAGGTTCGGAAGCTAGGTTTTCAACCCGTTCTCTCCAGTCCTTTATGCCGTTGTTTCTCTCTGGCAGCTCCATTTCGTCTTTTATAATGGTGTCAACGTTCTGTTCATCGAATATTAACGGCAATCGGTAGATATTATCAATATCATGGTCTGAAATGACTTCTTGTTCCTCGACATCGCAGAAAAGAGATATTTTCTCTACTACAGAACTTTGAAGCGGTTTGCGGCTTCTTCCTACTATCATATCCGGCGATAACCCTGTTTCACGCAGCTTCTTCACTGAGTGTTGTGTAGGCTTGGTTTTCTGTTCTCCTGTGGTTTCGAGGTAAGGAACTAATGTTGTATGAATTAGATAAGTATCTTCATCCGGCAAGTCGTTAATTATCTGTCTTACAGCCTCTAGATACAGCATATTTTCTATATCTCCTACCGTGCCCCCTATCTCGACAATACCTATATCCGAATCGTCGACAGCTTCTTTCCAGTTTTCCTTTATCTCTTCAGTGACATGAGGGACCATCTGTACAGTTTCACCTAAGTAATCGCCTTTTCTCTCTCTGTCTATAACTTCTGAGAAGACTTTTCCAGAGGTAAGGTTGCAGTCGCCAGTGGTTTCTATACCTAGAAACCTTTCATAATGGCCGAAGTCCATATCGACTTCTGTTCCATCTGATAGGACGAAGACCTCTCCGTGTTCATGAGGGTTCATGGTACCAGGGTCAACGTTGAGATAGCCGTCGCATTTAACCGGGGTTATATCGAGTTCACGTTGCTGTAGAAGTTTTGAGACGCTTGCAGATACCAGTCCTTTACCTAAACCGGATAGGACGCCTCCGGTAACAAATATCCATTTCGGCATAATTGAATGAAAGCTCTGAGAAATAAATAGGTTTTCAGTGTTCGTCAGAGAAGAACTCTGCTATATCTGCAACCTTTCTAACATCCAGATTTATTACTCTTATTTCTGAGTGTGGTAAGCTATCTCTAAGCTGTTTAGCATCCTCCTTACTTATTTCAAGTATGTGACGAGAGTCTACAAAGGCATTCCTAACTTTTTTCCTTTTATGTGTGAAGAGTGCTTTGACCATTTCAAAGAACTGTTCTCTGTTTTCTACTCCGTGTCTGTCCTTGTTGGGATAAAGCTTCAGTACCGATGTATCGACCTCTGGCTCCGGATAGTAGCTTTCACTAGATATATCTTGGAGTTTGACCGGTACGAAAAAGTAGTTAACCATCAGTGTGAAACGCCCGTAGTCTGACTCTCCCGGATCTCTGACAGCTTTCTCTGCAAGCTCCTTCTGAAGTATGAGAGTGCTCTGGATCTGTTTTCTACCTAGGAGCTCTATGACTTCTGAAGAGATCTGGAAAGGCAGGTTGGAGACACATCGGTCGACCTCGGGTATATCGTATTCGAGTATGTTTTCGTTGATAATCTCAACATCTCCATCAAAATTTCTTTTCAGGTACTGACTTAGAACAGTGTCTTTCTCTACCGCATACACTTTTTCGGCTCTTCCTTCCAGCTCTTTTGTTATAGCTCCTAGTCCAGGACCTATCTCTAACACCTTTTTATTCTCGACCTCTCCAGCTTCTACGAGAGCTTTGACAGAGGTTTCGGATGTCAGAAAGTTCTGTCCTCTGACAGGTTTTAGACCTAGTTCATCCAGTTTTTCCCTAGCATCAATCATTTTCTAGGATACAAAAAGTTTTCTTTTGGCTTCTCCTTTCAGTTCTTCGGTTATTCTGTCTATTAGAAGTTTTTCAGGATCTGGTAGGCTTGATACTCTTTCCCTTATATCATCAAAGTCTTCGAACTCGCCCTTCTCTCTTTCATCAAGAAGCTTCTGCATATGTTTGGTTCCTACGCCCGGTAGTAGTTCGAATGCGTGCCTTCTAGGTGTTACCGGCGTTGCTTCGTTGAAGAATTCGACGAACTTTTCCTCTTCTTCATTTATCATAGCCTGTAAGACGTATTTTAGCTCGCTTTTCGCGCTTCCGGTTAGGTCGTCATAACTTAACCTCCCTTTTATGTACTTGACTCTATCTCTCTCTCCTTCGCCTATGTAGAGCTCTTCTCCTCCTTTAGGCCGTTCTTCATCACGCATTACCACCTCTAAAAGGTTGAAGTTGTTTGTTCCTATTCCTTGAGCTGATGGCTCGTCTTTCTCTCCTGGTCTTCCGTGTTCTAAGAAGTCTAGTACTCTTATGTTCTCTTCTTTTTCCGTCATATTATACACCTTTCTAGAGGTATGAATAACAGAACATTTAGAAGTTAAAAGTTTTCCGATTACCGGGTTTGTAAACGTTTTCTACTCTGTTTCTATACTTCCACAGATTTCAATGATTTTGTTTATCTCAGAGTCGTCTAGTTTTACTCTTTCTTTTGAGAAAACGGATCTTACCGTAGACTCGTGTTCTGGAACTACTTCTAGTAGTTTGTAGACATGTTTTTCTTTCAGCGAATCTATCTCTGTTAGCTCCTTGTAAAGCTCTTCTAGAGTTCCCAGATCTTGTACTTTACAGTGTCTTGTAAGGTTTTCTAGAGCGATCTTCTGTTCATGGCTTAGGTTCTCTTCGTCTTTATCTTGAAGTGCTTCTAGTGCTTCGATAGGGTAGGCGTAGTTTTCTTCTTTTACCTTCATTTCTAATCACTCTGTCTTTTTTAGGTGTACAGGCTTTATGTAAAGCGTCTTTGTTTTGTTTCCTTCCTTGAACTCTACTTCGTATGCGTCTCCTTTCTGACCTGTTACATCAACAGTTTTACCGTGGTACCTGTGGTGTACTCTTCCTTCTGTTACCGACGGATCTATCTTGATAACTGCTTTCTCTCCTTCTTCGAAAGTTTTCAGCATGTCGTTTATTGTTGTTTTATGTCTTGGATCCTTTGAGAGAGTTTTTCTTGCTCCCTGCTGTGGTCCGGAAGATTTCTGTGCCATTTTTTGATCTACCTCTATAGTTCTGAGTGAGATATTAAACTTTTTAATAGGGAGACTTCTCAGCCCGACAAATAATAGTTGTTACTGTTAGATAACAACAGATTTATAAGGCAGGAAAACAAATTATACCATACGAGCCAACAATGAAAGATCTAAACGAAGTCAAAAGAAGACTTGAGAACGTCGAAAACGTACAGACTGAAATGGTTACAACTCTTGGAACAGAGAATAACGAAGTAGCAAGAGCTGTAGGATACGATACCGATGGCGCAGTGAGAGCTACAGCTTATGAAGACGGAGATCTAGACCTAGATTACCAGGACACAGGATACCAATAACAACTTATTCCTCTTTTATTTCTCTATATCCACTACATCCAAAGCAGTACATACTGCCTCAACACCAAGCAAACCGGAAACACTTGGCTCAGCCCTACCATCATCTCCTGAAATAAGTTCTTTGATATACGTACCTGCTTCAGCTTTAATCACAAGCTCTAGACCTTCATCCTTTTTCTCCCAGTAGACTCTGTGGACCTCTCTCTTTCTTACCTTGTCAGCTCTACGGTGTTCAACACGTTGAGGAGTTCTCTGCTCCACAACCCCTTTAAGCTTTTCCAGAACCTCTAAATCATCTTTTTCTACTTCTTCAGAGAGCTCTACATCCGCACGGTACATCTTGTCCGCATGCTTGTTCTTTACTTCTTCTACCTCATCTTTCTCCCCATACCTAATATTGTATACTTCTATCATGTCGGACTCGTTGACTTCTTCCTGTAACTGTTCAAGATCCAGATCACGGTTCAAAGGCTCTACAAGCTCTAATAAGAACTCTCTTCTTCCAAAACATCTGGCGTCGACATCCTCTCTTCCGCCACCGTGGAACTTTGCCTCTATCGACTTAGTTTCTCTTTTGAACGGTTCCTGAATTTCTTCCTGAATAGAGGTATGATAGTTCTTACCTGTGAAATCGCATTCGTCACATCCTCCGCCCCTACAGTTCCTACAGTGCCAGACAGTCTGAGGAAGTTCACGAGAGTACTTATTATACTGTCCGTAGATCAGCATCGAGTTAACCTGTAGCTCAACCCTGTCTTTGTTCTCATCCATCTCGATTACCGCGTTTATATCCGGCCGCTTGAAGTCGACTTCAAGACCCGTTCTGTCGTGAACCCTTTTACCTATGAGACGGGAGAGCTCAGTCTTCAAGGGCTCAACCCATTCGATACCGTACTCTTCCCATAACTCGTCCTCCGCATCGACTGCTTCCGGAGGAGGTCTTATACCTATCAAGAAAGTGTCTAATTCGTAACGTCTAAACGAGTTTACCACAAGATCTGTCCAGTGCTCCAGTTTTTCGAAGACTCCATTACAGATACCGCATTCACCGCCTTCTTCAGCCGTCTCCGGAATATTATCTCTTATGAAAGAGTCTTCATCCAGATCCTCTATCCTTCGAGCGATAGCTCCTCTCTCCCAGTTTTCCAGTCCATGACCTAGTTTTGCGAACTGTCTTCCTAGACAGTGGTCACAAAGGTTTTCTTCAAGAAGTCTGTCTCTCTTCCGTTTTACTGTCTGCATAATAGAGAACTGTTTCTAACCCTATCTTTTTCAAGAAGACGTTTTCTCTCACAACGACGTTTTGAAGTTCGAGAAAATATCTTCCATACTGTCCACTGCCTTTTCTTCCTGCATATCCGGTATAACAGGGTTTGTGAAGGCGGATCCAGCCGTATCGATATTCACTGATGCCATACCCCATCTTTTCTGGAAGACTGTCTGAGTCTTCACAAGGTTCTGAACCCTGAAATACGGAACCGTATAGGTCCTTCTGTTCCAGAAGCCTTTACGTGTAAATAAGTGTTTTTGACCGATACTGTACCCTATATTCGCCCATTTCAGCCTAGAGGCTTTTCTTGAACCAATTATCAAGGTTAATGGTACTAGGTAGACGACTGCACCGAAACCAGTATATACGTTTAAGACAGCCATCAACAGCAGTAGCACTGAACCAAGCAGTAGATACCTTCTAAAGTATCTTGTCCTCGCTCTCTGATTTACGTAGTCGAGCTCCGGCATCTCGTACTCACCTATCTCTTCTGCTATAGAGACTATCCTGTCCTTTTTAGCAAGAGGTATCGCGGTCTCTGATCCCTGTACTTGTTGCTGGGCCGGGCCGTATCCTGCAGTTTCAACCTTCAAGGTCGCATAACCCAGCCATCTTTTCAAGAAGTTCTCTTCAATTATGATGTTCTGTATCTTTTCCTCAGGGATTGTCCCCGAAGATCTGTGGAGAAGACCTCTCTCATACTCTATCGCGTTATCTCTGAACACAAGTTTGAAGTCGTAAAACTTTGTGAGGGATGAAAGTCCGCTTGAGACCCATGCAGCAAATACTGCAAGTGTCACTAACGATATAAGTCCTGGCGAGCTTAACAGAGTTCTTGTACCTATGCCTAACTGTCCGATAAGCGCGGTTCCGGCAAAAACTGCGAGGACTGCATAACTTATAGCTGTACGAGGGTTTATCGATACTGCGCTCAGTATTAGAAGGTTTCTATCGGTGAGCCGAAAATCCTCTTTCTCTATCTTTTTCTTTTCAGGCTCTGTTCTTCTGTTTTTAAGCTCTCTTATCTCTTTCTGTACGTCTTTAGCATCCCCATATTCTAGGTACCGGAAATTTGCCTCCGATGTATCTCCTCCTGCCGTTTCAACGTTTACTTTAGCAATTCCAAAGAATCGCTGGAAAACTGTTCTGTCTACGTCCACGTTCTGTATCCTTCTTAATGGTATATCTCTTGTCTTTTTAGAGAAGACGCCTGAACTTATCTCCAGCCCTTCTTCTGTTATTCTGTATACGTATCTCTGCCAGTAAAGATACTCGTAGATAAAAATAACTCCTGTACCGAAAAATACAAACGCTATGAAAAGCAGAAGACCTAACGGCCCTTCCGCTATTAGCGATGCTCCTCCGAACAAGAGCGCAAATACAAGTACAGTGGTCAGTTTAGATACAGTCCTATAAGGTATCGATAGTTTCGAGAGTTTCATACACCGTCAAACCCTTTCTCCGACTCAATGGCCACATCTCTGAGATGTTCCTGTATCTCTTTGGCTCTTGTTTTATCAAGTCCCGGTATTCTGACATCTGTGCCTCTAGATCCTGCAGTGAAGATTTTTAGAGATGTAAGACCGAAAACTCTCTCTAGAGGAGTCCTATGGGTGTCAATATGCTGTATCCTTACATGCGGGACCATCGAAACAACCTTCACCAGCACTCCTCGCTGTATATACACATGGTCCTCCCTTAGTTCAAAGCCCCAGTTAAAGTATCTCAAAACCGCGTACCATGCACCAATAACCGGTAGGAACATGAAAGGTATCAGAGCCAATGATAAGCGCTCCGTTAAACCGTAGACAGGGATTGCTAATATCAATCCTAGTAAAAAACCTATTAGACCTAGTTTGGCCATCCAGATTCTCTTTATTTTATGTTCAAGCTTCTCCATACTGAATCTTTACTCCTTATACTCTTTAGTTTTCAGAAGATTCAATATCAAACTTTCTGGTCTTCTTCACTATACTTTCATCCTCAAGCTCTAGTATATCGACCTGGAAAACGTCTTTTACCTTTAGAACCATCATCTTTGGGTTACCGGGCCGGGAGCTACCTCCACCTACGCCTGTACAGCTTCCAGGATTTAAAAGTATTTTACCGTCTTTTTCAGCCGCCTCTTGGTTATGAGTGTGTCCATGTAGCAAGACATCGACTTCTAAATCTTCTTCAGCTATCTTAAGAAGCGTGCCGTGATCTCCTCTCGGTGTTATGCCTGTGCCATGGTATACACCGAACTCCACACCGTTTTTGTTGAAGGTTTCTGAGTTGGGTAGCTCAAACCGGTCACAGTTACCTTTGACTGCTATAAGCTTTTCTGAAACATCTTTAATGTTCTGATAAACTTTCTTCTCCTCAAAATCACCACAGTGGACTGTCATATCTGCTTCTTCAACAAGCTCAATAAACTTTTCAGGTATCTCAGGTGATCTGTGAGGTACGTGAGAGTCAGAGATCAAGGCTATCATAATTCAGTAAAAGCCTCTCAACCTTTATATACTACCGTTCATTAACGTTTATTAAAGGGTTTTAAGGGCTCTTGAGGGGAGTCTTGAAGTGGAACCTTTAGAATGGAGAAGAAGATAAAACAAGTATTTTACAGAAACATGATGTTGACGCTTTTAGGAGCAACTAGAGCGATAGGTAGAGCTGACTTTAGACCTCCATCTAAATGGGTAAGCATGTTTGAAAGCGTTAGAGCCTCATCCGACATCCTATACTTCAAACTCTCAAGTATAGACGAAGATGTAGAAGAAGAGTTTATGGAGAAGGAAGAGATTCTTGAG
The DNA here is from genome assembly GCA_001563875.1 of Nanohaloarchaea archaeon B1-Br10_U2g1. Lineage (GTDB taxonomy): Archaea > Nanohalarchaeota > Nanosalinia > Nanosalinales > Nanosalinaceae > B1-Br10-U2g19. Next base: position 6,973 of record LKMN01000009.1, on the reverse strand, counting down.
AAGAGGTTAGGAAAAGAGAAGTTTTACAGTAAAGAGGAATTAGACGACCTTAAGAACAAAAGAGACCAAATAACAGTTTAGAACCCTAATTTCTGCATCATATTCTGCATATTGCCTCTTTTCATAGACTTTTTATCGAACTTGTCTACCATGTTCTTTGTCTGTCTGTAGTGCTTGACAAGATCTCTAACCTCAGAGGTAGATGTCCCTGAGCCTTCTGCAATTCTTTCTCTACGAGACCCTCCTATAACTGAGGGATCGTTCATCTCTTCGGAAGTCATGGAATCCATTATAACAGTGTAAGATTCAACTTTCCCCTCAGTAATATCTGTTATCTCTGAAGGCAGATTAGCACCGAAAGGAAGCTGCTGAAGCATCTCCTCCATAAGTCCTGCATCAGTCATCGACTGTATCTGTTGTTTGAAGTCTTCTAAGGTGAAGTCTCCTTCAAGAATGGCTTCAGGATCTGTTTCAAGCTCCTCAATCTTTTCGAGAAGCGACTCTAAATCAGGCTGACCTATCATCTCCGAGACGAAGTCAACAGGATCGTAGACCTCTAAATCCTCCATCTTCTCTCCATTACCGATAAACTTGACCGATATACCCGAGTTCTGGCATGCCACAAGCGCTCCTCCTCCTTTGGCCGACGAATCCATCTTTGTAACTACTACGCCTGTCAGCCCTACAGACTCTTCGAAGCTTTCAGCCTGTTTCCGTGCAGACTGTCCTATATCCGCCGGCATCACCAAGTATTTCTCATCAGGCTGGAAGACCCGACCTATATCAGATAGTTCTTGTTTGAGCTCTTCGTTTAGAGAGTTCCTACCGGCGGAGTCAACTATAGTTACATCCGTATCCAGTTCCTGCATACCTTTCTCGACTACTTTAACAGGATCTTCAGCTTCTTTATCGCCGTAGAACTCTACCCCTATATCTTCAGCAATCTGTTTTAACTGGTCGTAGGCTGCCGGTCTGTCTGTGTCTGCACCTATCACACCTACTTTTAACCCTCTTTTTCTGTAGAAATCCGCTATTTTACCTGTTGTAGTTGTTTTTCCTGATCCAAACAGCCCGCATAAAAGTATTTTTTTAGGTTCGACCTCTACTTCTGCCTCTTCTCCAAGCAGTTCTTCTAACTTATTGTATACTATTTCAAGTACGTGTTCTTTCCGTGTTAAACCTGCAGGAACTTCTTCATCCAGCGCCTCTTCTCTTATCTCACTGCTTAAATCTGAAACCAGTGAAACGTCTACATCCGCCTGTATAAGATCTCTCTGTATATCTTTTACCAGTTGTTCTACTGCTTCTTTGTCCGCTACTCCTTTCGAAGAAAACTTCTGTACAGACTCTTTTATCCGGTCGAACATACTCACTGTTTTGATGAAAAACGGTTAAATGCTAAATGGTTACGAACCGATATTCCAGAAGTTGTAGACTATTATCGATATAATGAATCCGAGTATGGCACCAGCAAGACCGGTGAAAACTGCTCCTGCAACTCCGAATCCCTGTAAAGCCCCATAGGTAAAGCCGATAAGTAAGAAGGTAACTCCTGTATGGAAAGGGTTCAGTAGAGTTCCTAACGCCTCCCAGACCTCTATCTTGGTCTTGAGATGGTAAAGTATCCAAGAAACTGTTAAGAGCACTCCTAAACCTGCCAAAGGACCTGACACCTGGTATGCTTGGAATGCAAGTGCTGCAGCCGCTCCGCCAATTATTAACAAAACGAAGTCCTGGGCCATTAAAATCTTAGAAATCAATTAACTGATAAAAGAGTTTCACCCGAAACGGGTTATCTATGCAGCTCTCTCTTAGAAGGATAGAGGATCAAAACATATACTACCAAGAATCAGGAGAAGATTCCTCTATACAGCTGGTATTTGTCCCAGGAGCTTTCAATGCAAAGATCTGGAAACATCAGATCAACTACTTTTCTAAGAATTACAAAACAGCTGTTTTCGAGCCATTACAGAGGAGAAAAGATTATGAAGGAGTGAAAAAGGCTCTGGAAAGTGTTATAAGTCAAGAGGTAATGGATAAGGTGGTTTTAGTCTCCGATATAACTTCTAACTCCATAGTACAAGAACTAGAGAGCCATGAGAATGTTAAAGCTACTTTCATGACAGGGAGGTATTCAAAGCCAGATATACCCTCCAGAACGTTCTATAAGATTATCTGGAGCTCTCTGATTAGAGAGCCTAAACTGCTGAGGAGAACGCTTTTTTCAGAATGCACAAGATACAATGTTCTAAAGGAGTTCTCCGAAGATGTTGTAGTTCCTAAACACGATATAATGAAAAGCTTTTTAGAGAGACATGAGCTCTCAAGACCTGAAAAACCGTCAGCTACAGTTTACAGTACTGAAGACCGTTTTAGCAGCCTCAAATCTATTAGAAATCTGCAGGACGACCACTCTATAAGAGTTATTGAGAGGGCCGGAACCTATAGCTTCTACGAAAAACCAGAGGAGTACAACAAGGCTTTAAACGACTTCCTGACAAAGGTGAAGAAAAGCATAGAGAAGAACGAGGTTGAAAAAGCTCGTGATAAAAACCGTTCATTAACAGAGTTTGAAAAGAAGAAGGTGGCGATAAAGAGATGATAGCAGGTCTAATACTAACATCAGACGGCGAGAAAAAGTGTAACATAGCGTTCTTAGGCGACAAAACAGAAACTTTCTCAGTTAAAACCAACTCCGAGATAGTTGAGAAGATAGAGGAGTTCCAGCCAGAGATAGTGGCCGTCAATGTTTCAAGCGAACAGTCACGAGAAGAATTTACTAAAGGAGAGAAAGATCTAATAGAAAGCGGTTACAGCTTTACGCCTTCCTCATCCGAAACTAAGAAAGTTAAGAGGCTTCAGTCTCTCAAGGCCGAAATTGAACACAAGACGGAGGATTTACCAGACTTCATAAGATTTGAGCCTCACATCACCTCTGAAGAACTTGCTTTGGATAGCGACAAATCGCTTGAATCTATAGGCGTTTCAGCTGATAATATAGGCTCAGCCAAAGAGTTTGATGCCGTTGTTGGAGCGGTGACAGCACGTTTTTATCAACAAAATCAGTACAGAGATCTAGGTGTGATAGTTCCGGAATCACTGGACAGCTAACAAAAACCTTATAAGGATTTTAGGAGGAATAAGTAAATACAGGTTGAAGATCCATGGGCATGGAAAAATTTTATAGCACAGTCAGGAAACAGTTTGGAGTTGAAAAGAAACAGCTAAAGCAGGAACTGAAGCAAGAAGTGACAGAAGAACTAAGAGAGGAGTTTATTGAAGAGATATCCTACATAGAAGCCCAGATGAAAGAGTACGAACAGTTTGTAGCCGAAGTAAACCACCTAATGTCCAAGATGAGAAAGGACAGAATCAGAGAAAACTCCAAAAGTAGACAGATAAAAATGGATCAGTTTGAAGACGACCTAGAGCCTCTCAAATCCAAGCTTCAGGAGCTTGAAGAGTCGATGCAGAAACGACTAGATGAACAACAGGCATACAGCTAAAAGAACCAATTTTATTGTTCTACCGTACACATATCTTATTTAAACAGTTTTTCTTTAGATTTCTCTAATGGAGATAATCAGTTTTAGAGAGATACCTGAAGTGTCATTAGAAGAGGCATCAATACTGAAGAACGAGAAGAGATACTACGCCACACAACGTATTTCGGAAGAACAGCCCTCTAATTTTCCTCTGCCGTGGAGAACAGAAGCTAGACCATTGGACTCAAGAGAACTAGCTGAATACATTGGCGGAAAGATAGAAGATAAAAGTACAGATAAACTTACTTCAAATGAGATAAAGAAAGAGCAGACCTCTTTAACTCAGTCACACTTCCCGCTCATGATCAAAGAAGGATACCTAGAGGAATATGAGAGCAGATCACAGGCGAAACAGGTAAGGCCAACTGAAAAGTTCGACAATCTCAAACAGATAATACCTCCCGAACTCGATTATAGTGACAGAATAGGGGACAAACTTAAGTACGGAGACTTCTTTAAGGTACTTTCTAACGAAAGACAAAGATTTCTAGTAAGCTATACCAAACATTCTAACCAGCCTAGCCTTAGAGAGGCTGCAACCCTTTTAACCTCTTACGAAGAAGATGTTGACCAGTCTGAGGTAGACTCTACGGATCGTAAACGGATCTATACTTCTCTTAAGTACAGCAACCGTATACCTGATGCAGTGCTTAGAATAAACTCCGAAAACCTGATTGATGAGGGCGAAGATCTAGACCTGGTTAGTTCAGCTCTAAAGGAGTCTTACGGGCTTCAAATGAGCAGCTTATATGGAGTTAAAGAGTTTTTGACTCCGTAGATCAAACTATCTTTTCTACAAAGGCCTCCTTGTCAAAACTTTCTAGGTCCTCGTAGTTCTGGCCGTTACCCACAAATGCTACAGGCTTACCAGATCTTTCCGATATTGATATAATTGCTCCACCGTCCTCATCGACATCCATCTTCGTAACTATAATCGCATCAAACATTCCCTCATAAGCTTCAGCTTGTTCAAGAACATCGTTCCCCGACAATGCGTCAACGACCAAGAAGGTGATATCAGGGCTGTTAACCTCCACCATCTTCTCTAGTTCGTTCATGAGATTTGTATTTGAGTGGCTTCTTCCTGCGGTATCAACTATGGCCACCTTATCTTCCTTTTCTGCATGTTCAACAGTGTCATAACCCACCGCCGCAGGATCAGATTCATATTCATGCGATATAACAGGCACGTCAAGGTTTCTACCATGTTCTTCTAGCTGCTCAATACTTGCAGCTCTAAAAGTATCTCCTGCACCAAGTACAACCTCTCTACCATTTTCCTCAAGTCTGTGGGTTAGTTTGGCTGCAGAAGTTGTCTTACCGCTACCATTAAACCCTATAAAGAATATTACCGGCGGCTCTCCCGATTTTTTCAATTCCTCTTCAATATTGAAGCTGTCATCTAGTAGGTCTAGTAGTACTTCTTTCACAGCTTGGTTGACTTTTTCCTCTACTTTAGTTCTAGGTACTTTTTGTCCTAGAAGATTTTGGCGTAGCTCCTTTTCTATTGATTCTGCAGCCTCAAGTGAAACATTGCTCTGCAGAAGTTTCAGCCTCAGTTCTTCTAATAGAGGGTTTAAAGTCTCTTCCTCAAGTTCTTTTTCAGTTACTGCAGACTTGACATCAGAAGAAAAATCTTTTACAGATTCTTTGAACCGTTTGAGCATCTCCAGCACCTACTCTTGGTCTTGGCGCGCTTGCTGTAGATGTTGTTGTATCTCTTGCATCTGAGCTTGAAGCTGCTCTATAGTGTCTTGTAGCTCGTCGTGTGTCTCCTGTAGCTGTTCTTTTCTTCCTTCAAGTATTTCAACTGCCTTGCCGACAGTTTTCTTCTCAAAGGCCTCTCCACCAATGTTGGTTACTATTTTATCAGTTTCCTTAAGCTCTCCTACTACAAACGCTCCTGAGCCTATAGGCACTAGTATCTCGCTTCCAACTTCTTCATTCTCTATGTTTTTTGCAGCTTTAGCTGTCTCCTCCATCTCGTTTATATTGTCTTCTACCTGCATGACATAGTCTTGAACCTGTTCAATCTGTTGCTGGATCTGTTGATATTTCTGTAGCTGTTCCTGTTGGTTCATTGTTTCTATGCCTCTTCTACGTTTTCTACAGTTATTTTGCCTCTTGGAGCGGAGTGTTCGCTTCCTAGCTGAGAGTATAGATTGTCTTCTGCTTGTTTTTCAGACTCTGCTTCTACTGTTCTCTCGAAAGGATGTTCCTTTCTTCCAAGTCTGATTTTACCGGAGAAAGTGTACTCTGTCATAGTTCAAAGGATAACTCTGAACTTTTTAAACCCAACCCCGGTACAGATTAGAGAATTTGACTTAGATCCTGTGACTCAGTCGGTTCTTTTACAACCTAGTTTACCTTTCTGAACCACTTATTCTTGGACAAGCATCTGGTCTATTCTACCTAGCTCAGGGCCTGTAGTCTCTTCTCCTACCAGGAAGTGTGTACTGTTACAGAGTATACCTGATGAGACGTACGGAGAACCCATATTTATCGTGCCGATATCTATCTTCTCTACATCCAAGGCATTCATTACTTTCTCAGCGTCTTTTTCCGTCGCAGCTCTATGGATTACTGCCCCGTTGTTGTTAGCTACACCGCATACACCAACGTTTGATATCCCTGCTATGTCGCCTATAGTCACAGGGACCTCTAAAGCCTCTTCAATCTCTTCTTTCTTATCGGAAAGCTTTTCGCTTACATAGGCACCTTTGTCGTTGACAAGGATAAGATTGCCTAAGGCTGTATCGTTCGATTCTATTATCTTATAGGTGATATTCGAGGCTTCAAGTTTCTTCTCTTCATGCTCCGTGATTGTCTCAGGAACCAGTAGACAGTTTGAGTTCCCGGCGGTGAATAATCCAACCAGGTTTGTTCCTGCTATACGGGTTACAACATGGTCTAATTCGAAGAAATCTTTCTCTCTAAACTCATAGGGATACACAGCGTACTTCGAGGTGACTGTGGCATAGAAACCTATGTTGGGATCTCCCTCGTAATTATAACGTTCTATAGACATACTGACCGGTCTATTCGTCGAGGTCGTCTCTTCTCCAGTGTCTATCCTTTCTAGGCTTCAGGGAAGTCTTTCTTGCTCTATCCATTCCAAAAGCTTTGAGAGCTGCCCATCTTGGAGCTGATTTAGCTGTGTTGTATGCTTTTGATAGTCTTTTTTTCTTAGACTTTGTCTTGTTGGAACTCATAGTATCTTTTTCACCTTCTAAACTTTATATTTGAACTTTCTTGGTTTTGAAGCGATCTAAGTATCTGTTTCATCTCTTCCTCGTCTATCTCGTTTATACGTCCTGAGCTTCCTAAAGCTGTTATCTGACGTGCTACGGCCAAAGCCTTCTCCTCATCTACCGTCTTAATATTGGTGAGACGAGATTTGGCTTCTTTGGTCATATACTGTGATGCTT
>LKMN01000001.1 GCA_001563875.1 Nanohaloarchaea archaeon B1-Br10_U2g1 | reverse complement strand
TGGGTAGTAGATGAGAAAACAAGTATACAGTACCGAAATAAATCAGTATCACAGACAGAAGCTGACAGAGCCATAAAATCAGCAGAAAGACTTCTCAAAAAGACCAGAAAAGAACTGGAATAACAGAATTCTTCTCAACCAAGAACTGAAAGATGTTGAATCTAGAGTAAATCAATCTACAGTCAAGAAGACACACCTTCTAGTAGAAGAGAAAGACGGAACAGAAACATTCTATTTACTGAACGAGAAGCCGAAATAAAGAGATTAAATGTTTAAGTCTGGATGTACTCAGAAACAGGTTTTAGATTAAAAAGTTAAGCTTGCGGGGGACAGGATTCGAACCTGCGAACCGCTAACGGACAGGAGCCTAAATCCTGCACCTTTGGCCACTTGGTTACCCCCGCTGTCTGTATAATGGAATTGATACAGTAAAGGTTTTTAATGACACCCTTGGATGTTCGGGTAATGGATTTAAAATCTGGATTAAACCTTTTTGTTTTAAAGGGGGAACCGTTTTTGTTAGATTACAGAGATTTCGATATCTACGTGGATGAGGGGAAAACTGTTACTGTTGTGGATAAAGGTTTCACGGTCTCTGTTGATCCTCAGGAAAATTTCTCTAAAAGTTCTGCTGACCTAATACTTGTAACAAGTGAAGAACACTATAATCACAGCACTGTTGAAAGACTTTGTGGGAAAAATACATGTGTGGTTGTACCCTCCTCTTTAGAGGAGGGTGTTCCTTGTCAAGACACTGAACGGATCCAGACCGGAGAGGTAATGGACATCTTTGGTATAGAGGTAGAGGCACATTCTCTAGGTGATGGTATAGGGTACCGTTTCGTTATGAGAGGGACCAGTTTCTACGTCTCAGGTGATACGGGCTCCATCGAGAACTCTCAAGAGCTTGAAAGCCGTATCAATATCTGTTTCCTGTCTTTGAAAGATCTTGAACCAGAAGAGGTTGTAAAGGCCGCTGTAAGAATCAAGCCTGAGAAGACTGTTCCCTATCTGTTCGGCGGTGAAGAGCCTGACTTGAAAGGTCTGTCCGCCGAGTTAGAGGATAGAAGCGTTGACTGCAGTATTCCTTGAAAAATACTGGCTGACAAAAACATAATAGAGGTGTCTCTATTGACGGATTTTAACGGTGTTGAAGTAGAACTCTTAGCTCACGCATCTGTAAAGCTTGAAAACAGTGTGAAAATCTACATTGATCCTTGGTCGGAAGTAATGGACAGCTATGAGAAGGCGGATATCATAGTTTCTACCCATGACCATTTTGATCATTTTGACCTAGATGCTATAGAGAACTTGAGGAAAGAGGACACAGTGTTGATATGTACGGAACATTCTGAAGACAAAGTACCCGAAGATATGGATTACAAGATAATAAGTTCTGGTACAGAGGTTGAGGTCTATGGAGTAAAGTTTAGAGGTGTGAAGGCTTATAATGTCGACAAGTACAGTGAGGAAGGAGAATCTTTCCATCCTGAAGGGTTCTGCACAGGAGTAGTCTTCGAGTTAGAGGATACAGCTTTCTACCATCTATCAGATACAGATCCTATACCTGATATGAGAGAGGTCTCTGATGTTGATGTGGCCTTCGTTCCTATAGGAGGGAAGTATACTATGGACCAGGAAGAAGCTCTTGAGGCAGTGGAAATGATAGATCCGGAGACTGTTGTACCTATCCATTACAATGTTGTAGAAGGTACTGAAGCAGATCCGGAAAGATTTAAGGATGAAGCAGGTGTGTCTGTAAAAATCCTATAAAACATCGAACCGGGACAGTATATCCAAGACTCGTTCAGTTATAAACATTCTCACACTGTTTGACCGAGTCATTGTCTCATACTCTATATCTCCTTCATCCAAACTGTCCTTCAACTCTTGTATAGGGCTTTCAGATTCAAGAACTGCATCCACTGTTGATTCGTTTACGTATACGGCTAGTGTAGCGTTCTCGTTATGAGCTCGATCAAACTCTTCTATCTTAGTATCTTCCATAACTACGGAGTAGGTTTGGTTGGTCTCCTGGAACTCTATATTTATAGTCTGATCGCCGATAATGCTGGCGGCGAATCCCGGAATATCGTCTTGGTTACTATTGATCTCTTGTTTAAGTTCGTCTGTATCCAAGTTACTGTGGAAGTACTCAAAGTAAGACTGGTCCAGATCCGCGGTTTCAGCTGCTACAGCTGAAAACATCAGTGTTAGAACAGTTAATGCGGTCAACAGTTTAGGGTTCGGTAGCATCTTATCTTTGTTTTAACTTACTTCTTATTTGACTGTTACGCTTTTCGCTAAGTTTCTAGGCTTATCCGGGTTAATACTTTCTCCACGTTTTAAAGCAGTCCTGTATGCTAAGAGCTGTGCTACAGCCGTCTGAAGTATTTCAGGGTTGTTGTCTTCCGGAATATCTACAAAGTAGTCAAAACCTGTGTCTTCAACATTTCCTATACCTATAATATCTGCTCCACGTGTCTTTGCCTCTGCCATATTGGATAGTGTTTCACTAGATGTGTCTTCGGTCATGAAGCCTATGACTGGCGTTCCTTGTTCTACCAGCGCCAGAGTCCCGTGTTTGAACTCTCCTCCTGCAAATGCCTCGGAGTGAATATAAGAGATTTCTTTTAGTTTGAGAGAAGCTTCTTTAGAAACTATACGGCCTTTATATCTTCCTATGAAGTATGCATCATTTTTATTGCTAAGATAACTGCTTATAAGGTCTATATTGCTGTCATTGTCTTCTAAAACCTTGGGTATCTTGTCAGATGTTTCAAGAATACTTTTTCTTACCTCTTCTATATTATTGTCTGCTGCAGCTGCTAAAAGTTTGAGTACTGCTAACTGACCTGTAAACGCTTTTGTAGATGCTACACCTATCTCTGGTCCGGCATTGACATATAATGATAGCTCTGAGTCTCGGTCAAGTGTTGAACCTACGACGTTAACTATTCCGAGTACAGAGGCATCTGTCTTCTTCAGCAGTGAGAGTAGGTCAGCCGTCTCCCCGCTCTGACTCATACCTATTATGAGGTCTTCCTTGTTTATCTGGTCCTTACGGTACTCTAGCTCATGCGACTGTTCTACTTCGAGCTGTATGCCTGCTTCTCTAAGATATAATGCTCCGAGCTCTGCTGCAAAGCTTGAGGTTCCGCAGCCGGTTATATAGACTTTTTCAGCTTTCTCAACCATTTCAACCGCTTTTAACAGGTCTTTACGGTCTTGGAAAGCCGCTCTTTTAACCGTTTCCGTCTGCTCTATTATCTCTTTATGCATGTAGTGGCTGTGGCCTTGTTTGGATGCTTCTTCAGCGTCCCAGTCAATATGTTCAACCTCTCTTTCAACTTTTTCTCCGGAGTTGTAGATTGTATACTCTTCGTCCACAATAACGTAGTCCTCTTCCTCTAGAAACACTGCTTTGTCGGTATACTTCAGGAAAGGTGTTACGTCGGATGCTAAGAATATCTCGTCTCCTGCATCTCCTATAACTAGTGGAGAGCCTTTTTTGAAAGCAATTTTTTCGCCGGTATCTAGAAGCGCGACAGCAGCAAACGATCCTTCAAGTCTTTCCATCACGTTACGGCAGACCTTCTGTAGGTCGTCGGTTTCTTCTAGTTCGTCCTGTATTAGATGGGGTATTACTTCGGTATCTGTGTCAGATTTGAATCTTTCTCTCCCTAGCTCTTTCCTCAACTCCTCATGGTTTTCAATTATGCCGTTATGTACTACAGATACGCTGTTGTCTGAGGATGTATGGGGATGTGCATTTGTCCTGTTTACTTTGCCGTGTGTGGCCCAACGGGTGTGTCCTATTCCTCTATCTCCGTTTAAACCGGTTTTGATTACTTCGTCAATGGTTCCTTCTCCTTTCTCGACCTCTATTGACTGTTCTGTATGTGTTGCTATTCCTGCCGAGTCGTAGCCTCGGTACTCCAAGTTTTTTAGTCCTTCTACTATTACCTGCGAGGCTTTTCTATGGCCGGAGTAACAGATTATGCCGCACATCTATAGATACCTTTTGCGGACTGATATGTTATAAAACAGGCTTAATACTGGTTTTTTACCGGTCTCCGGAGTCTTTATTAATGCTGAGAGGAAAAAGGTAAAAAACTTATAATACCGGTACAAAAATGGTTTTAATGGCTGTATTTCTGAGAGAGAACGGCGAGGCAGTAAAGGCCGAGCAACTGGATGAAGATGCCTTAAAGGCGGTCAACGACCCCACAAGAAGACAGATACTGGAGCTTTTAACAGAAAGACCTAGCTATCCCTCCAAAGTTGCAGAAGACTTAGGTATAACCAAACAGAAGACACACTACCATTTCAACAAGTTAAAAGAAAACGGATTAATAGAAAAGGTAAAGGAAGAAAAACATTCAGGCGGACTAGCAACCTACTATAAACCGGTGACTGGCGGATTCATAATAGATATAGGGGGTAGAGGAGATCCGACAGGCTTTCAGAAACTTTCAGATGAAACCAGACACTTTCTGAACCCTCTAATCAAGAAGGGGCAGATGAATGGAAAAATCGTCGTGGGATCGCCTGATAGACACGGACCAGATCAGGTAAGAGGTAGAGACGGACATCTAGCAGGAGAAATCGGTCTTAAACTCGGCAGATACACTGATACTGCAGAAAGAACTGTGTTGATGGATACAGAGCTTGTGAAGTCGGGAAAGTTCCAACAGAACCTGCTACTTCTCGGAGGAGTTCTAACCAATACAGTATCAAAGAAGTACAACGACCAGTTCCCAGTAAGCTTTGAGGGAGAAGAGTTTCCCTATAGAGAGATCAAAACATCCTCTTCCAGCTTCACAGGTGAAAAGGTAGGCGTAATCGCAAAAACCAGGCATCCGGAAAACAAGGATCTTTCACTCTTCATTATAGCTGGCGTACGAAATAAAGGTACGGAGGCAGCAGTTGCAGCATTCAAAAACCTGGAAAACCATGTAGAAGAATACATGGAACAGGAGTCATATATAGTGGTCAGAGGTCAAGATATAGACGGAGATGGAGAAATCGACGACTACCAAGTACTAGAAAAAGAGGGTTCTACATGAAGGACTGGGACGTATTCCAAAGAGACGTCCTGGACGTTTTGAGACAGTACGAAGGATTCTTCGACTTCTTTGAAAGAGTAGGAAGCCTCAGCGATGACTCACGACCCGACTGCTTTGCCCGTATAACCAGAGAAAACAAGAAAGAGATATGGGTGATAGACGCTAAAAACAAGTCAAAAATAGACTTTGAAGACAAGGAAAGAATGGAGAAATATATATCTATGCTAAAAGCAAATCCTATCGATGCAGGACTTGAACTAGGAGAACTATCAGAGTACAAGTTTAGAGGACTATTTGTCACAGCTCGTGAAGAACCCAAGATAGATGACTACGAAACAGTAAAGTTCAAGGCATTTCACCAGCTCCTGCAGAAAGAGCTTGTATACACAGATACCGACAAAGTAGTGAGAGATCTCTCTAAAATGATTGAGAGAAAACAGTTGAGCCAAAGCCAGGCAAGACTGCTTTTCAACTCCGTAAAGCCTTATGAAAAACGGCTCGATAAAGCACTGAATGTTCTAAAAAATATAGAAACCGAGTACATAGGTTTGGAGGTTAAGAACCCGCCTCTAAGCAGTTATGATATAGAAATTCCGGTTGATGCTGTTGTAACACATGAGGGCAGAGACGAGGCGTTCTTATTCGATACCCCTTACTCTTGGAACGCCGTCAAAAACGTTGACAACAAGGTAGAAGAAGTGAAAAAACGGCTGGAGAACCTAGATAAACAAGTATTCTATGCTTCCATAAACACGTTCAGAGAATACGACTCTGAATACGTTTTACAGCCGGAAGAGGTAGAAAACGAGATAATGGAGACTGCAGGAATAGTATCGCCGGACAAGATAGCAGAGCTATTCACCCCGAAAGTAAAGACGGAAAAAGAATACACCGACAAAGGAATAAAAATACAGGATAAGCATGGCTTCGGATTCAAACTTGAAGTAAGAACACAGAACGACATAAAACACTCTGTAAAGGTAGTATTACCGGAAAAAGCGCCAGGAAAAATAAAGGAGTCAATGATAAACTCCCGTAAAAGACTAGGCCGTATAGAAGATAATGTTCTGTACCATGAGCTTGAGGTTACTGAAGACTTCCAGATAATCTACAACGATATGAAAGAATCATTTGAAGCATATAAAGACTCAGTAAACAGCCTTTACAGCAAATCAGTCAACCCAGAGCTAGGCAAAAAAGTCAATGCTGTCTAAACCATCTCAACAAACCTTACACGTCCATGAGTAGATATATCTCCGCCACTATACTTCTTCAGCAGCTGGTAACCGTTCTGAACTACCGGAGCTACAATGACACCATCTTCATCAAGATAATCTCTTGAATCTTTGAACGAATCTGTGGCCGCTGAGTAAAGTATCCTATCAAAGACATCTTCTACCGGACTTAAACCTGAGCCATGAAGGATCTCAACATTTTCATAATCGTCTAACCTTTCTCTAGACTTTCTTACTAACTCTTCCTGTATTTCCACGCCTATTACCTCTTTAGATATTTGAGAAAGTATAGCTGCTTGGTATCCTGAACCTGAACCTATCTCAAGAACTTTGGAGTTATCTTTTACATCAAGCAGCTCCGTATTAACTGCAACCATGTGTGGAGCTGAAACTGTGGCATCCTGGGCTATAGATAACGGTCGGTCTTTATACGCAGAATCTTGAAGCTCAGAGGGTACAAACTCGGCTCTATCAACCTTTCTAAATGCTTTTTCAACCCTTTCCGACTTTATATAGCCTGAGCTTTTCAGATAGTCTACCAGGTCTCTATTAGATCTCATCGGACAATATTTAGGTTACAGATTACAAAAACACAGTGATAGATCTCCAAGATGTTAAAGAGTTAGAAGACTGTCATCATTAGTTATATCAAACTTCAAAGCCAACTTAAATGCGATGGATCCAAGTAAGAAGGCCTTTATAGAGCGTAAAAAACTTGAGAGAGAAGTAAGGAAGCTGGAAAGAGATGTTGACTCTGCTGTAGTCGAAGGATTCAGCGATAAAAGAGTATTAGAAAGACTAGGTTTCACCGGCAAGATATTTCTTTCCGCAGAAAGAACAATGGAAGACCTTTCAGAAGATCTAGAAAGAGGAAGTCAGAGAACGGTTATACTGACAGATTTCGATAGACACGGTAAAGAAGAAAACAAGAAGCTGAACCAGTTCCTACAGGATAGAGACATAGATGTTCTCAACTCGGGGAGAAAACAGTTCGGCGCACAGCTAACCTCGACCGGCAGAATGACGCTTGAAGACGCCGAACCGCTGTTTAGCTCTAAATTCGATAAGTTTGCAGAGGCTGCATTGGACGGTCTATATCTCTGAATAAAAGGGATTTAGAACTCGGTCAAAGAGGTTTGGTTGTTTTTCAGTGCTCTTGCGTTGAAACCTTTCTCTTTACGGAGATATGAAGCGAATGCTTCGTCGAAGCCATGGTGCGTATAAACTTTCTCGGGGTCAACACTTTCCACCAATTCTACAAGTTCGTTAAAGTCACAGTGATCGGAAAAAGGAAACGTTTTGTCGTAGCCTCCTCTGTAGTTGTAGGAATTCTTTACAGCCCATCCTGAGAATCCGGCCTTCTTGACGCTGTATCTATCTACTAGACGTCTTATTTTATCTGATCGTGATAGATGGGAGGGGACTATTACAATACTGTTTTCTAGATCCTGGTTCTCCATATCCTCGGCTCTGAAAGATAGATCGGTATGTTCTTCTATCACATTATTCATCTCGATCACAGCACTGTGAGCGTAGATAGGACGTTCTGCAACTTCTTCTACCAAGTACTGTATCTTCTGTGCTTTCCCTAGAGAATAAGCGAAGAGAAAGACTGTGCCAGACGTATCTTCAATCCAGTCTTGTATCTGTTTCTCTATTTGTATTTGTTCAGGAAAGGTGTATGCAGGTATTCCGTAGGTCGACTCTATAACCAGTTCTTCAGCTTTCACAGGCTTAAACCCATCTAGATACGCTCGGTTCCGTGTCGATACATCTCCTGTGTAAAGTACTTCTCCGTCTATCAGTGCTGCTGAAGAACCCAGAATATGTCCTGACTCAAGTAGCTGTATGTTTGGTTGGTCCGCTGGCTGTATATCTGTGTTGAATCGTTTTCTCAGTATCTCTGCAGTTAGATTGGAACAGACTACCTCGCCTCCTTTTCTAGGTGAGTGGTCTGAGTGGGCATGCGATACAAAGTTGGTCTTACCCTTAGAGCTACGGCTATCAAGAACTAGATGACTGTCTCTATAGATATGTATGCCGTCCTTCTTTCTTATCATCTACCTAAGGTTTTATTTACTAACTCTGAAAACTCTTACATGTGTCTTATGGTTGAAAGGATAAATTTTGAAGCAGATAAAGATATTTTAATAAGGATATCCAAGCCTCTGTTCTATGGTTATATGTTCTTAGCGGGTGTCGCTTTGATGGTACAGCCTAAAATTGCCGGGACCATGATAGGAGTATCAGTTATGGCAGCGATAGCCTTTATTTCGGCAGGTATATCTGAAGCGGTTAGCGAGGACTGGAGCAGTTTCATGGAGGTAATTTCTATAATGGCGCTTATGGCTTCCTTACTAGCAGCATCATATACAGGTGCTTCATTATCGCTTCTATAAGGTTAAGAAACATCAAAACAGCTTAGAGACGCAAGAACTATCTGAAAGCAGATATTATGCGTTCACAATTTTAAAGGGTTTGACGGCTTTTGAGATCTTAAAACTTACAGAGCTGTTGAAAGCATTATTAAGCTTCATCCAACAACCGGTTTTTATCCAGGGGGCATGGTGTAACCTGGCATCATATCGGACTCCAGAAACAAGTTTGGAGTTATGAGGCGTTCAACGCCGATGATTACAATACGGATATGAGCCTACAAAAGATGGCTTTGTCGGAGATATCCGAAGATCAGGGTTCAAATCCCTGTGCCCCCATCCTACTATAATGAACAGTAAGACAAAGGGCTTCGAACTTACTAAAATCGGTACAGTATCTTTTGTACTACAAGTAGTTCTAGGAGCGCTATTAGGAACAGTTTATTTGGCTTTATACGGCCCTAACCCTCTTCTTGATATAATGGTTCTGATGGTGACTATGCCTTTAGGCGGCCTTCTGTCCGTTACGTTTTCCGTTTATGGTAAGAAGGTTGAGGGAGTTAGATTTGTAGGCCTCGTGTCTGTTGCAGGAGCCTTACCAGTACCTATGATGTTCTACGGTATTTTAAAGTACTATCTGAACTGAAAGTATGGACTACTCCGGATAAATCGATAAGTATCGGTTACCGGTCAATATCACTTAAGTGTTGGAAATGATTCTTGAAGAACATACCTTCGACCTAGACGACTATCAGGAGCTGGATATTAACAGAGGAGTTGTGGATGGCAAACGCGTAGAATTATTAGAAAGAAGAAGCGATGCTGTAGAGTTTGGTGCGCGAGGTAAAAACGCTTTAGAAGGTTTCAAGACGCTTGCTGGCTACAAGACATCAGACAACAAGATCGTAGTATACGCAACGGAACAACACTCGGAGGAAATAGGTTTACATGAGCCGGCCAAAAGTTATGAACTCCCTTTCGACAGCGTAATGCCAGGATCCAAGATTAGGCCGTGGCAGTACAACAAGGAGAAATCACTAGGCGATATAACCGAGGAGTCCTCAGAAAAAATCCTGGAGGACCTTGGTATAGAATCAGGTAACCCCAAAAACGTTGTTAACTCTTTGCTTAGTCTTCCTATTAACTATGAAGAGGATAAATTGGAAGCGACTTCCGAAATATATGTTAAGGGAGAAAAACTTGATTTTGATGGGGATCCTGAACCTTTAATCGGAGATATAGCTGTTGAAACCAGTGTAGATTATCCTAGAGGCAGAGAGGCTCATTTTTACCATGCCGATCCTGCTTACGCGGATTTGCTAAAAACGGTTGCTGAAGATCTTGATCTAATCTCGCCAGAAGTCAAATGTCTAAAGTACGATGGTTGAACCCTTACTTCTTTCTGTGATAATATTTATGTCCGAGATCTTTAGATAATCTCTCTATGCAACAGGACAGTCCAACACAGGAACTTGGTAAGACAATCGCCGAAAACCTTGAACCGGATGACGGTTATAGAGGCGTTCAGGGTATAGATGCTAGACCTGGCTACGAGTCTCTAAGCCGTAACACCGGTGTAGTTTATGTTGAGTATGGGAGTGAAAACGAGACACGTCTATTTGCTTATCTCGAGAATGAAGCTGTCAATGACCCTGTGGAGCTACCGGTTAGAGAAAGACAAAGATTAAGAGAGGTCTTTGAAAGCGACAAGTACACAGGTTCCGTGGATTTTGGTCTTAGAGATGAGCATATAGAGAAGATAGACGATATTCAGTAAAACATCATATATGCTATACTGAAACAGGAAACACTTAACTTTGGGTCTACCAAGTTAAACTATAATGAGTATGCAGAGAAATTTTCTTGGTGGAGCAGCAGCATTCTTCCTACTGCTATCTCTTCTAATGCTGGCGCCGTTTCTTACCTACATAATTAGCGCCATGATTCTCGCATTCATTTTAAAACCTATTCAGAACCATCTTGAACCGTATTTCGGAAAAGACATCTCTGCAATACTGATAATTATAGGCTTCACAGTTATGATTGCTATACCTTTTGCTTTAGCTGTTGGAACAGTAGCCACTGACGCACTGGAGCTAGTTGATAATATAGACGATACCGAGGTAGTTGACTTCGGGGCTATAGAGGACCGTATACAGGATATTACAGGACAAGAACTGAATATAGAACAGGAGTTACAGGACTTCTTTGAATCCTTTACAAATATCGCTCTAGGAGGAGTCTCACAGGTCGTGGGTGCGTTAACATCAATCGCAATTGGAATGCTCGTAATGTTTTTCTCACTGTTCTACCTGCTGAAAGATGGAGGGAGACTTCACGGCTGGATTAAATCTGTCACCCCTGTAAACAGTGGTATACAGGAACAGATGTACAGTAGGGCGGAAATAATGACAAACGCTGTTCTGAAAGGCCATGTGCTTGTAGCAGTTATTGAAGGACTAATAGGAGGTATAGGTCTGTACATCGCAGGAGTACCAAACGTGTTTTTCTGGACCTTCATCATGATAATTCTATGTTTCATACCTGTAGTAGGAGCTTTCCTTATCTGGGCTCCGGCAGGAATCTACCTACTGCTTATGGGTGATATAGGGGCAGGTATATTCCTGATGCTTTATGGACTCATAGTGATCTCCCTAGCTGATAATCTTTTGAGACCTTACATGGTAGATAGGAAAGCAGAGCTTGAACCAGCAGCTATACTTATAGGGGTTATAGGCGGAGTATACATCTTTGGAGCAGTAGGCCTGTTTATTGGACCGGTAATCTTTGGACTCACAAAGACGATAACGGAGGTCTTCACGCAGAACTTTGATGATCTGTAAAATTTTCCTCCAACTTGATGGCTCCTTAAACTTTCTTTGAAGTTATAACACCTTAATCGGTCATATCTTCGATAATGTCTGACTTCAGTTCTTGGTACTCTTCTTCTGTTATGGCCTCTTTTTCTCTTAGATCTGCAAGTCTTTCAAGCTCTGAAAGCTCTTTTTCATCATATAGCCCGGTGTAACCGGACCAAACCATTATTAAGTAGATTAGAGCGCCTAAAAGGTTTAGAAAGAGTATTACTACAGCCCATAAGATTTTTTCTTCGGCTCTCATTTCTTCCTGTTTTATCAGTACGTGGTAGAGGGCGTATATAACAACAGCCAAGGCGGCTAGAGAAGATAGAGCACCTAATAACACTATTCCTCCTAAAAGACTTATAGCCAATACTTCTTCAAAGAGCATATTGAGTTATCCTGGTATAGAAAGTTAAGTTTCTTGTGGCTATAGAGGTCAGTACCTGAATATCTCCGGTTTAAAACCGTTTAGGGCGTCATAAGATCTTTGAAAGTCTCTTGAGCTGTTAACGTATTTCAATATATCTGTAACGGCTTGGTATTTAGCTTTTTCTGACACCTCATCTCCTAAGGTATTGGGGAAAACCGTTATAAGAGGTTCTAGGACATCAGGTCCTGACTGATTGTCTGCATTGTCGTACTCGACAGTCATGCTTACTTCTCTATCAGGAAGGTCTTCCTTCGGTACTTCGTAGTCGGATATACATATTCTGAAGTAGTCAAAGTCGTCGTAGAAATGGAAGTCAAAATGTTCTACTTCTTCTGTATCTGTTAAAACATCTTTGGGCCGGTCCTGTCTCCACTCGCCGTTTCTGACTGAATAGGTGTCTGCTTTTCTTCCTTTTACGGGGTACCAGGCTTCTACTGCTTCAAAAAATTCTCTGAGGTTTACTGAAGTGTCTGATGCGACTGTGAGGGTTCTTTCGTCTATGAATACATCGAGACTGACTGGGTCTCCCTCTAGTTCTTCTCCGGCTACAAACCAGAGGTACTCGTGTTCGTTTTCTGTTCCTCTTTCTGAGAGATGTCGGTGTACTAATGAGTCAAGACTGTTATCTAACACGTAATACCCTATATGTATTAAATACTTATTAATTAGGATTTGCTACTGTTGAGTCATATATAAATCTGGTGGTGTAAAACAGTAATGCTTGATGGCAGGATTCACAAACCCTAGAAAAGAACATGACAAATACGTACAGAAATACCTAGATGAAGAGATAAGCAGAGTCACTGAAGAATCCGTCTTCAAAGCCCTAAAAAACCAGGAAGTAACTCCATTAGACGCTATCAACTTAGACGATACAGAATACGACTTCATAATAGATTCAGAAACTATTGAAGACCCAGATATAGAGAGCTTCACCTACCACCAAGCAGTTAAGGACATAATAGAAAGCACCTTCTACACCGAAGTAAGTATGGATGTAGAGTAGGGACTGATAGATATAAACACAGAAAGCGGGGACGTCTGTCGAGCATGGATCCCGTGGTTAGAAGAGAGCAGCACAGGAACAGTAATAGCGCAGACAGAGAACCCATGGTCAGGAACAACTGCTCTTACAAAGTACGCAGGAGAGGCCGAAGAAAGCATAGGAAGAGCGGACCCCGAACTCCTGGAACTAATCTATGTTACAGCCAGAGAGACCGTACCAACAGCGCCTATCAAAGTCAGAGACTGGCATCCTCACACCTTCAAAGAGAAGGCTAATAAGATAGAGCAGAACAACTATCTGACAGAACTAGAGTCAAACAAAACAGTTGAGATAACAGGTAAAGAGTACCTAGGTAAGAGAAGAGGCAATGATGCGCTTAACGAAGTCTCAAACTTCGTTAAAATGGCCAGAGATGCAAGAATAATAGACTACTTTGTAAATATAGACTACTCAAACGACAGGCTGAACATGGTGAACGGAGGATACAAACTACTTACACAGAACCCTGAAGACTACGATATCAAAACATGTATAGATGACAGAATAGCAGACAAATGGAGGACATAAAATGATATATACATTCGTAACAAATATGGAAGACATGAACGTTGAAATCCCTTATGACTCAGAAAATATCTCTTTAAACGGCCTAAAAGAGGCTATGTTAGAGATAGAGAGACACAAAGAAAGTATAGGTTTAGAAGACAACATTGAGTATGTCGTCGGATATAACTCACAGGATACAGAGATAGAGAGAGCGTTCAACCAGATACCTCTAACCGGATTTGCAACAGTCAAAGACAGAGAAGATGTATCAAGTCTTGAAGACCTGGAACATGAAAAGATTCCTCTAGCAACAGTGATGAACAACTATGGAACACATATGCACGAGATAAGGGAGACTTTAGAAGACCTTGAAAGAGAAGAATATCCTGCAGTCACAAGAGTTTACGGCTTAGAAGCAGGAGAAACGCTTGAGGAAGCTGCAAACCATCTAGAATCTAGGTCTCCTACAGTAGAGCTCAATCTTATAGGCGAGCCTGTGAACCTAGAGTACAGACCAGGTATGGCCAGTAACAGTTTCGAGATAACTGAAGATCTACAGCACAGTGATTCCGACAAAGCTAATATACTAAGATATCAGAGAGAACTGGAACAGCTGACAGGAAAAGGTATAGAGTATCTATCCAGAAAAGAAAAAGAGCTAAAAGAGATAGAAGCCATAAAAGACTACCATGAGTGGGACGGAATAAACCTAGAGGAGGAAAGAGTTGAGCAGTTACATCTACCGACCACTGATCAAGAAGACTACGAAGAGTAAACCCTGGCTTCAGAAATAAGGGGGTAGAAGCTTAAAAATTTTAAACTAAACTCTCAAAAGTTCTTAATGCGAGACAGAATCACTTCCACAGAGGAAATTGCTTTAGACAAGATAGAAGCTAACTGGGACAACTATCTACGTACAACTCCCAGAGCGATCGAACAGTTCGAAGAAGAGTATCCACATCTATGTGATATAGTGAACCAGAAGGTGCGGCAGGAAGGAGTTGAAAATCTAGGAACCATCTTCCGTCCAGGAGTACCTGACTTCTTGGCCTTTGACGACAATGGAGACTACACCTTCATAGAAGTAAAGGGAGAAGGAGACGGTCTAAGACACAGCCAGCTGAAATGGCTGAAAGACTTTCGAGACGTGAACTGTGAAATCTGGTTTACAGACAGTAATAAAGGCATCACAGAAAAAATGAACTCTGACAAACTAGAAGCCTACAGCCTAGCCCGTCCAAGCTCTACAAACCGCGGAAAAGCCGAAGTCGAAGAATCAGGCCGTAGAGGTTTTTTATCTATTCAAATACCGGAAACACTGGCCGCAATGATGGACTTGGAGAAAGGTAACAGTGTTAACTGGTCGATAAAAAATAGATCTACTCTAGAACTTAATACAGAATAAAAACATTAGTATACGTTCTAAAGTCAAAAATAAGGAGATATAGCCAGTTTGGCTGGCTAAACCTTTAGTCGTTGAGACTTTGGTAAATGTTTTGAGTCCACTCACTCAGATCTACTTGTTCAAGTGACTGACTGATAGTTACCTGATGGGATTCAGGTGTCGTCGCTACCGTCAGATACTGAGGGTCATGATAAAGATCAAGACCCGGAACAAGGTCCCTCTGCTCGTAATCAGGAATCTTGTTCATTGAGAGATACTCTGAATCTCTCTTCTCTTCTAAACCAGAGACTATTTCTTCCTGTTTTCCTTCTTTGAACCAGTATAACTCCATCTTTTTATCCTCCTCAGCATTTGCTCCAACCACAGCTAGGACACTTCTTGCATCCTTCCTGTAGTTCGAGCATGCCTCCACATTCTGGGCATTCCGGGTTGTCGCCGTCGCTGATGATTGCTGCGGTGTCTGCTTGTTCTTCTGTCTCTGTTTTAGGCTTTGTTACGGCCTTGTTTTCTGCGTAGGTTTCAACGGTTTGCTGTGATCCTTGGCTGCTGTTGGTATGCCTTTTCATCGCTTCTGCTATTGCGTCAGGCACTGAATGGATTTGTGTTCCCTGATCCCATGAGATCTGAGGGCTTCGGATGTCATCAAGCTGTTTGATGACGTCTTCTGCGTCTGCCCCGCTTCTGAGTGAGAGGCTTATTGTTCTTCCTAGTGCTTCTGTAAAGCTCTGTGTATAGCCTCCTCCTTTTCCGACTCTTGCGAATACCTCGATCGGTCCGTTGTGTTTGGAGTTGTTGATTGTGACGTATAGGTCGCCGTAAGCGGTTTCGATTTCTTGTGTAGTTCCTGTTGCGACTTTTGGTCTTTCTTTGACTCTACCGCTTTCTCCCATACTTGTGTTTTTACCGGAGCCTTCTGTGTCGGCTTCAATGTTTTCCTGTGTTACTTCTTTCTCCAGTTCTTCTTTCTCTTCTAGTTGGTCTTCTGTCTTGATTACTAATCCGGTTTCTTCTTCGAATCCTGCTGCTTCTGCGAACTCTTGTGAGGAGACTAGTTCTTCTAGTCCTCCTTCTTCCTCGATCAGTTCTGAGATAACGTCAACCTTGTCCATGTCGGTTAAGGTGTTTTCTTGGTTGGTTTGGAGTACTTGTACGTCTCTTGTTCCGTCTCTGTAGACTGTCATGCCTTTGATTCCTAGTTCGTATGCTAGTCTGTAGGCTTCTCTGACGTCTTCTCTTGTGGCTTCGTTGGGGAAGTTACATGTTTTGGAGATCGCTGAGTGGTTGTGTTGCTGGAATGCTGCCTGAATCCTTACGTGTTCTTCTGCTTTGATGTCGTTTGTGGTTACAAACAGTTTCTTGATCTGTGGAGGAAGTACATCATCTGAAATGCTTTCTACTCCTTCCCATTCGTTGTTTCTCATTAGTTTCTCTGCTTCTTCCTTTACTTGTTCTACATCAATCCCGTTGGCTTTTAGTGCTCTGATGAAGTAGTCATCGAACTCTACAAGCATGTCTTCTCCCTGGATGTCTTTCGCCACGTTCTTGAAGTAGGCAAGAGAGTAGACAGGTTCACATCCTCCAGAGGTGTTTCCTATCATCGAGGTTGTTCCTGTCGGTGCTATCGTAACGGTGTTGTGATTTCTCATATTCAGTCCATCTTCAAATTCTGAGGCGTTGAGTCCTCCTGTGTACTGTTCGAACCATTCTTCGTGATCTGTCGGGTTCGCCCATTTGCTGTCTTCCCATTCTGTGAAGGTTCCTCTTACGTCCGCAAGACGGTTGCTTTCTTCGATTGAGAACAGAGTAATTAGTCTCTGAATCTCTTTTGCTGCTACGATTGATTCGTCGCTTCCGTAACGGATTCCTAGCTGCATCATTAACTGTGCGAATCCCATAAGACCTAAGCCTATTTTTCTGAGGCTTGTTACTTTTTCTTCGATTTCTTCTAGTGGGAAGTCGGACATGGTTACAACGTTGTCTAGGAAACGTGTTCCTGTCTTCGCTACTTCTTCAAACTTGTCCATTCGGAGAGCTTCCTGCATGAAGGCGTTCATTGCCTTCTCAAGACCTTCCTGTGTGGTGTAGTCGTATTCTGTGTTTTCTTTCTTCCATTCCTGCCAGTTAAGTCCTTTTCCGTCTCCGTGGTCTTCTGCTAGAAGACTTAGGTTGATGTGTCCTAGGTTACATGCCTCATAGTTTTCTAAAGGCTGTTCTCCACAAGGATTTGTTGCTTCTATCCTGTGTTCCGGATGTTTTTCTACATCGAAGCTGTGTTGTTTGTTGGCTTCATCGTACATGAACAGCCCTGGCTCCCCGTTCCTCCATGCACCGTCGATAAGTGTCTCCCAGATAAATCTTGCTGGAAGCTTCATCTCTTCTCCGGGTTCCAGCTCTATATTGAAGTCTTTTGCCTCATCTGAGAAGGTGTGTGCGAAGTCTCTCCAGAAATTGTCGTCTTTACCTGAGTCTGAACCCGCTGCTTCAGGATACCAGTCTTCATCCGAGTTGTAGAACTCTGCGGTCTGCTGTGAGACCGTGAAAGGTTCTCCGGTTCTCGGGTTGATCAGTGTGTAATCTTCATCCATTGTGACTGCTTCCATGAAGTCGTCGGTTATTCCTACTGAGATGTTGAAGTTGGATAGGTTTCCTTCCTTTCTCTTAGCTACGATAAATCTCAGGATATCAGGGTGGTCGACACGCATGATTCCCATCTGTGCGCCTCTTCTCTTACCTCCCTGTTTGATAGTTCCGCACATGGTGTCGAAGACCTGTTGGAAGCTTAATGGTCCTGATGCAATTCCTCCTGTGCTTGATACGGTATCTCCTTTAGGTCTTAGTAGGTGGAAGGGGTATCCCATTCCTCCTCCGCTCTGAAAGATCTTTGCGGCGTGATGGACCTTGTTGAAGATTGAGTCCATATCGTCTTCCGGATGGACCACGAAACAGGCACTTAGTTGTTGTAGTTCTGCTCCTGCGTTCATGAGGGTTGGGGAGTTAGGCATGAACTCGAGGTTGGTCATCATGTCGTAGAACTCTTTCCACGACTCCTCGTACTCCACATCTTCGTACTCTTTGTCCGGCTGTGCCACGTTTTTTGCGACACGTTCGAACATCTCCTCGACTGTTTCGACAACGTTTCCGTCCTCGTCTTTGAGGAGGTATCTTGCCGGCAGGATTCTTTTGTAAGCATTTTCAGTTAGTCTTTCTTCAACAGTTTCTCCGGTTACTCTTTTCACAGGTAACCTGAATTCTTCGTTCGTAACAGTGTTAGACATTAATTGGTTGCACCTTTGTTTTTTTGTTGGAAATATGGATTGGAAGTATTATTTTGAGTCTCTAAGAGCTTCTGCTTCCTGTTTGAAGCTTTCTGCATCTTCAAAAGAGTCATAGACTGAGGCAAATCTCATGTAGGCTACTTCGTCTCGTTTTTTCAACGATTTTTTAACTGCTTCACCTATCTCTTCAGCTGTAACTTCTTCGTTTCCAAGTATGCTAGTTTTTACTTCTTCTACGATCTCTTCTACTTGGTCTGATGCTGAAGTCTTTTTTACTGCTTTAGCTATGCCCTCACGTATTTTTTCTTGGTTGAAGTCCTGTGTTTCACCGTTTCTTTTCTTTACTTTGACGTCGAAACGTTCAACGGTTTCGTATGTGGTGAAACGTTTTTCGCAGCTTGAACACTCTCTCCTTCTCCGGACTTTCCTGTCTGTTTCCCGGCTGTCAATTACTTTTGTTTTTTCGTTGCTGCAGTATGGACATTGCATAGCTATAGCTACCTCTAGTCTATTAATACTAGATGTTGTGGAGAACCAATCCCCCTCCCCCACAACATGTAGTGTTTTCTTCTAACCCAATCTTTGGACTGTTATATTATAAACTCTACTGTGTTGAATTCAGAAGAATATTCATTAGTTGGTAACAAAATTTGTTAAAGTTAATATTTGTTAGGTTGTAACTATTGAATTGTATGGAAGGCAGAGCCACAGATATAGAAGAAGAACTTACGCGAAGAGAAGACAGAAAAACCATAGAGATGCCTAGAGAAACAGAAAAACTCAACCGCGAACTAGGAGAACTCACTACCTCAAACATGCCTGAAGAGCTTTCAACAGGAACCTCTCCGATAAAAGAAAATGAGAAAAACAGCACTCCAATAACCGTTACAGAGGCAAGAGCATTAGAAACACGTTACAGTGCACTGTTCGAGTACGGAGTATTCGAACTACTGGCCCATCTAGACTCTGAAGGACCGGTAAAAGCTGAACCTTACCAAGAAGAACTACCAGACCTGACAGATATAGCAGAAAGCCAGAGCCTGGTTGAAGTAGATGAACTCTTAGAGCCTTCAACCCAAGGACAACAGGTGCTTCAGAACTGGAACCGGTTCAAGGAAGCTCTAGCAGAAGAAGAAAGATACAACCAGACAGTATCTAGAAAAACCGAAAAAGATATGCCCGACTTCATCAACAACACTATCGACACAGAGATAGATTTAGACAGATATCTCAGAAACCCTGAAAGCTTTAAGAACCGTTGGCTGCATGAATACAGTCCTGAAGACGAGTTCAGAGAAGTTGTCTCCGTACTTTACGATGAAAACCTCACAGGACAAAGTATCAGAGATCTCTACAGACTTGAACAGCCGGAAAGACCTTCCAACATAGATAATAAAAACTATGAAGTAGGTCTAAACGGACTGGTTGATGGCGAAGAACTGAATTATGAAGGAAAGAGGCTTCTCAGATCTGTAAGAATGGATCAGCTATATCTTGACTGACAACCAACGGCTTATGAAAATTGTCGTTAATAAATAGTTTGTATGAGCAATAAAATCGTTCCCGATACCTCCACACTTATAGACGGAAAACTCTCAGAGCTAGCAGAAAAAGACGAAATAAAGGGAGAAGTAATAATTCCTGAGTTTGTGGTGGACGAGGTAGAAAACCAGGCCAACAAAGGACTGGAAATAGGGTACACCGGTATACAGGAGATAAAGAATATCCGGGAGCTCGGTGAAGAGAAAGATTTCCAGGTATCTTTCATCGGAAGAAGGCCAACAGAGGAAGAGATAGGACTGGCATCAAGTGGACGTATAGACGCATTGATAAGAGACGTTGCTGAAGAGGAAGATGCAACGTTATACACCGGAGACATAGTACAGGCCCGTGTAGCCGAAGCAAAAGGTATAGATGTCAAACTGTTCGAGAAAGAACGTGTCGAAAAGTTCTCACTAGAAGACTACTTCGACGATAAAACAATGAGCGTACACCTCAAACAAGGCTCGGTGCCTAAAGCTAAGAGAGGGATGCCAGGAGAGTTTACGCTAGAAGAGATAAGAGAAGACCCGTTGACACAACAAGATATTGAGAACTTAGTACAGGAAACTATAGAGACAGCCGAAATCTCGGACGAAGGACTTATCGAGATGGAGGGGGACGGAGCAACAGTAGTACAGATAGGCTCCTACCGTATAGCTATGGCTAGACCGCCCTTCTCGGAAGCTCCTGAGATCACGGCAGTAAGACCTGTATCGAAGGTAGGACTGGAAGACTACAATCTTTCTGACAAACTTATGGAGAGACTTAACCAGAGGGCTGAAGGAATACTGATTGCCGGAGCGCCAGGACACGGAAAGTCTACCTTCGCACAGGCACTGTCCGAACACTACGAAGACCAAGGCAAGATAATGAAGACTATGGAGAAACCGCGAGATCTTGATGTAGGACCGGATATCACACAGTACTCCGAACTGGATGGGGAGATGGAGAATACAGGAGACTTTCTACTGCTTGTAAGACCGGATTACACGGTTTACGACGAGGTAAGGAAGACTTCCGACTTCAAAGTGTACTCGGATATGCGTATGGCTGGCGTAGGAATGCTTGGAGTTGTCCACGCATCTGAAGCGGTCGATGCGGTACAGCGTTTAATTGGTAGAGTGGAGCTCGGTATGATACCTCAGATAGTTGATACTGTTATCCATATTGAGAACGCGGATGTGGCTGAAGTCTACAAGCTTGAGCTTACTGTTAAGGTGCCTCACGGTATGACAGAGGAAGATCTTGCAAGACCTGTGGTACAGATATCTGAACTGAAGAACGAGAGACCTGTCTACGAGATCTATACCTACGGAGAGGAAACAGTAGTTATACCGGTGGACGGCGAGAAACAGGAGACTGGTGCCGAAAAGCTTGCAAGAAAACAGCTTGAACACGAGCTAAGCGGCAAGGTTGACAATCCTGAGATAGAGTTTATCTCCAACGACCATATCAGGTTAATGGTTGACGAGGACGAGATATCACACGTTATCGGACACGGAGGCAAAAACATCGACAGACTAGAAGAGGAGCTCGGTCTCGACATAACTGTCGAGCCAAGAAAGAAAACACTGAAACAAGGAATACAGTACCATGTAGAGGAAAGAGGCAACTCATTGATTATAGACGTTGGATCCGACCATTCAGGAAAAGAAGTAGATGTATACGACGGTAACGACTTCTTGTTTACGGCAACCGTCGGTAAAAACGGAGAGATAGCATTGACCAAAGAATCTGATTTAGCAGGAAGACTAATAGGGTGTTATGAGTCCGGTAAACTCGACGTTAGAATCTAATCTCTATCTTCTGACCAGATTTCGAGGAAAGGTCACCGGCAGTATAAAGGGATTTCTTTAAGACCGACTAATCTATTTAAAAAAGGTTCGTAATAAAGAATTCATGGGTATAGAAGAGATTGTTCTAGCAGTTAACACTGCAGGAACGCTTGCTATAGGAACCATAACGTTCTTCATTGTATACACCACCTTCAAGGGTATACAGGACGAGAAGATACAAGAGTTCTCTCGAAGATTTCTCA
Source organism: Nanohaloarchaea archaeon B1-Br10_U2g1 (assembly GCA_001563875.1). Classification (GTDB taxonomy): domain Archaea; phylum Nanohalarchaeota; class Nanosalinia; order Nanosalinales; family Nanosalinaceae; genus B1-Br10-U2g19. The sequence continues at coordinate 111,028 of LKMN01000001.1, read as the reverse complement.
TGGCTATAGCCGTCCTACTTCTCTACGTATCGTACATGATGTTCTACGATGCGATGCTCTACGGCTCATCAGTAGCCAGATATCCGATGTACGTAATACTAGTGCTTGTATTTATCTACCTAATCTACGCCGCTATGGCGTTCGAGAAAATCGCTCAGGCCTATGGGATATCACAAGATAAGAAGTTAGAAAAGATGGGCGAAGAAGAATTGGGACGTTAAGTCCTGTGATCTGTTTTCTTCTCTTTTTTCTTTCTGAGAACAGTGTTTAACTGGTTGAGCGAGTTATCCACTACATCCAGTAAATCCCATCCTTCCTCCTCTATCTTAATGAGGCCGTAATTACAGTCTAAACGAGTGTCAATCTCATAACGATGTTTCTTACCGTCAGAATCCATCTTCTTAACTCTCATACGTAGCTCTTCAGCTCTTTCAATTTTACGGCCTATAGAGCCTTGTAGCTGTTTCCTGATCTTTCCGTGAACTGCAGCTTTCTCTTCGGAAGTATCTATACCTGTCAAGCTCACAAGAATAGTCTTACCAGGCGCAAATTCGGCAATGTAATCGACTAAGTCCTTAACCGCTAAGATGGATTCAGGATATTTACCGTTAACGAAGATGATTTCTTCTTCAGACCCCTCAATCATTTTCTCAGCAGCTTTGTCTGCATCAATATGATCTTCTAGCGTCAGTAAATTCCTTTCCATAAGATTCTTTGCCGGTATCTTAGACATGCTTTCCTTCTCGTGTCCTCCTGAAATATTTACTTCTTCTCCTGTTCTTGCTCCACTACGTCCTCCAGACTCTACTCTCTCACGTTTAACCATAGTCTTCAGCACATGTGTGCTTTTAAGCATCCCAGTCAACTCTCCATTCTTATCGAGTACCGGGAGCCTGGAAACGTTGTTGTCAAGCATCTTGTGACGCGCTTTTTCTACAGAGTCTTCTTGGAACACGGTCAGAAGGTTATTTGTGGCAAGACTCTCTGTTGATATCTTGCTTAACTCATCCGAGTTTTGGAATGCCTCTAAAAACTCTCTATCAGTTACAACTCCTTCTAAAGAGTTTCCTGACTTAGTTACAAGCATTTTTCGGCCAGAGTTGATTCTCAGATCTGCTAGATCTACGAGACTATCTTCTTTATCAAATTCCGGAGGCTGATGCATCACCTTTTTTACATCAGTCTTCTCCGGATTGAATTGTATGAACCTTATAAGGTCTCTGTAACCAATCGCACCTATTAATATTCCGTCATCTAGAACAGGAACAGTTCTTATGTCTTTTTCTTCCATCACGTTTTTTATCTGTGTCAGGCTTTTGTCTTTCGTCACAGTTGTAGGGTTTTCATTCATTACGTTCTTCGCGGTTATTTTGTTCACAGATGTCATCTATATCACCTATCCACCAAGAATTTATCTGGTTTCTCATCCATATCGATGAACTTGTCAGCTGACTCCCTTATCTCTTTAGCTGAAGACTTTCCAAAGCTCATTACTTCAACTCGGCAACCCATAGACTCAAGATGGTCTACTAAGACTGCGAAATCTCCATCTCCAGTCACAAGAACTACTGTATCTAGTTTTTTAGCTTGCTGTATCATGTCTACAGTCATTCCTAGATCCCAGTCTCCTTTCTTCTGGCCGCCGTAGAACTCTTTAAGCTCCTTAATTTTCACTTCATAACCCATACGTCTCAATGCTTCGAAAAAGTTTTCTTCGTCAGGAGTATCAGCCTTTATTACGTATGCTGAAGCTCTAACAAGCTTTCTGTTCATTACAGCGGAGTCTAAAAGTTTATCAAAATCTATTTTTGAATTATACAGGTTTTTGGCACTATAGTACATATTTTGGACGTCTACATAGACGCCTACTCTTTGATTATCGTGTATTTCTGTCATAAAGTTTATACCTTTCTAAAAAATTATTTGTTAACTCTTAGTTTACCAAGTGGCGATGAGGCTTTTAAGACTAACCGTTTAAATGCTCTGAACTCGCCATGAACCATTAAGTCTACAGCCACTAAACCCGTCAACTGTCTGACAAAGTAGTAGAGACCTACTAATGCGACCGCCAGGCCGTCAATATGGAGGGCTATAAAGAACGCAATTGCTACATTTTTAGAGCCGTTTGAAAAGGCTATAGCCCTAGCCTCTTTCTTATATATGTCCGTGATACGTGTTAAGAGATAGGCTATACCGAAACATGCAAGTGTGAAACCCATGAAAACTAGTGATGCATAGAGGAAAGTGTAAAAAAGCGAGAAACCCTCTTCTAAGAAAATTAGATGGGTCTGAGCAACCGTTATTACTGTTATAAGCCAGAAAGATGCCTTAGAGAAGTGGTATCTTAGGTCGCTAACAGCTCTAGCTTTAATGTTCCTTGCTGTTATACCCACAAAAAGCGCTGTTAGAGGTATTAAAGCATTACTGGCGAAGACAGAGTAATCAATATTCAGCCCCGTTACCGCTATCAGCACCGGAATAGCTAAAAGCCCTGTAAAAAGAGACACAACTCCTATATCATGAGCCAGATCTCCGTCCGAGTTCGTCATATTTGACCATATACGTGCCGAGCTAATACCTGCAGCAGAGACTCCGATTACTAGAAGTACATCTAGAAACTCAGGTACGATAGTCCCGAACATGAAGGCGGTGGCTGGAGCTACAACGAATACTGTAGATAGCCCCAGAACCATCTGTTTAGGCTTCAAACGTATGTTTTTAAGTATGCCAGGCTCTATCTGAAGTCCAATCAGAAAGAATAGCGCAGCCAGCAGCCCGGATAAAAGCGCATTAGATATAAACTGGTCTGTTAAAAGGTAGCCCATTAATCCTGCTGTTATTACGAGCATTAGAAGTTCTATATCAACTCGTAAACCTTCAGATGGCATATAAACACTTGAAGGAGAATCGTTTATTAATCTACTATTCTAAACAATACTTTCCCTGTGCGTTTACAACGTCATACTTTTCTAATAGCTCTGAACGTATCTCGCCTACCTTTTCTGTCTTTTCACGCAGACAAGGTAGTTCATATTCTTGGCTTACAAAATCTCCTATCTCTCCATCAATCTTTATCGAGTCAACAGGGCCTTTGGAACAGATAGATTGGTAAAGAGAATCTAACAGAATATTTTCTTTTTCACGATGTGGCCTAGTTTCGCTGAAACTCTTTGAATCGTACTCTACTGAATCTGTTCTGTACCCCCATACTATTGTGCCGTTGTCTCTTTCAATCACTAAGCCGTCTGATTCGTAGGAGTACTCTTTCAGCAGTCTTCCGGCCCATACAGAGTTCGTTTCTAAGTAATAAGCGAACTCTCTGCTTCTGAAGTACTCTCCTACAAATTCGTCTTTGAGGACAGATTCCACGGTTCTGGTTGTTTCGAGGAACCACTCTTCATCTTTATCCCACATGATGATAGCCTAGGAAGCTGTACTCTTTAGGACCACCTACGACTCAGCCACAACTATCCGTGACTGTAGAGCCTTAATCAGTTCTTAAGCTTCTTTATTTTAGCTAAGTTTTCAGAGTAGCCTTTTTCGTCAGTTACAGGAGTTTCTAGTACCATTGGGAGCTGTTCAAACTTTTCAGAGTTTACAAGATTCTTGAAACCTTTTTCTCCTATATTTCCTTCTCCTATATGCTGGTGGTTGTCTTTCTCACTTCCTTTCTCATTTTTAGAGTCGTTCAAATGTAGAACCTTCACTTTTTCAAGCCCTAAGTCCTCTTCAATTTCTTGTATCATGTCTTGGAACCCCTCCTTCTCTCTGAGCTCGTATCCTGCTGCGTGTGCGTGACATGTGTCAAGACAGACACCAAGTTTTTTTTCAGGCGTGGAACTCTTTTCTATCATCTCTCTTAGCTCTCCAAAGCTTCTTCCCAGAGTTGTACCTTTTCCTGCAGTGTTTTCCAGTAGTAATGTTACTCCTTCAGGTATGTTCAGTTCGTCTATTCCTTCAGCTATTCTTTGAATGCCGTTTTTCCTTCCTGAACCGGTATGGGCTCCAGGATGGAACACAACATACTCTACGCCAAGTTTTTCTGCAGCATCCAGTTCGGATTGAAGACAGTTCAGTGATTTCTCAAATAGATCATCTTTTGGTGTCCCTAAGTTAACTAGGTAGGTAGAATGTATTACGTAGGGGTTTTGACCTTCATCTCTTGTTCCGTTTTGGAAGCTTTCTCCTTCCTCATCGGTATACTCTGCTACAGACCAAGTACGTGGCGATCCTGCGAATATCTGGCCGCAGTTACCTCCAATCTCTTTTTGTCTTTCTACTGCTTTTTCTACTCCTCCTGAGACGGATACGTGTGCTCCTACTTTCAAACTCATACAACAATTCTCTGGTTAACATCTTCAAAACAGTTTCGTTAGAATCTATTCGACTTCCAGCCTGGAGTCCTTTCCGCCGTTTTCATCCCACCCTAACCCAATCTCCAGTGATAGATTGCTTTTGCCGTTTGAGATCGATGTTTCTCGTTCAATCTTTACCTCGAACTCCGGCTTCAGAGGAGCCTTTATCGTGGCGGACTGTTCTCCGCTTTTGAAGGTTATCTCTTTCTCAGATTCAAGTTTAGAGGCTATCTGTTTTAGATACTGCGATACCTCTCTACTGGTTATTCTCTCCTCTTTCTTGAACAACAGCTCTTCAGGCATTAAACGAACCTTCACATATCTGGATTAAATATTTTCATTGACTCCGTTGACTTTCTAGAAACACAAGTTACAAGTTGTACCGGTTACAGTCTATGTTTATGAGAGTTGTTTCCTTGGCGCCCTCAAACACAGAGATACTCTACCGTATAGGTGTGGATAACGAACTTGTAGCTACAACTTCTCTCTGTAACTATCCGGAGGAGGCCATGGACAAACCAAGTCTAGGCGGCTGGTCCAAAGGTATTAAAACCGATAAACTAGCTGGGCATAACCCTGATCTTGTAGTATGTTCAGACAGTTTACAGGATAGAGTTGTTGAGAAACTGGAGTCTATGGATTTCGAGGTCTTACATCTGAAGCCACGCACTTTAGCAGAGGTCTATGGCTCAATACTTGAGATTGGTCGCGCTGTTGATAGGGAAGCTGAAGCTGAGAAAACTGTAGAATGTATGAGAGAGGAGCTTGAGAAAATCTCTATTAACGGTACAAGAATCTACTGTGAGGAATGGCTAGAACCTCCGCATTTCTCAGGTAACTGGGTTCCTGGAGTTATAGAGGCTATAGACGGCAAGTACTTTGTAGAGGAAGGCACGAGAAGCGATACCTTTGAGCTAGAGGAGCTCAGACAGTTCTGTCCAGAACATATAATTCTCAGCATATGCGGGGCAGGAGAAAAAGTTTCAGATAAAGCTGTTAAAGATAGAGAGAGCTGGAAAGATATCACGGCCGTGGAGACCGGTAATATACACATCTTAGATGACTCTCTACTTAACAGGCCTGGACCAAGACTGGTTGAAGCCGCTAAAGAGATTGAAAAAATAGTAGATAGTAGGTCCTAGGTATCATGGTCTTCGTAAGGCTCTCCGTATTTGTCCGTCAAAAGGTTTACTGCGGCTTTAGCTCCATCACCTATAGCTACTGAGGCCTGGTACTCCCATGTGTTTGCGAGTCCTGCAGCATAGATCTTCTCAGCTCCAGTTACCTTATTGGATTCATCAGTCCTAACATGCTCGTCCATCATGTACATCCCTTCTACACCGTCCTCAAACTCAAGGTCTAAAGGGTCTGCGTAGTCGTGGATACCTGCTGAAGCCAGTACAAGATACTCTGATTCATACCGACTTTCTTCTGTAGTAACTAGAAATCCTTCTTCGTTTTCTTTAACAGACTCAACTTTCTCCTGTTTAAACTCTCCGCCGAACTCTTCCAGTTTATCTCTACCGCTTCTTAGTAGCTCTTCACCGGATACAGAGTCATGACCTACCAGGTTTTGGATATTCGAGGTATTGTACACAAGTGATTCATCCGTATCCAGTACAAGTGTTTCTTCTCCTGCTTTAGCTGTGAATACACCTGCCTGTAAGCCGGACAATCCTCCGCCAACAACGATAACTGTTTTCATATATTAGCTATATTCCTGTAAAGTTAAGAGTTCTACCTAGAGTGTAACCGGTTTAGCCTTTTAGATAGTCCGGATCAGGCTGTAAAGGTTCAACCTACTTAAGATTAATCTACAACAAGTTCTGTACGAGGTTTCAAAAACAATGGCACAGAAGTTCGAAGAAGCAGAGGAACGTGTATTCGGAAACGTCTACGTCTGCAGAAGATGTAACGCAAGGAACAGAACCACCAACCCTGAGAACACCGTATGCCGGAAATGTGGCTACAAACATCTTAGGAAGAAGAACCAAGAGTTCGCAGGATAAAATAGATGGCCTACTCTGTTAAGCCAGGCGTACCTGGAGAGATCGAGCTAACTAGAGCAGAGAAAGCTATAGAAGATTTCTGGGAAGATGTAAGAAAAGATTTAGATCTCGAGGGAACACTGGAAGAAAACTATCTTACCAATATAACAGAAGACTGGAATGGAGAGTACGGAGAACTCAGACTACCTGGCGAGAGGTATACCGGTAAAGTTGTCTCAGACAGTGAAGGCAACCTGTCTTATGAGCTAGAAGAACACGAAGGACCTGCATTCTTGAGGAACTTTGAAACATTTCAACCAGATTATACTAAGAGAGACGAGTTCCTAGAAGAGGTAAAAGACGAGTTCGGTTATGGAACCAGATTTTCAGTTGAAGACAAACTTTAATTAACTGAAAGCTCGGAAACTGTTTACAGAATGGACTGGTTCTTTCTAGCAGCTTTGTCAGCAGTCATATTTGTGTTCATAGCAGTTTTAAGTAAGGAACTGATGAAGGATATATCGCCTACGTTCTTCACAGGTCTAACAATGGCCTTGTCAACGGTATTCTACTTACCCGTATTCCTTTACTACTTTTCAGCCAGTCTAATACCTTCTATAACTGTTCTAACCGGGTTCATAGCTTTATCACTTTTAACCAACTTTTTAGGCTACTTCAGCTACAACTACGCGTTAAAAAATGATCCTGTCTCCGAGGTTATGCCTCTGAACAGGCTGCAACCAGTCTTTGTAGCGGTAATAGGCTTTATTTTTTTGAACGAAGCAGTTGACATTCTCTCGGCAGCAGGAATACTTCTAGCTACCTTCGGAGGATATATAGTCCTACTGAAAAATCCTCACCATTTACTTTCTCCTTTCCAAAACATCTTGTCGGATAGAGGCGAACAGTTTGCAGTTCTTTCCGCAGCAGCATTCGGTTTCGCCGCAGTAACAGACAGATACATAACAACACAGATACCTCCGGAAATCCATTCATTCTTTGTAATAACAGGTATTGCAGTCTTGTTCAATATCTGGATGTTCAAAACCCAAGGTATAGACTACCTTCACCAATCTAAAAAAGAAGTACTTGACAACACAGTAAAATACCTTATAATAGGTTTACTACAGGCATTATCATTCCTAACTATACTTTCAGCCTTATCACAGGCAGAAGCCTCCAAAGTAATACCTGTACTACAGTTACAGGTGCCTCTAACTGTATTAGCAGGCGGAGCGTTGTTCAACGAAGACCATATACTACTCAAGCTAATAGGATCAGCAATCCTGGTAATCGGAGTAACACTGGTCGCTATATAGAAACAGTTTATTAGAGTTAAACATCACTGGTTAATTAACGCCCCGTTGGCTCAGCGGTAGAGCGCGTCCTTGGTAAGGACGAGATCCCGGGTTCGAATCTCGGACGGGGCTTAGAACATTTACTTCAACATTATGGACTTTTCAGAGCTTCTATCAGTATATCTGCTCGTATGAGCTTTTGAACCTTATTTCTACACAAAAACAAGTTTTGACTCGTAAATTGTAGAATTCCTAAACAACAGTTAAAGTAATAATTCTGCGGTAAAACTGATTTTTCTATGGGATGGTCGTGGGAATCTACAGTAATGGAAACTGAAGAGCCTGAGAAAACTATGGAAAGGATGGGTGATCTAGGGCTTGTAGAAGATAAATCTGATTTAACAGTAGTTGATGATCAAACAGTTCATACTAAGAAGAAATGGAAATTTTATGAAAAGCCTATCAGGTACAAGAAGTTACTGAGATTAAGCGATCTAGTTGACAGATTAGCTATCCTGAGAAGTACTGAACACGGCAATCTAGTAAAACTTTTGGAGATTAAGGAGGATAAAGTTGACGAGCTAGAAATTGTATCTAGTCCCAGTTATTCTTTCCTAAAAGATTACTACTATCAGAAGTATGACATCAAAGTTATACCTGATTTAATTCAAGACTGGGTAGGGATCTCCTATGTTGATGATCTCGATTTTAGCTATGAAAAATCTGAGAATCTTGACCAGTTATTTGAAGAATATGAAGACACTGATTTTGAATTTCACGAAACTGAGGGAAAATACTCTCAGCCAGATACTGCCCGTAACAAGTCTGATTACTATCAAGAATCGGATTATTTCTATATAGCAAACTCTAAAGTTATTCAGGAACTAAATAATTTTTTCCAAGAAAAAGGCTTTGAATTGCATTCCGACTCTATGCGACATTATTTTGAAATGTCCATATCTTACCAGCCTGATTTCGAAAGTCTGCGAGCTTATTCAATACCCATCAAAAAAGTAAAGGATAACTTTACTGATAAAGAATTAGCTAGCTATATCAGGGATTTAGCCGTTCAAAAAGAATCATTTAGTAGAAATTATTCCGAGAATAACTTCTTTTTGACAGAAAACCTGAAAGATGGGATGAATTATCCTCCAAACCCCAAGAATGTGTACTTCGATAGTGATAGTTTTGAGGTTCATATCAACGAAAAAAGTCTGGGCGAGCTGCAGTGTTCAATCGCCTTTTTCGGAGAAATCGAATTGGAAGAGTTATCGGATAGGTTGAAGTTTGTCATTCTATTTAGTTATAGCTGGTTATCAGAAAACCCTGAAGAAGAACTAGAAGAAGTAAAAGAAATCTGTGAACTTCCTCTAAGAACATTATTATCTATGAGAATAAGTTCAATATTAAACAGAAAGTTACAATGAAGACTAGACAAGGATTATAACATTTATTAGCAAATAGGTGTCTAGACCTCAGGTCACTATCCATAAATTTGTGAGCTTTTGAACCCAAATGACCACACTCAAAAAGGGGCTTAGAACATTTACTTCAACATTATGGGCTTTCCAGAGTTTTTATCTCTAAATATGCTCTTATGAGCTTTTGAACTCGATATTTTTTCTTCTTGTCAAAATTAGTTATTGAAGAGATATTGTCAGAAAATTTCGATGTAATAATCTTCCTTACAGAAATCACGGCCTCAGAACCACTAAAAATCTGAAAATCAAGATTCAGTGTAAATTTCGTTCCCTGCCTCTACCACATCTTCTTTGTCAAGTTCTGGGAAGTCTTCAAGGCTGTATTCTTGAAGTAGCTGTTCTCCTATCTGGTATGATAGTGTGTAGCCGAGCCAGTTAGGGTATTCTCCGTCTCCTTTGTTGATAAATAGCGGATCGTTTCCACCGTCATTTTGGTATTCGTGGTCAAGTTCTTCATCTCTGATTTTTGACCAATGTTGAGCTATTTCTTCTCTACTATGTTTGGTTCTCCAAGGTGATTCGTATTCTGCGTTCTCTTCAGCGAAATGCTGTGTTAATGCCTCTCCAAGAATGTATTCCCATCTGGTATCCCACTGCTGACCTCTCTGCTCATAATCCCAAGTATGGGCATACTCGTGGAAGGCAGAAGCTTGTAGCGATTCACGCCATTTTTCTGCGGAAGTATTGAAATCCAGAGTGATAATGTTCGGGTATTTGGCGAATCCTCTTGAGCCGTCCATTTCCTCGATTGTGAAGTCGCTTTCCGTCCATCCCAGCTCTATAACTACTTCTTGTTCCATCGGCAGTTTTTCTTCTGCTTCCAATAGAGCTGTATCTACTATTTCTTTGGCTTCTTCTAATTCTTCCGTTGGTGGCTTGATTTGATGCGACATTTTAACGCCCTCCTGTAATTAGTTAATATAGAGGACCTAAATATAATAAGTATATCAACAAAGAGAAAAATTTACTCAAATATATTGGATTAAGAAATATTAATTTTTTCTATACTTACAATAAATACGACCTCAGGATCACCATCCGCTAGTCTGTGGGCTTTTGAACCTGAATAGCCACACTCAAAATGGGGCTTCCCTCATTATTTGAAAGTATTAAGTTCTAATGACAGAATTCAATTCAGATATTGCTCATATGAGCTTTTGAACTGAACGGCTATCTTTCTACAGTTATTAACAGACGACGCGGTGATTCATAGTTTATGTCTTAAGAAGAATTATAGCTTAGTTAGAAGGTCATACAGGTCATGCTAAAATTTCTCATATAATTCCTCTGTAGAGGCACTCTTACTGAAAGAAAGTTTGTCAAAAAATAAAGAAAAAAGCTGGAGAGCCTATAGAATCTCTCTATTATTCCAATATTTCATCTGATACGCTGGCAGGCCCTCTGATTTCTCCGTCTAGTCCTTCCCTTACTACTTCGTCTAATTCTGTCTGTACTTGTTCAGGATCTACATCCTCCGCTAAATCTTGTTCGTACTCTGTATTCCCAAGACTTTCTTTGTATATTTCCATAACTTCTTCTTTTCCCTCAGGGATGTCTCTTGTGAGTGCAGGAGTTCCAAAAGTCAAGGTTACAAGATTTTCTGCGTGATCTTCCTCAACTCCGTATTTACTAAGGACTTGCTTCATTCCTTCTTCGACTGAATCGTATTCAAGTTGACCGCCATCTGTAAGGTAATTATTTGACATAGTGTAAACTTAGAGACAAAGGTTTAAGTACTTTATGGTAACAACAGGTAGGCAGTTTAGGGATGTAACCATCAAAAGAGGACTGAGAACATATCTTCGGCAATTCAACCATCTTTCGAGAATTCCAGAGATTTAAGCCTGAAAATGTAAATTTATGTTTTATGTCTTCTCAAGAGAATATATCAAATCAGTTAGAATCTTATTCAACTCCGCTTAAGATTTCTTCAGAAAATCCTTTTGAAGACTTCCAAGTGCCGAAGGAAACACTTGAGAACAGGAAAATTATTGGTATGGGTGAAGCTACACACTCCAGCAAAGAATTCCATAGGGTTAGACACAGATTCTTTCGGTTTCTTGTTGAAGAGTTAGACTACCGCATATTTGCTTGGGAAGCATCGTTTGGAGAAACGCTTGAAATCAACAACTATGTTGTTAACGGAGAAGGAACGGCTGAAGAAGCACTGAGTTCGATAAGCTCGCCTATATTCAGAACAGAAGAAATTTTGAACTTGGTGGGATGGGTTCGAGAATATAATAAGCAGGTTTCAGATAATGAGAAAGTCAAATTCTATGGCTTTGATATGCAGAACGATGTTGCTTCTTTCAAGAAGCTGCGAGAAAAAATGCAGGAAGTTGACAGCGACTTTATTGAAGCAAATGATGAGGCTCTGAAGTTTATAGAGGAAGGAAAAATGATGTTTGCAGAAATAGATAAAGAAAAAGAAGCTGAACTCAGAGACTTTATCACAGATTTGGAGAATCAAGTCAAGCAGAAACAGGATGAGTATTTGGAAACTATTTCTGAACAGGAATATGGATTACTGAAGCAGTTAGTCGAAATACTTGGTCAATGTAGAAAGTATTGTTTGGCTATGAATGAGAATGCTGAATTTGATATGGATTCTTGGACTTTTAGGGATCAATGTATGGCGGAAAATATTTCTTGGATGATGGATTTCGAGGATGAAGAAAACGCTTTTGTCTGGGCGCATAACGCTCACATCAAGAAAGGAGGAAAACCTGAAAACCCTGAATCAAAAGCACTCGGATACTACCTAGATCAAAGGTATGGAGAAGATTACTATTCTATTGGTTTTGATTTCGGAACAGGATCGTTCAAATATCTAAATATGGAAGAACCAAGGACGGAATGGAACGGTGAGAAATCATTCGATAAAATACACGAGAATACTTTAGCTCAAGAACTAGATCACATTGAAGAACCGTTCTTCCTAGACTTTACTAGCATACCAAATGAAGGACTGAAGAAATGGATAACTCAAGAACACAGACTCCATACTGCAGGAACTTATTTCCATCTTGAAACTATTGAAGATCACTACGACAAACTGAGACTGAGAGAAAACTTTGATGCCTTAATATTCATACCCGAGGTTTCTGCTATTAATCCAGTCTAGAATAACCAACAAATAAGTTAAAACATTTGTTTATACTTATTACAGATACGATCTCAGGGTCGCCATCCACGTATTTGTGAGCTTTTGAACCCGAATAGCCTCACTCAGAAAGGGGCTATTCACTGAAAGTTAACAGTTGTGCTATTATTTAATCAGCGCCTAAATATGGTCTATTAAGCTAAAAATTTCTTAGTAGGGCTGAGAACTATCAAAATAATTTGAAAAAGTCAGAAAATATATGTTTTAATCAGAGTGCGAACCTAAAACCGGTTTTTAAGCACCAACCTACTTATTTCCAGCTGAAATGACCAGGTTTTTTACTAAGTTCTTCTTTTGGAGTGGTTGTCGAATACGTCCTTGTAGTGGCCTATCTCTTGTATAATAGTTTTATCTTCGTTCTCTCGATACCTTATGAAATGTCCCTCGTTCCCTATACGGGTTAGATTACTGTTCTTACTTTGTTCTGTGGGTGTTGACTTGCCGAGAGCTATCCTGTAGATTTTTTGCTGTATCTTATCTTGTTTACATAGATCATAGCCGTCCAGTGAGTTCCAGGCACGGTTTTGGATTATCACGTCTTTTGTTCCGCGGCTTAAATGGTTTTCTTGTTTGTATTCTATGGCCTCTGAAGGTATCTCCTGAGTCGGTATCTGTTCGAACGCTGCAAAGTAAGGTAGCTCCTGTGTTAATGCGTCTACTGCCTTGTTCCCTGTATAGTTTGTTCCTTTCCGCCAGTCTACATTGTAGCTGTCTATACCGTTTGAGAACTGGGAGTCGATAGAAAACAGCAATGCTTCTTCACTGTCTATATAAGGCATGAATAGTACTGAGCTTAGCTCACTCCCATTTTCCATTACCGCATCTACTTCGAAGAACCCTGATGTTAGATCAGCGGTTATCTCGTAGCTGAAACTATCTTCTTTGAGGGTGGAGGTTAAAGGTTGGTCTTGACCGTGTTCTCTTTTGGGAGTTTTCTCGGAAAGTATTTCTCTAGCTCCCTCTATCCCAACTGTCTGTCTTTCTCCGGTGTCTTCTTTCAAGGTTACCAGCCCGTTTTTCTGTTCCAGGTCTCCTATTGTTACTTCTATAGGCACCATGTCTCCGGTCATCGGGTCTATGCTGTCGTCCGTGACTCTGTACCTTTCTGTCCTAAGTTCTTCTAGGACTTCTTCTGCATATGCTTCTAGCGTTCTATCTCCCTTTACCTCAACATTGATAGATGCTGTAGAGGGTTTCCACCAAGATGGATTCTCCTCGTTCACCGATTCTTCGAAACTGTACTCCGTCATCCAGTCTAGTAGCAGTTCATTTGGCTCAGTTATTTCAGATAGGTCTTCTCTAATAACTTCTTCTAGCTGGGGTATGCTGTAGTTGTTCGTCTCTAGCAGTGGTGATTCTCTGGCGTGGTAACCTTCTCTCCGCATAAACATAGTTGTTACCACTAACAGTTAAAAACACTTTTAGGTAGGTAATATTAGTGTTTTGAACGATAACTTTGTTGATGGATATAGATAGATCTGAGTCACGGATAAGAGCTATACACTCCGACCTACTAGATATTTACGGGGAGCAAAAATGGGATAGAGACAGCGACGGTGTGAGACAGCTCTTGATAACTATACTTTCACAGAACGTAGCAGACACCAATACTGCAAGGGCCGCAGAAAACCTCTTCAACGACTTCAAAGACTATGAAGAAATAGAGTACGCCAATATAGATGAGCTAGCTAAATCGATTAATCCTGCCGGGCTACCGCAGACCAAAGCTAAGAGAATCCAGAGAACCCTGAAAGCTCTAAGAGAAGAGACAGGAGACTACTCAGTCAACTTCCTAGGAAAGATGGACGACTCAGACGCCCAGGCATGGCTTGAGAACATAAAAGGCATAGGACCCAAAACCGCAAGCGTACTTCTGAACTTCCATTTTAACGCAGACGTAATGCCGGTTGATACACATGTTGAAAGAATTGCTAAGAGATTAAGATTAATCCCGTTCTCAACATCAAATACCAGAGCCCACAGCCTGCTTAACGAAGCTGTACCTCACGAGATCAAAAACAGTTTCCACATGTTGATGATAGAGCATGGAAAGAGAAACTGTTCTGCCAGAAACCCAACTTGTGAAAACACTAAGCTGAAAAAATACTGCTCTAGATACCAGCTCGTAGAAAACGGAGACCTAAAACCAGAGGAATACCCTCCTGAAAACTTAAGCTAAGATCTGTACTGATCGACAACTAGAGGCGACTCTCAATAAATCTGGGATGAACAACGAGAACTCTAACAGGAATCTCTTCTACACCCACCATCTTTGAGATTATCAGCCTGTGCAAACCGCTTGAATTCCGGATAAGCTCTCCTCCCGGACCTATGTTGATAGCAAGCTCGTCCCAGAAACTATCTCTTCTCTCAACGTAATTTCTGTATCCATAGTCTCTAATAGACTGGTATAACCTATCAATATGCTCTCCACGTTCTAAAAATTCTTCTAAGCTATATTCCTCATATCTTGAAGGTAGGTTCCGATGTGTTGCTTCATATCTATCTGGGTGAAGAGCTGTGTCCTCCCAGTTTAAACCCTCTTTAAACCTCTGTATTAGACCTGTATATAACTGCGAATTTTCAAGACGCATAGTCTGTTCGTGCCATTTCCCTCCTCTAAGCCCGGGCTCATGCTTATTGAACCTTCCTCTGCTGGTATAGTGATCCTCCCTACCACCTGTTTGTACAAGCGAAACAGAGCCGGGCTCTAGGTACACCAGCCTGTAAGGATTAGGTCTATTGCGCCTGTTGATACCATAAAAACCTCTCACGGCCTTTACAGACATCCTGTGATAAAGCGGAGGATAGTCCTTCTGAGAGACAGACTCTAGGATTTCTAGAGCATTTATGTAGAAATTATCTGGATAAAGATTTCTTAGCTGGTAGTTCAAGTTGAAACCTCTATAAAGCTGTTTCTATTTTTGGTAAATCTTACTTTAAGTTTTAATACTGCGAATTAAAGAAGAAAATAAGATTTTGTAAAGACCTCTAAAACAGCCTGTTGGCAAGGTTTCTAGCTAGTCCTTCCGCCTGAGACCTATTTTCTGTAGGCTCAGCATCTAGGCCATCTTGTTCACTGCTTTGATTCCTATCATCTACCTCTTCATCAGTGCCCGTGGAGCTCTGTTTCTCTAGAGAGTCTTCTATAGATTCTTGTTGTTCATCTGTTTCTTGGCTAGTTCCCTGCAACTGATTTTCAAGCTCTTCGACTCTTTGCTCTAGATCTTCAATCCTTTCATTCTTTCTCTCCAGCTCTTCTTTAAGGCCCGTGAAGGATTTTTCAATATCTTCAAGGTCTTCAGGAGTTACTTCTTCATGATTAGGTGAGTCTTGATCCGAAATATCATCTTCAACGGCTTCTTCGAAAGAGGGTTGGTCAGAATCTTCATGATCTCCTAACTGTCTAATACAGTCCTGTACAGCTAGACCTACTTCATCCATCTGACCCATTACCTCTTCCAGTTCGCGCTCATCCTCAGCATTTTCTACCCTCTCCATATACTCTTCAGGAGATCTTCCAAGCTCCCCACATTCTTCATGCATCTCCTCATACAGATAATCGCCGGACTCATTCAGACTCTCAAGAACCTCCTCCTTTCTCTCTTCAAAGCTTAGAGAGGTTGAAGCCTGATGATCTTCGTGATCTATATCATCTCTAACCTCCTCTACAGTATCAGAGCTATCATCCTGTGCCCCGCATTCTTCCTCTACTTGATTTATCATCATCTCGTACTCGTCAGTTATCTCCTCCTGTTCTTCCTGGGACTCTGCCTCAGCTAAACTATGTTCTAAATCCATCTCAAGCTCCGTTATCCTTTCCTCGCACATGTCCGAAGCTGCTACCGAGTTTATTGAAAAAGCCAGAATAGCCATGAAGATTACCGCGTTGTTTAGTCTCATATTCAGAAAATTTTCCTTAGTTAATATTAATTTGTCCCTTCTCACCAGTTTCAAACATGGTTAAGCTACAGCTTAGAAACCGTCTCGATTTTATAAGCCAGCGCCACGGCAAGCTTTAGTATGTTAGGGCGCCATCACCTTCTACTTTCTACTTTAACGTTCCTAATGGTAATAATACCTTTATTTAGTATTTTTCCAGAAGCTGTACTAATTTCAATAGCAGGATGTATTATAGGATCTTTAATACCAGATATTGATAGTCGTGACGCCGTTATATTCCATACAGAGGTTAAAGAGTTCCGAAATAGCGGTCCTCTATCAGCCTTAAACACTTTTGCATTGATTTTCCCTTTATTCGGTTATTTAACAAAGTACTGTATCTACAAACCTTCAGTAATAGTCTTCAACACACTTATTTTTTCAGAAAATAGTTTAAAGATGAAACATAGAGGTTTTATGCATTCTATACTCGGTATATCTACTTCAACACTGGTTACTGGTATATATATTACGCCTTTCCTAATCTTCTTTGATCTCTTCTCTATACACTTTCTGAGTATATTCCTGTCAGGATATTTACTTGGTGCATTTCTTCACCTTGTTCAGGACAGCTGTACTAGGTCAGGCGTCAAATGGCTTCATCCTTACTCAGATCTGAAAGTAAGAGGGAATCTGATAACTAATGCTCGACCTGAGAACACTAGGTATCAGAGATTTTTTCTAAAATACCTTACAGCTGTTGGCCTATTAGTTCTTATAACTTCAACAGTTTACTCGGAAATATCCAGCCATGTTTTCTCTGTATACAGCTTTGTTTTGGCAGCTCTCTCATGGCTGGTTTTCGTTAAATTCCTAGCAAGATGTAGAACCCAATAAAGAAAATAAATGACGGAACAGTATAGAGTCAGATTACTCTGAGACTTCTTTTTCAAACATCTTTGGCAGTTCTTCAACTACGTGGTCTACTGCTTTCTCATCCGTAGGGACCGTAAAACGTTTCTTGTACTGAGGTTCTTCATCGTTGTTGTAGTAACCTGTCGCAACCTGCAAGAAAGTATTCTCATCACCGTTGTCTTTGATTACTTTGTTTCTGCTTACCTCGATAAACTTCTCTCCAGGAAAGTTTCCGTAGTCTTTACGTTCTCTCTCAATTGTCTCAAACTGTACCATGAGTATCGTGTTAAGCGGCCAGCTTTTAATATAAAGCGCTTTGTTTGGCAACAGTTTCTAGAAATATCTCCTCAATATAGGGTGCTTATCGCCATGATACTAATAAGAGAAAAACTATTTACCATTCTCAGAAACTTTTTTAAATGCGTCGCTACAAGTAAGGTATATGCGAATGGCTCACACACGTCCCGGCGCATTTACGAATCAGTCCAAGAAGTCTAAGGACGAAGTGAGCTACTTCTATAACTCATATAGCTTTATCCTGCACAATATTGCAGGATAATGAAGGAGTAGGTCAGGATCCCCTGATTTAACCCGCAACTAAGCGGGTTTGACGTCAAGGACTTGACCGAAACAAAATAATTCTCAACTCCTCCAAAAAAGAGGAGAAACACTTCACATCAGATTAAAACCCTGATACAACCATCCAATACCTCGAAAAATAACAAAGAAACATAAAAAACTACAAAAAGTTCCATAAAAAACGGCAAAACCGTTGAGAACAAAACTAAAATAAAATAAACACCAAAGAAAAAAGAAGAACCAGCCTAAAAACCTCTACACCTACCAGAACTTATCTTTTTACTTCTTATTTTTATACCAGATTTTTCTCAAAAACAAACATCTCTGATCTTTATCTATGTTAGGTTGTAAAATGAAGTTGTATAGATGGATGAGAAACTGAAACAGGATACTGTAAAGCTTAAGGACGTATATCCTAGAAAGTTCAAAGTATTCACCAACAATTTCTATCTGGTGAAGTCCGCTGTAAGATATTATACAGTCAAGAAAAATATGTCCTTTACAGCCAACAAGATCTCAGAAAACTTTCCCTTGAGCATACCGGCAGCAGGATCATCTCTAAGCATCTTAAATGAACTAGATATTGTAAAGGTGAGAACCGAGTCTAGTTCGCCAAACCGTTATCTGCCCAAAGAGGTTGACATGAACCGGCTAGAGAAAGTTGAAAAACTGTTGAGAGAAAACTACGAGATAGACGACTTCAAGGGACAGGATCCGTGATTAAAACACTATAATTAAAATTCTCACTCTGAGTATAGAATGACAGTGAGGCTAGAAGGGAGACTTTTCTCGGGAATGGAGGTTGCAAAGGAATATCTCTCCATGGAAGAGTATCAAGAAAGAATTAAAGATAAAACCGGTTTCAGACCGTTCCCAGGAACACTGAACCTCAACGTAGACGATAAAAAGACTCAGAAACTTGCAGAAACAACTGAAAAAGCAAGAATTCCTGGATTTAGAAAGAACAATACCGGCTACAGCGGACTAGACCTATACCCTGTAAAAATAGAAGGCTTTAACGCATACTACATAGATATAGATGTTACAGACTATGAAGACAACGTAGTAGAGATTATAGCGCCTATAAAGTTAAGAGAGAAACTGGGTTTAGAAGACGGTGACAAAGTAGAGGTCACCACCCTCTAAGTTACTCATGTGTATAGACAAACAAGTCTCCAGATTCACACCGTGTGAAACCGAAACGCTCAAACTGGACAATATCGCCTTCTTCCACATCGAAAGGCTCAACATAACCTTCGTACTCCTTCCCATCAGGCATCAAGACTCTGGCTTCGTCATGTTCTGACACCCAGT
The DNA here is from genome assembly GCA_001563875.1 of Nanohaloarchaea archaeon B1-Br10_U2g1. GTDB lineage: Archaea > Nanohalarchaeota > Nanosalinia > Nanosalinales > Nanosalinaceae > B1-Br10-U2g19. Next base: position 92,053 of record LKMN01000001.1, on the reverse strand, counting down.
GAACTATATCCGCGTCCTTTTCGATAGCTACTTTGTGATCTCCCTCAATATACGTTGCTTCTCCATCCTCTACCTTGACGTTGCATAAACCTTTCAGTCTCATGAAACCGTCTTCTAGGTCATCCGATTCAACGTACACAACTGTTTTACCGTCTTCACGTTTTAGACCAGGTTTCCTCACACCTCTTTCAGGATAATCAGGATGTCTATCAATCTCTGGCTCAAGATCTTCTGGGATATTCCCTATCTCAAGTTTCACAGGATCTCTTACGTAGAAGTAGCGGTCAGAATCCTCGACTATATCCCGGTTGTATGATTCCAGTGTTTCAAGACTTGCCTCAACAGTGTTTTCGGTAACACCCATCTCCAGGAAGAACTCTTTCAAGGCGTCTGGCTGAAAACCTCTACGTCTCAACGCTCTAACCGTTCCGACGCGTGGGTCGTCCCAGCCGTTAAGTTCGCCGTTATCAATCATCTCGCCCAGAGTTGAAGTGCTCATAGGAGCGTCAAAGCCTGATACTTTAATGGTTCCCCAGTAACGTACCTCAGGATACTCCCAGTCTAGGTAGTTGTAGATGTATTTCTGTCTTTTAGTAGAGGCACGTAGATCTTTTCCTCTTACAATATGCGTAGTCTCTGTATAATGGTCCTCTATAGCCCCTGCGAAGTCAAGTAATGGCCATACACGGTACTTGTCTCCTGTTATCGGATGATCAGGATTCTCTATTATACGGAATGCTACAAAGTCTCTTACAGCCGGATTCTTATGGTCAAGATCTGTCTTAATTTTCAGTACTGCCTCTCCTTCTTCTATTCCTCCATTCTTCATCTGTTCCCAGAGTTCCATGTTCTCCTCAGGACTCTGTTTCCTGTATTCTGACGCTGTTCCTTCTTTTCTGTGCTTCTGCATCTCTTCAGGAGAGGTCTTGGAGACATAGGCTTTACCTATTTCAATCAGCTGTTCAGCATGTTCGATATACTTGTCGAACTGTTCTGAGCTACGTACAACCTCATCAACCTCGTAGCCCATCCATTCATAATCCTCCTGATACATATCATATGCTTCAGGTAGAGGCCGTTTGTTCCTTGGATCAGTGTCATCGAAACGTAAAACCAGTTTACCGTCATACTTATTCTTCAGTTCTCCGTTAACGAACATTCCTCTTGCTGAACCTATATGTGGCGGTCCGTTCGGATTCGGTGCAAAACGTACAACAACTTCACCATCCTCCGCATTCTTTAGATCCGGTAAAGGGTCGTGTTCATGTTCTTCTTCCTCAAACTCGTAGTTTTCAAGCTCTTCTTCCTGATCCTCTAATGAAAGCTGATTCACTTCGCCGCAGATTTTTCCAGCGATTTTACCTACCTTGTCAGGCGCTTCCCCTGTCTCGTTTATCACCTTACCTATAACTGCTCCCGGGTTTGATTCACCGCCGTACTCCACAGCGTTCTTTAAAGCATACTTTCTTGCGACCTCTTCAAGCTTCATATCCGAAACTTGTAACAGAATTTCTTTATAACCTTACAAACAGGAACCTTTCTGAAACCCTACTTCTCAAGCTTGGGCTCAATATTAATTCTACAGTAAGGATGTTCCGGATTCTTACTGTAGAAGTCTTGATGATACTCCTCAGCAGAGTAGAAATCTTTAAGAGCTTCAACCTCTGTAACCACAGTTTTCTGGATATCCTTTTCCACCCTCTCGACAGCCTTTTCAGCCTGACACTTCTGTTGTTCGTTACGATACAAGATAATTGATCTGTACTGACTGCCTGTATCAGGACCCTGTCTGTTAAGCTGTGTAGGATCATGGATATCGAAGAAGATATCCAGAAGTTTAGAGTAGCTAACTTTTTCCGGATCAAAACTTATCTGGACTACTTCAGCATGACCTGTAAGTCCTTTCTTCACCTCGTCATAGCTCGGGTTATCAGTATCCCCTCCGGCATAACCTGATACAACCTTCTCAACACCTTCAACCCTTTGGAAAACTGCTTCAGTACACCAGAAACATCCTCCACCAAAAACCGCTGTCTCCATAACTGGATATTAACAATGAGGACTTAAACAGATATCAGCCTGTGCGACTAACCGGTTTACAGAGACTCTTCTCTAATTCTCTTTATTATCTCTTCTCTCATTTCTCTGTGTTCTTTTTCATTAAGTTTTGATCCCCAATTAGCGAATCCTGCTGCAAGCCAAGCCGTAGTAGCGAATCTATAGACCTCTCTTCTATCATCAAAATCTTCTTTGAGCGAGTTGAATTCTTTGTAACCCTGGTAAAGCCTTTCTCTCAATACTTCTTTTAACTGATCATCTTTGAAATCTAAATCCCAGTCTATCAATAGATACTCTGCTCTTACCAAGTCATATTCGTTATGACCGGTCCTTGGATGACTCCAGTCTAGAAAACCCGTGATAGTTTCTTCATCAACAAGCAGATTGTCTAAACGGTTATCAGAGTGTATAAGTACAGAATCTGGTTCTTCAGGCAGTCTTTCCCTTATCTCTGTCTCAGGAGTATCTATCTTCACCGGTTCATCCCACTTATCTTTCACAATATCTGCCCATGCATCAATTGTTCCTTTAAGAGACCAAGTCCATTTCTCAGCATCGTTGATAGTTTGAAGGCTGTCGCCTTCACCAGAAAGCATTCCGTAGTTGTCGAAAGAGGTTATATTATGGATCTTACCTAGTATCTGACCGTATCTGCGGACAATATTAAGAAGTTCTTTCTTAGAAAGATCATGTTTTATCTTATCAGGGTTTCGTCCAGGCAATCTTTCCATTACGTAAAAAGAGTCTTCGTACCTCTCTTCAGAGAAATCCTTAAAGATGATTTCGGGGGAAGGGACGTCTTCGTTATCAGAAATCAGTTCATATATTCTGGGCTCGGCTTTAAACCATGTTATTTCGTTCTGTTCGTTAGTGTGGACCTTAACGATATACTCTTTATCTTCAGATTCCAGCCTGTACACTGTATTGAGGCCTTCATCAATTTCTTCTACAGCAATAAGTTCATCTCCAAGTTCTTTTTCGACCAATCCAAAAAAACGTTCCTTCATAACACAGTCTGCCGCTCTGTGAAAATAATCTCTCACTGTTCGTAAAATAAGTTTTACCTTAGAGTCGGCGGATTTTGCGGCATCCGGGATTTGAACCCGGGTCTCCACGTTGGCAACGTGACGTCGTGCCACTGGACCAATGCCGCTTCTACGTATATCTTGTTGAGTGTGTTTACTGTTTTAAACTTACCCGGTGAGTTGGATTTTTGAATACCAATGTTCTATGTTCCTTAGTATATGAGTTCTGGGATTCAGGATCTAATAGTTATTGGAGGTGCTTGTGCAGCACAGAGTGCTGCGATATATGCTGTAAGAAGCGGTATGGACGTGCTCGTTATCGCTGATGAGTACGGTGGACAGATAAACAATACTGATGTCGTAGAGAACTATCTTGGTATCAAATCCGTTTCAGGGCCGGAGCTAGCGGAGAGATATCTTGAACATATGCGCGAATACGATGTTGATGAAGAGGTAGGACAGAAAGCTGTCGATATAAGAAAGGAGGACGGTGTCTTCGAGACCGAACTTGAGGATGGCTCTGTCTTCAAAAGCTACTCCGTAGTAATAGCTACAGGAGGCTCACGCAGAAAGTTAGGTGTTGAAGGCGAGGAACAGTTCTCGAATAAAGGTGTAGCTTACTGCGCTGTATGTGACGGGCCTTTGTACCAAGGAAGAGAAGTAGCTGTCGTAGGAGGTGGATATGCCGGTACTGAAGCCGCTGTATATCTTTCAGATATAGCGGAAAAAGTATACGTTCTAAGTAGGTCAGGAAAACTAAAAGGAGAAGAAATCACAATAAACGAAGTTCTAGAGGCAGAAAACGTAGAAGTAGTGAGAGAAGCAACTGTTAAAGAGTTTTATGGAGACAATCTCTTGGAAGGAGTAAAGATCAATCACAAAGGAGAGATTAGAGATTTAGAAGTTGAAGGAGCTTTCATAGAAATTGGAACGGTACCCAACTCGGATATCACAAATCTTGTTGAAACCAACGACTCCGGATACATCAAAGTAGATGAGAATAGAGAGACATCTACAACCGGTCTGTACGCTGCAGGAGATGTAACAAATAAAGGCGCTCAACAACTAGTCGTGTCCGCCGGACAAGGCTGTCAGGCAGCTCTAAATGCTTCAGAGTATGTTAAATCCCAGAAATCAGAATAGTTCGTTTAAAGCGTTTCTTTTACTGTTCTAGGCGCTAGATCTGGCTCTCCTTCAATTTTAAATTGTAGAGGCTCTTCGAGAATATCGTATGGGTCTTCACCGTACTTCAGATCTCTTTGGAATCTGTATCTTTCAGGCAGATCTTCTCTGGAAGAGCTAACTGAGTATTCAGCCGCAATGCATAGTTCTCTATTATCTGTATCAACTGTGCCTGTCCACAATGTGGTACCGTAACGGTGTTGATAGTCTTCACTTCTTGAATCGTCTAAAGCCCTGACTATAGAAGCTAGAGAGCTTGCTGACGACTTTGAGTTCAGAAATTCTTCGGAAACCCTAGACTGTAAGGTGTAGTCGAATATATTGTTCTTTTCCACCTCTAGTAGACCTGTTAGATTAAAGGAATGTGTGGCAATACTGTACTCGTTTCCGATAACTTTTTCTGCTGCGGTTCCTTTCATTTATTTCTATAACACATCTCCAAAGCTTAATACGTAAACTGTTCCTCACAGAACTATTATAGACTATTTTCGCTTTTACCGCTCTTACAAAGTTTTGACTTGAAGCCCTTTTTAACAAACATAACTTACCGTTATATTTCTAGCCCTCTCAAGGAAGAGTATGACCTCTGAAACCGTTATGACTCCCTGTGTTTTTTGTGGTAGGAATGCTACAAAGAAAAACTCTAAGGGACAGCCAGTATGTAGGAAACACAAGGACAAGAAGCCTAAAGAGGTTGGTTGTCCGGAATGCGGGATGCCAATGAAGCTTAAAGAGGGGCGTTACGGCTATTTTTGGGGTTGTGAAGGTTATCCTCAATGTCAGAAAACTTTTCAGATTAAAGCTCTTGTTGAAGATGAAGAAGAGAGCTAGATAGATATTTTATAGAAATTTGTCGGCGATATAATCGTTCTTAGACATGTTTAAACGGTTTTTTCTATTGTTCTCGACTGTAATGACGATTTTAAACCGGCAACCATAGTATTTTCCTGTCGAGGTGGTCTCCAATCTGCAAGATGACTGATGAAGAGCTGGACGAGTTTTTGGAGAAGGTAGCGTCTGATAGAAATTTCAAGAACCGTTTAGGTACAAAAAACAACGAATTACCTGTCAAAGCAAGCATAGAATCTTGAAAACTTCCTAAACTATATTCTCCTCCCACAGGCGAACCTTTTTCTTTTATTCTTTATTTAACGATAAGCTTTTGTAACATACTCTTTAAACATCCTATCCGTGGTAAAGTAAGAACCGTTTATAGCTATACAGCTCTTCATTATCTCTATCCATTTTTTTCTATCATCAAAATACAACGACTGGGCATGTTCAAGTTTTTGATAGATTGAGGCGCTGTCTATTTCGTCTTGGTTCTCGCCTTCAACATAATTCTCTCCTATGCTCCACCCCGTGACGTCCTCTATATGTCCTTCGATCCACCATCCGTCAAGAACCGAAAGCTGGGGAACACCGTTTAGAGCGGCTTTCATGCCGGAGGTGCCTGATGCTTCTTTGCCTCTTAAAGGAGTATTTAACCACAAGTCTGTTCCAGAAACCATTTTCTTGGTAACATTCATGTCATAGTCTTCTAAGAAGACTAGCTTGACGTTTTCAAGTATATCTGCGTATCTGTTTATCTTCTTTATGAAATGTTTGCCTTGTGTGTCATCCGGATGCGCTTTTCCTGCGTATACTATCTGTAACTCTCCAAGACTTTCCAGCCTTTCAATATCCTTGAATAGAAGTGTAGGGCGTTTGTAACCTGTGGCACGTCTTGCAAAACCGATAGTGAAAACATCTTGCTCAAATTCTTCTCCTGTCTCTTCCCTGATATAGTCTATTAATTCCTTTTTAGCCTCCATTTTTGCGTTCCAGAGCTTTCTATCATCTATCTTAAATGCTCTCGACAGCATACCTGGCTGACATCTCCAAGCACCTATCTCTGAGTCAAGAACCTCTCTTAAGTAAGGGTTCGTCCAAGTTGTACTGTGAACGCCATTTGTAACTGAATCAAAGTCATAATCCGGAAACATCTGGCTTGACACGTTTTCATGTTTCTCAGACACTGCATTTACGAAGCCGCTATACTCTAAAGCTAGTTCTGTTGTGTTTAGACTTTCAAACCCTCTTTCCTCTAGCTTCTTTGAAGTTGTTGTCAAGACTTTCCGGACAGTATCTTTATCAAAAACGTCGTGACCTGCCTTTACAGGCGTGTGGGTTGTAAAGATACATTTCTCCTGTATGTCTTCTCTTCCAAACAACTCTGTTGTTAAAAGACATGAGTGTCCTTCGTTCATATGGTAGTGCTTAGGTCTGTATCCCAGTTCTTCAAGTATTCTGAACCCTCCTATACCTAACACCGCTTCTTGGGCAAGTCTGTACTCATCGTCTCCAAGATATAGTCTCTCCGTAAGAGATCTGTCGTAATCTTCGTTTGAATCAAGATCTGTATCTAGTAGTATAACCGGTACTTCCCCATTTTCGCCTTGAATAGTGTACTGATAAGCAGTAATGTCGACGGTTCTACCGAAGATTTCAATACTGGTGTATACGTCTAAATGCTGTAATCGGTCGATGTCCCATTTATCTGGCTCCTCTTTCTGTTCGCCGTCCTCTAAAACCTGCTTTATGAAACCGTTTCGGTATAGAAGAGTGACTCCTAAAATTGGATAGTCCAAATCTGCAGCACTCCGTAAGGTGTCTCCTGCCAGGACGCCTAATCCGCCGCTATAGGTCTTGATATCATTCTCTAATGCTATCTCCATTGAGAAGTATGCCGTCTTCAACTCCATGATTCCAATTTCTTTTAGGTTTGTAAAAAGACTTCCTATAAACATCAATAACAATAATACGGATAAAAAACTGTTTTTTATCTGCAACAATCTTCTAATTAGAACAGACAGATTTCAAAACTGTAGATATGAGATGCAGCATATGTGACAGCAGTAAAGTGGTAGAGGTGGAAAGAACCGGCCGTATTCTCTTCCAGTGCTCTAACGGACATGAAAGACCAACAGTGAAGAGAGATAAGGAGGACCTTGAAACTGTCAAGTTTAATTCTAAGAGAGTTCCTGTAAAGATAGCCTCTGTTATATACACTGGAGAAGAGATAGTAATGGTTAAGAGAAAAAAATTTCCTTATCTATACTCTCTACCGTTCAGACACCTAAAGAAAGATGAAAACCTAGACAGTGCGGTTAAAGAGATGGTCGAACGCCAGACGGGCTTAGAAGTTGACAAACCAAAACAGTTTGGGGAAGTAGTCTTAGCTAGTCGTTGTTGGAGAAGCTGTGAAGAACATAAATGGATTTTTTTCAAGATAGAGACCGAAAGAGAAATGTTAAGGATAGGCAAGGATGCAGACGAGGTTAGATGGTTCAACAGGAAAGAGATAATCCAAGACCTTCCTACCTGCGATGGCACACATTATCTGTACGACCACGGCTATCTGAACGGTTTAACGGTTATTTAGAAGGAAGAAAGAGTTAAAAATTCCTGTTCCCTAAATACATCTTTATGTCCCGTTATTTGTTCTTAACTCTGATTTTAGTTGTTTTCTCAGCTCTCGCAGCATCTTCTGTTACACAGCAACTTGAAGACCAGATGAAGCAAGAAGAATATACCGAAGTACTTGTTACGTTTGAAGGAGATATAGACGACAGTACGGTTGAAGGTATAGATGACCGATACTCGATCGAACATGAATTCGGTCTTATTGAAGGAGCCAAGATGAATCTTACCAGTTCTGAGATAGAAAACTTAAGTTCAAGACAGCCTGTAGAACGTATAGAACCAGACTATCCTGTAGAGACTCTAGTCTCAGACACAGGTGAAAGTTTCCGGATGCCCGACCTACACAACAATGGATACATGGGATCAAACAGCTCTGTAGCTGTTCTTGATACAGGGATTTACGACCACGATTACTTGGACATCTACAAGGCTGAAAACTTTACCGAAGAAGGCACAGGAGATCTGAACGGCCATGGAACACATGTAGCCGGAATTATAGGTTCGCAACATCCTACCTACACCGGCATTTCCCCCAAAATAGATCTTTACGATGCAAAGGTTCTCAATGAAACCGGTAGAGGCTCCTCATCACAGATTATACAGGGCTTGGAATGGGTAGTAGAGGAAGAGGTAGATATCGCTTCAATTAGTATCGGTGCCGAGGTAGAGAGATGTAACGGGAGAGACATGCTTTCTAGAGCAACAAATAAAGCAACAAACTCAGGGACATTAACAGTTACCGCTGCAGGGAACAGTGGGCCAGATAATTCAACAATTACTGCGCCAGGATGCGCCTCAAATACGCTTACGGTAGGGTCTGTAGATAAAGAAGATAAAATGGCTCCCTACAGCAGTAGAGGCCCTACGTATGACAACAGAGTCAAACCCGATGTTGTGGCTCCAGGATCCGATATAGTGTCAACATGGCCTGAAAACAGATGGAGATATTCTTCAGGCACCTCCATGGCTGCTCCTCACGTCTCCGGACAGGCAGCAGTTATACTGTCAGAGACAGACAAAGAGCCGGGAGAAGTAAAGAAGAAAATAATGGGTACCTCACATGATCTTGATTATCCGGAGAACTACCAAGGTTCAGGAAAGATTGATGTATACGAATCTCTGGAAGGCAACTTCACCTCAATGGGGCAAACTAGTACTGAGCAGAAAGGATTTCTCGCCGTCCTGAGAAATATCTGGTACAGACTTGTTGACTTTATCTTGTGGATGTAGGAAATCAACAGTTATAAGACTTCTATCTGAAACACGTTAACAGGAGCCCGTAGCTCAGCCCGGACAGAGCGTTCGGCTTCGGACCGAAAGGCCCAGGGTTCAAATCCCTGCGGGCTCGTTCTCTAGATCTTTTAAAGGCCCATATTCATCGGATTCTAGGATGCTAGATATAAGCTCAAGAGTTCTGTGTATACTTTCGCCGTAGTCTGTTAGCTGATAGTAGTTTTTGTTTACATCACCTACCAGACTGACCTCCTCTACGACGTTTTCTTCCTCCAGATAGTTCATACGTCTATAAACTGTAGACTTGGAGACCTCGACCTCTTTACTTATATTTTCAGATATACTCTTTACCGGCTTTCTATCCGGTTCTAAGCTATTGATAATATATCTAGATACTTCATCATGCATTACTTCTATTGCTCTTTCTGTTTCTTCCTCTATATCCATTATTTTAACGGATATCTATGATTGGTATAAAAAATATGTTTAGATTAGCATTATATCCGATGTCAAGATTTGTTTTATAAAGCTGAAACAGTCACTCAAATATAATGAAAAACTGGGTGAAACGGATAAGAAAGATATCTTTCCGATTCAGTAACCCGTTAAAAAGGTTAGTTGAAAAGGTGGAGTACATGGTTGATGAAAACAAGGATACGGAGAAGTCAGAGAAAAAACAGAAAACCAAGCAACAAGAGAAGGAGCAGAAGATTCAGTTCCCACAGTACTTTCAGAAACAGAAAGCACAGACAGACTCTAATCCTCATGGAACCAACCTGAAAACACCTGTACTGAGAGGAGTAATCGTATCCGAGTACGACGGAGAGAGAATCTGGGTAGAAGCATCCGGAAACATGAAAGGACGTTACGGAGTCGAGGTGCCAAACGGCTACAGCCCGGAAGACCTGACCCCCGGAACAGAAGTAGCTTTGGATCCTAACAGCTTCAAGATAACAGATATAGTTGAAAAAGGAAAAGACGGAGAGTTCGACTCCATCAGGACAGATGTAACATTCCAAGATGTGGGAGGACTAGACCACGTGATTAGATCACTGAAATCTAATGTAGGCGCACAGCTAGATCCTGAGAAGCAACAGAAGATACAGGAATGGGGTATGGACCTAGACAAATCAATGTTACTCGTAGGTAGACCAGGAACAGGTAAGACTCATCTAGTAAAGGCACTGAGTAAAGAATACGAAGCCGACATGTTCATGATCAACGGACCACAGCTTGTTGAGAAATTTATAGGCGAAGGCGCGAAAAAAGTAAAGAGGCTATACGAACAAGCACGTGCAAGCGATAAGCCATCAATAATATTTATAGATGAAATAGATGCAATAGCAAAGAAGAGACTTGACGACAGAAGACACGGAGGAGAAGAGGTAGAAAGAACTATGAGTCAACTACTTTCCGAACTCGACGGACTCGACTCAGAGAACTCTAACGTAATATCTGTGTTCGCAACAAACAAACCAGATGTAATGGACCCAGCACTGCTGAACCGCTGTTCAGCTATAGAGGTTCCTGTACCTGACCAAGAATCCAAGAAAGAAATACTCCAGGTACATACCCGTAAACTTGACCTAGATGACAACGTTGACCATGACCTCCTGGCCGACGAACTTAGAAAGGAGTTTACAGGACGTGACATCAAACAGATAGTTAAACAAGCCGCTATAACAGCTCTAGATGCATCAGAGGATATATCAAAGGCCAAAGTAGGAATGAAAGACTTCCAAGAAGCCATCAAAGACCTTGAGGAAGGAAATATTGGAAAACAGAAAGATTTCCTTGCAGAGGAAGGTATCCATCCAAACGAGATGTTCGCATAAAAATGAGCAGCGAGGACTTCGAAAAAGAGTTCCGGCTTGAAAGAGAAGATGCCGCGGAATTTCTGAGAGATCTTGCGGACTCATTAGAAGATGGAGAAAACATTTCTATGGAGGGAGATGGCTGGAAGGTCTTTCAGCCTTTTGAGAACATAATACCTTTGAGAGTACACTCTGACAGTAAAGGCTTTGAAGTCGGGTTTAAGCTGATTGATTCCAGCGGCAACCAGGCCTAAGCTAACTAAAATAAATCTGTATGTTCTCTTATCTTCTCTAGTTTTCTCTCCTTCTCTATAGTACTTGAAGATAAGAAGAAATCTTGGACAAGCTTGTAAAGATATCCTTCATCCTGTTTAAGTCTATCCAGCCTTTTTTCGACAGTTATCTGAGGATATTTCTCTTCTAGAAGTTTGTCAATTATCTTCGACATCAAGTACCTTTTTTGTCCAACATCTTCCCCTTCTATTTTCTCGTAGATCTCTTTAGTATTCATTATTATCAAGTCTACTTAGAAGTAGTTTTCTGGTTTTCTCACCGTCTGCGCGTCCTTGAGTTTTCTGCATTATCTGTCCAATAAGATAGTTTAGAGAGGATGTGTTGCCGTCTCTGTAGTCTTTTACAGCTTCAGGGTTTTCCTCAACTGTTTTTTCTACAGTCTCTTCCAGCAAGAAACTGTTTTCTTCAGGAAGTTCTCCGTCGGTAAATAGATGTTCAACAAGTTTCTGTATATGGGTTTCATTCTCCGCTTTATCAAGTATTTTGGACGCCTGATCCCTAGAAAAATCCGGTATATCTCTGTGAAGTTTCTTTGTAACCGTAAATATCTCTTGAGCAGTATAAATATTTTCTAACTCTAGGAACCTTTTTCTGTAACCGTTCTTGACAATAAAGCTTGCTTCTTCCTCAGAGAGCCCTTTCTCTTTAATCTGCTCAATCTCCCTCTCTTCAACGGAAACTATGTCCTGTACAACCGATTTGAAGTCTTGGTCTTGTAAAGCCTTTTTGAAGCCCTTAGAGCTTACTATCAATCCTCTAAGTGTCTCGCCTATAGTAAAGGAGACTTTATCGTTTTCGAAAACCCTTTCATCTACAAAATGTTTAAGATCTGAAGAAAGTGGATGTATAGTACCTGATTCAAACCCTGTAATCCTCTCCGACTCCTCAGAAGGTAGAAGTCTGTACTCTCCAAATTTTTTCTCCGACAGCTTCCTATCTCCAGGAATACAGAGATGGAGTTTTTCACCGTCTCTCTCGACCAAAAGACTTTTTACAATCTGACATGTCTTAATTCCACGTTCTTTAGCTGCAGCATCACAGTCCTTTGTAGGATTATCTTGTTCTACAAGTTCGTACTCTATACCAATCTGATCTAGGACTTTGTGAGCCTTCATTCTATCTCTTCAGTTATTTTCTCACGTGCTGTTTTAGGATCAGCTTTTCCTTGGCTTTTCTGCATAACCTGTCCTACTAGGAAGTTAATTGCTCCTTCTTCTCCTGACCTGTAGTCTTCAACAGCGTCGGAGTTTTGTTCAACAACCTCTATTACAATAGAGTCTATCTCTGACTCTTCAGCTTTCAATAAATCCTTTTCTTGAACAATTTTCTCAGTACTTCTTGGATCGTCGACAATCTCTCTCAGAACTTGTTCTGCGTTTCTATCTGATATTTCGTCTTGTTCTAAAAGCCTGAAAAGTTCAGAGAGCCAGCCTCTCTGGATATCCGATTCAGAGTAAGATGTTTCATTATAGTTAAGTGTTTTCTTTAACTCTCCTGCCATCCATGAAGCCGGCAGTTCTGGTCCATGTTTGCCAACCAAAGCTTCAAAATCTTCAGCCATTTCAGGCTCAGTTATAAGCGACTCCACAAGTTTATCTGTTAGGCCGTACTCATCTTGGAAACGTTCAAATTTCTCATGAGGGAGTTCCGGAATATCAGACTTAATTTTTTCCCGGTACTCTTTGTCTAGTTCCTGTCTTGTCAGATCCGGATCGAAGATGTATCCGTAGTCTTCTTCGGTTTCTTTGTCTCTCATTTTCTTTGTCGAAGCCATGTCTGCGTTGTAGCTTCTCGTATGTTGTCTGATTTCTCGGCCCCTACGTGTCATCTGTTTCTGACGTGAGATTTCGTAGCTTAACGCTTTCTCTACCTCAGATGTTCCTGTAATGTTTTTGACTTCAACTTTTTCTCCACCCTCGATTGAGATATTGGCGTCGCTTTTAATTGCGTAGTCTGAATCCGGGCTGTAAAGTCCAAGATACTCAAATATCTGTGCTAGCTGCTGAAGGTATGCTCTTGCCTCTTCCGGCGACTCAAAGTCAGGTTCGGTAACAATTTCTAGTAAAGGAGTACCGGCCCTATTGTAATCTACAAGTGTGTATTTAGAGTTTCCTATGTCTCCGCCAACGTGTTTCATTTTTGCCGGATCTTCTTCTATATGAAGTCTTGTGATACCGATTTGTTTTTTCTCATCCTCTATTTTTACTTCTAGCTCGCCTTTCTCTCCCACAGGGATTTCATACTGTGTTATCTGATAGTTTTTAGACATATCCGGGTAGAAGTATGTCTTACGTGAGAAGAAGATATCTTTATTGACTTCACAGCCTAGTGCTAGACTGGTTTTCACTGCTTTGTCCAGTACTGCTTTGTTCAGTCTTGGCTTGCTTCCCGGATGGCCTAGACATGTTGGACAGACGTGACTGTTAGGTTCTTCAGCTTCTTTGTTTGGACAGCCGCATAGCAGTTTCGTGTCCGTATCCAGCTGTATATGTGTTTCCAGCCCTATCATTACATCGGTTTCCTCGCTCACTTCTTCTCACCTCTCTCAAAAGTGTACGCAACGTCAAGTATCTTTTGTTCTTCGAAGTGATCTCCTATTACGTGTAAACCGGTTGGCATACCTTCAGAGGTTCCGTTGGGTACTGATATCATAGGCATACCGGCAAGGTTCGGGCCTACTGTAAGTGTGTCCATTGCGTACACTTCTTCAGGACTCATTGATTCTGCTTCCTCTATCTTTGGTGCTATATTAGGCATTGAAGGAGATATTAGTACATCATAATCCTGGAATATTTCCTTTAGCTGGTTGATTATCTTACGTCGAACTTTCGCAGCTTTGACATAATACTGATCTCTGTAACCAGCCTGTCTAGTGTATGTTCCCAGTAGTATTCTTCTTTTAGCTTCTTCTCCAAACCCTTCCGTTCTAACTTTTGAAAAGTATTCATTGAAGTCTGAGTATTCCTCTGTATCAAACTCCATTCCGTAACGAATCCCTGAAAATCTTGCTAAGTTAGTTGAAGCTTCAGCCATTGCTATAACATAGTATGCTGCTACAGAGTAATCTGCATCAAGCAGTGGCACGTCAACTTCCTCAACTGTGAAGCCTTGATCTTTAAAGAACTCTAGTGACTCTTCAAAATTTTTTCTTACTCCTTCTTCCATACCCTCTAACTCTATATACTGTTTTGGTACACCAATCTTCAGGTCCTCTCTCTCTTCAAGATTGTTTGAAAACGCAGGCACTGCGCCTTTCACTGTTGTCTGATCGTTTTTATCGTGGCCAGATATTACTTCCAGCCCTTTAGCTGCACCATAAACTGTTTTCGTGAGTACTCCTATCTTGTCCAGCGAGTTTCCATAGTCTATTAGTCCTTGACGTGATACTCTTCCATAGGTAGGTGTTATCCCTATAACCCCGTTGTATGCTGCAGGATTTGTTATCGAACCTCCTGTAGACTCTCCTATCGAGATTATTGGGTAATCTGTTGCGGCTACTACTGCCCCTGCGCCTCCACTGCTACCTCCAACAACTCTTTCAGAGTCGTGAGGGTTTTTTGGAGTTTCGAACGCGCAGTTGGTTGAGAATGTTCCAAATCCAAATTCGTCTTGATTTGTTTTACCGTAGAAGGTTGCTCCTTCCTTTTTCAGTTTTTTGACAACTGTTGCATCAAAAACTGGTTTGTAGTCTTCGATTATTTTTGAGCCTGCAGATGTTACAACATTTTCTGTGCAGATAGCGTCTTTTACGACAAATGGTACTCCATTCAGATCACCGTTGTTCTCTTCAGGTTCGACTGTCTCCCTCATGAAGTTTAGCTTAGAGTCTTTTGATCTCAGTTCATCCAAGAACTTTGAATGTTCAAACTCTTTGTTCTCTTCTACTATCTGCTTTATACCCATAGAGTCGATTTCACTAGCGAATCTTAAAAATTAATCTAATTGCGTCTTAAACTGCTGCT
This sequence comes from Nanohaloarchaea archaeon B1-Br10_U2g1, assembly GCA_001563875.1. Taxonomy (GTDB): domain Archaea; phylum Nanohalarchaeota; class Nanosalinia; order Nanosalinales; family Nanosalinaceae; genus B1-Br10-U2g19. Next base: position 77,020 of record LKMN01000001.1, on the reverse strand, counting down.
CATCACATTCATCTACATGGAGGCTTAAACCGCATCTCTCACAGTCAGGAAACAACGGCCTGTAACCTTTAAACTCCATCTTTCCTCCGCATTTGGGACATTGAAGCACTGTTCTTTTTTCCATACTCTTGTTTAGACTCTTCTCCATATACTGAAATAAGTCTTACCGTTAAAGCCCGTGGTTCTTTGTGAAGTATCAGAACTCTTCAAACTAGTGCCGATCAGACTTTGTGAAGCCTTATATTGCCTGTATCAAGATCTAGAACAGCTATATGGAACTCTTCTGAGCTCTCAGGGAGCTTTATACCTCCAGGATTGAGTTCGATTGTGCCGTCTTGTTCACGTATAGTTTTCGTATGGGTATGACCTCTCAGAACGTAGTCGTACTTTCCAGAAGAGACCAGTGATTCGACTATTGCCTGTTCTGTTCCGTGGTAGACCGCGATACTGTATCCCTCGAATTCAAGTTCTCCTATATCCCCTAGCCAGGTTCCGAACTCTTCAACAGTTTCTCTTAGACTCCATTCGCCGTCGTTGTTTCCTTTCACTGCATAGAAATCGAAGTCTTTATCGAAAAGTTCAGCTGTAAAAGGAGCTACCATGTCTCCACAGTGGATGACAACGTCCACCTCTTTGTCTGAGAAGTGTTCTAAAGCATTTTTAGTTACTTCAATATTGTCGTGTGTATCAGATATTACTCCTATCTTCATAACGTGTATTTATGCGCTAGGGCCTTTAAACCATCCTTCTTCTTCATTTTCAGTGTTTTGGAAGACTTCCTCTTCAGTTAGAGTTTCTTCTTCGTTGTCTTCTCTTTTCTCCGGTTCTACGTCTATAGGATGGAATGCCGGCTCTACGTTCTCTGTATCTATCTCTTCAAGTTTATTGAATACTTCAAGAATAGTTTCAAACTCTTTTGAGAACTTTTCTGTCTCTTCTTCAGACAGGTTGATACGTGCGTTTTCCGAAACCTTTTTTACCTCAGTCTTTTCTACCATCCTAAGAATGTTTGGTGTAATAAAGCTTTTTGTAACCATAAGTGGAAACAGCATAGTGCAAAAATATGGGTTCTATGAACGGTTATGAACAGTAACTGTTCAAAGACATTGAACAGCTTGGATTGTACGAAGTAAGACAAACTTTTATAAACTAGGCAACTAAAGGTTAGAATATAACATTAATCTTGTGTTCGTGTTGGGCCACGAACTCGAGACTACTGATCAACACTCGTTTGGGCGCGAGTATGATCGAACCGGATTCGATTTGGGCGTTGAATCCGAAATCACATTTGGGCATTCAAGTTGGGCTTGAATTTGACTTATTCTAAGGTAGAATTAGATATGCCGCTTTAAAAAAGTTAGGCATACTGATGCCGTGGTGTTCAAATGGAATCAATAATCAATAATACGAAGTCGGAAAAAGACGTTCAAAATCTGGACGACGTAAAAGATGCTAAAATCTTGGTAGTCGGTGCCGGAGGCGCAGGCAACAACCAAGTCACACGTATCCAAAAGAAAGATGTAGAAGGTGCAGAGACAGTTGTAATCAACACAGATAAACAGCACCTAGAAATGTCCTCAGCAGACAGAAAAATCCTAGTAGGACGAGACCTGACAAAAGGACTTGGCGCAGGAGGACATCCAGAAAAAGGAGCACGAGCAGCAGAAGAAAACCGTGCAGAGCTAAGAAACCTGTTCAAAGACGCAGACATGGTCTTCCTGACATGCGGACTAGGAGGAGGAACAGGAACAGGAGTTACACCAGTTCTAGCAGAAATCGCTAAAAAAGAAGACTGTATCGTAATCGGAACAGTAACCATGCCTTTCGAAATAGAAGGCGCAAGAATGAGCAAAGCAGAAGAAGGGCTATACAAACTAAGACAGCACGTAGACACAGCAATCGTAATCGAAAACGACAAACTACTCGATATCGCTGGAGATATGCCGCTAGACCAAGCATTCGGAGTTGCAGATGAACTGATCACAACCATGATCAAAGGAGTAACAGAAACAATCAGCAAACCTTCACTGGTCAACCTAGATTACGCAGACGTCAAAGCAATCATGAACGAAGGAGGCGTCGCAGTAGTAGGATACGGAGAAAGCGACACAAACAACAAAGGAGAAGAAGCAATCCATGAAGCACTATCAAACCCTCTGCTCGACGTAGAGTTCGACGGTGCAAACGGAGCCCTCCTACACGTAGCGGGCGGACAAGACCTAACACTGAATGAAATCAACGCAGTAGGCCAAACAGTTCAAAACAACCTTGACCCTCAAGCACAAGTAATCTGGGGCGCAAGAGTTAGAGAAGAACTGGAAGGCAAACTTCAGGTAATATCGATTATAACCGGCGTAAAATCTCCTTACGTGCTTGGAGAAGTTGAAGAAGAACAAGAAGCCGAGGTAAGCGACGTAAACGATCTCGGTCTCGAGGTTATGAAATAATATTCACAATTTATATTTCCCCCTTTAATACCCCTCAGACCTCCGTCCCCTTGGAGGCCGATGGAAAACATTAAACCCCGTCGGTCTTCAAAGAACACTCCCCTCCCCCCCTTAACGGAGGTCTGTATTTTCTTTTTATTTTTCTCTGCACCGAAAACGGTAAAACTTTGGTTCTAAAGAATTGAACACGTGAATTACAACCGATTACATCTCTATGCTGTTTTGACACTGGTTTTATCTATATTTTCAGCTCTGATGTTAAACCATCCTGGCAGACATACTTCGGCTCTGAGCGGGCTTCTTGTTATCGGAGTCCTCTTTTCATCCCGTCTATGTTTCAAAGAATCTAGGAAGACTGGTAAAACATCAAACACGCGTATAATGCTTGTTTTACTACCTCCATTCTATGAATCAATCCTTATTTTTGGAGCAGTTCTCTCACCTATAATACCTCCTTACCTCAAAGCCTTATCTATAGCAGCAGTTCTCATGACTTACACTGTTAGAAACGGCTTCATTAAGGAGTTGAGAGAGACGGTTCAACCGGTTATAGGTCATGAGGCTCGACTAGTTATGCTCTCTATAGGGTTTATACTTTATTCTGTAAACGTCTATTTCCTTTTCTACGGGTTGGCAGCGTTAACTGCCGCATCATTGTACGACATTGTGAGCATGACTTACAGAAAGACAGATTTTTAGCTACAACAGGTTAGAAGTAGACTTTGAGCAAAGCTTGGAGAAAGGAAGATCTCTCTCCTCAACTATTTAATTCTTGACAGTGCCAAACTGTTGTATGAAGGCTCCAATATGTAATGTATGTCTAAAGAGTGATGTGCTCTGTAGCGGGTGCGAGGATAAACTGGAAAATGGCGAGATAACAGAGACAGATGTAGAGGTATCTCGTATACTCCAAGATCTGAGCAAAGAACACGCATCTCTCAGAGACTCAGAAATTCTTAAAATCTTCGACATGGATAACGTCATCGTAATCATTACAGAGGAAGGTGACGGCGCTAAAGTAGTCGGCAGAAGTGGAGAGATTGTCAAGAAGATAGCAGACCAGGTCGATAAATCAATAAGAGTGGTAGAGAAGGCTCCAGAAGATATAGAGACCATTAAAGGACTTCTCTCACCGGCAGAAGTAGAGTCCGTCAACACAGTATTCTCACCTGAAGGACAGAGTAAGAAGATCGTTGTAGACGACGACTACGAAGGAAAAATCAACCTATCCGTCGGAGAGTTCGAAGAGATCATCGACGAAGTAACAGGAGAGAAATACCAGCTCGCCTTTGAGTAAAAACCTTCTTTCCTTTATTTCATTATAACTTTCTTACCAACCAAATCCTTCAAATGGTTTAATTAATCTTTCTTACACGTCCTCTAAATATGTCTACTGACAAAAACTCGAAAAAATTTATTGTAGTAGTCGATCAGGAACAGATAGAGCCTGATTTAGCTAGAGAGACCGTAATCAACTTTGATCCTTTAAATAGAGCGGGGAAAGAAGGAGGTTTCTACCTCACAGAGGAAGGAGAGCTACATATAGATGATGAAGACGTGATGGAAGCTCATAAGATGGCTATTAACAAGTATCCCTACGATGACGCTATAAAGATGATACAGCTCCCTCACGAAAAAGGGGAGAAAATCCATCAGTTCGGCGAAAACAGTTTCAGACTTTATGGCTTGCCTGTGCCAGACAGTGGCCGAGTAGTAGGGATGATAGGTAAAAACGGTATAGGAAAATCTGTTTCACTTAAGATACTTAGTGGCGACATACTACCCAACCTTGGAGATTACGAAGACCCTCCTAAACTTGAAGAGGTAACTAAAGAGTTCAGGGGTACAGGGCTACAGACACATTTTGAGAAACTTGAAGAAGACGTAAAATCGGCTTATAAGCCACAACAGGTTGAAAAGCTACCTGATGTATACAGCGGTAAGGTCCAAGAACTTTTAGAAAATATCGATGAAGAACAGCTCAACGAAGTTGCAGAAAAACTTGACATAGCTCATTTACTGGATAGAAAGCTCGAACAGCTCTCAGGCGGAGAACTACAGCGGGTCGCAATAGCCTCGACCATACTTAAAGACGCAGATCTCTACATGTTCGACGAGTCGTCGTCCTTCCTAGACGTTAAACAGAGACTTAAGACCGGTAGAGAAATTCGGAAGCTTGGAGAGAAGAAAAGTGTTATGGCTGTAGAACACGATCTGGCTACACTGGACCTGATCTCAGACAACATACATATCTTCTACGGAGATCAAGCCAGCTACGGGATGGTGTCCGACTCTCTGTCAAGTAAGGAAGGAGTAAACCGTTACTTAGAAGGCTACCTTCCAACCCACAACGTCCGTTTCAGAGCCGACGAGATAAAGTTTGACCGTTCCAAAAGATCACAAGTTGAGAGGAAAGAAACTGTTGCCGAGTTCCCAGAGATGAGGAAAGACTTTGGAGAAAACGAGTTCGAACTTGAGACTGCTCCCGGCAGTATACATGAAGAAGAGATTCTTGCAATCTTTGGAGAAAACGGGCTAGGAAAAACGGTTTTCGCAAAGATGTTGGCCGGAGCAATAAGCCCGGACAATGGAGAAGCTCTAGACCTATCAATCTCGTACAAACCACAGTACCTAGAGTCCTCTAACACAACTGTAGCGAATGTAGTATCACAGCATACCTCCCTTGATAACAAAAGGTTTGAGAACCGTATAGCAAAACCTTTGGAACTAGAAAAACTATACGAGAAAAACCTTAACGAACTTTCAGGTGGAGAACTACAGAAAGTAGGAATAGCGATCTGTCTAGCTAAAGACGCGGACCTGTATCTCTTGGATGAGCCTTCAGCATACTTGGATGTTGAATCACGTGTAAAACTTGGCAAGATGTTGAAAAACTATGCAAGAAAAACAGAGAAACCATTGATGATTATTGACCACGATCTGCTAATGCTTGACTATATGGCAGATAGAGGGATAGTATTCAAAGGTGAGTCCGGAGAACACGGGAAATCGACCAAGCCAATGAAGATAGGTGAAGCAGTAAATGATTTCCTGAAAGAAGTGGGTGTCACCTTCCGGAAAGACCCAGAGACAGGCAGACCAAGAGCGAACAAGCCAGACAGCCAGAAAGATAAGGAACAGAGGAAGAGAGATGAGTACTACGAAGAATAGATACCTATATCGATAAAGGATAGTGAAATGACAGGGACAGAGACGATAAACAAGCTATATTCTGAGCTCGGCGGATCCTATAGACCTTGGCATCCCTACTTTGTCATGAACAATAGAACCAAAAACTCTGTCAGACCTCTTGAGAAAAGGCCTGCAGATAAGAGGGAAGAGTGGGGTAGACCAGATCTAGACCGATATACTGAAGGTATAGGTGACATGGTTGAGAGATATCTTGAGGAAAACTACAACATGGAGCGTGTTAACAATGGATGTATAGACCTCGTAGTCAAAGACGGAGCCTTTGAAGATATAGAGGTTCAGGCGAAAGGAGCTGCCGTATTAGTAAGCCAAGGCCAGGATGGTACTGGGAACTGGTACTCCAGACCAGGAGGAATCTACATGAGAGAGAACTCTATAAATAAACTGGCTGAGAGAGATTCTCTACTCCATACTGTAGTCCATTACCCTCGTTCTGATTTTGAGAAAGATTTCGAACAAGATTTCAGCGTACCTTTAGAGCCTCTAAGTCCGGAAATTGAATCTGCCTTAATCGGAGAGCTAATTTTGCCTGTAGAAAAAGTAAAAGAGGAAATAACCTTCAACAATAATGGTTACTGTTATTGGGAATGGACTGAAGCATATGGAGAAAGACCAAACACTACAGATATAGACGAATGGTACAAAGATAGCTTTATTGAAGACAGATTAAAGACCTCTGACAGCTATCTTTACTAGGCCAGCTCGAACTTTATTCTTTCAGTATCTGAGCCTTTACTCTTCCGATCTGTTATCTCGATTTCTCCGATCTCTTCAAGGTTATCCACATGCGTGCCTCCACAAGGACAGATATCTTCGCCTCCTATAACTACTATCCTTAAAGGATCGATATGATCCGGTATTATGTCAAGTTTCGTTCTTCCGTCCTTTACTTGCTGTTCGAGTTGTTCTCTGTCCATCATCTTCTTCTGGACTCCAAGCTCTTTCTTTATAAGCGAATTTGCAGCTTTCTCAATCTTCTCTACATCTCTTTCTGAGAACTCTACAGGTTTGAAATCGATACGAGAGTAGTCCTCATGTATCTGATTTCCGGCTGTTGAGGCTCCGTACATGTTCAGAACGATCCAAGATATTAAGTGTTGCGCAGTATGCATTCTCATATGTTTGTAACGTCTATCCCATTCTATCTCTCCTTTGACTTTCTCTCCAGGCTTAGGCAGCTGTCCCTTAATGTAATGTCTTACCTCTCCATCCTCTCTCTGAACGTCGACTACTTCAGATTCTTTGTTTTTCCAGTAAATTTTTCCCTTGTCTGAGGGTTGTCCTCCTCCCTCCTTATAGAAAAGAGTCTCTTGAAGTACTATGTAGCTTCCATCAGACTCTACTTTCACTACTGAGGATTCAAACTTCTTCCGGTACTCTCTATCAGGGAGATATAAAGGATCTGCCATATCTTGCATTTCAGCTCTTAACGTTTATACCGCTGGTCTTCCTCCTGGAGCAACAAAGATAGAGGTAAGCCAAAAAGCCGCGAACTTGAAGAACATGAAAGAGATACCTACTATCAGACTTCTAGTAAAAGCTATCCAGAAACCTGCCAAAAGTATGTAAAAGAACGTAAATATTTTCACAACTTTGTATAAATGGACTGCCTTCGTTACAATATCATCTGGAAATGCAGAAGTAAGGAACTCTCGGTACTTTCTCATCCGTATAAAGTTTTCAGCGACCCCGTAGTTTAAGAATGTTGTCTTCGACTCTTAGGTTGATGGGACGCGTAAGACCAACATACATTAAACGACTAGCAAAAGATCTTGTAGACGCTGATGAGGAAAGATTCGGCGAAGACTTCGATGAAAACAAAGAAGAACTCAAAGATATGGGCGAGTTCAACTCAAAGAAGCTTAGAAACCGTGTCGCAGGATATATAGTCAGAGTCGTACAGAATAAAGACCGGTAGCTGCAAGAGCTAAAAATAATACTTGTAGCACACTTATTCCTGGAACTCTGTAAGGATCATATGCTTCGGGAAACTCTCTAACCGTGACAGGAACAGACTCTGTAGTGTTAACTCCTGTCACCTGATCTTCGGTTACTAATTTTAATTCCTTATCACCAGTCTGCTCAGGCTCAAGTTCTATATGGAACTGTCTTTCCTCACCAGGACCCATATCATACTCCTTAACTTCTTCACCAGAGTCCATGAATCTAGCGTTCGGACCTTCTACATAGGTTCTAAGACTTTCTTGAGTGGCATCTATCCTGTTCTGTACACTAAATACGAAGTCCGTATTCTCTTCTTCCATAAGTAAAAGTGTAGTATAGTCATATTCCAAAGTTTTCTCAACCCTGTAACTCTCCGAGGTTAAACGTAGAAAATCAAACTCAAATGTAGAGTTCTCATGTGTGTCATCGAACGCAACTGACCATGTGTAATCCTCTCCCGGGGCGAGATCCCCCCAATCGTCAAAACTTACTTGGTCGAAGTCGTTAACCGTCTCACTGTAGAGCAGAGTGTCAGAGTTTTGACCTGCCTCGGCCGTCTCATAGATGTAAACAGTTATATCCTCATCGTCCTGGTCTCTTGGAGTTACAGAGAGCTCTATTTCATCCTCAGTCACTATTGAACCGTCGGCAGGGCTTTCTGAGACCAGTTCAGGTGGTTGGTTAGGTATCTGTCTTTCATCCTCTAAGTATTTGTGGCCAACATCTTCATCTGTAACGTTCACACCTACCTCTATATCGTCTAGGACATCGTAGTTTTCGAATAGTTCTCCGCCGAAGTCCTCATGACTCTCATCGTAAACTTTTGCTTCACATACTGCCTCCCGGTCTGTGCCAGAGATAGGCTCTACTTCTACATCCTCTATCTCATAGTGCTCACCGTTTCTTGTATTCGTAAAGTTGAAGTCGCATCTCGGTTCATAAGCATCTCTTCCGAACTCTATCTCCGTCACAACATCAAAAGCATGCTCTGTAGTATAGTCTTCGAACTCTAGGTCAAATTCAGGGTCCTCGATCTCCACAGCGAAATTCCAGGGATTAGTGTTCAGGACACATTCCTCGCTACCCTCAGTACAGACCTCTACAGCCCAGCTGTACTCCTCGAAGTTGTCTCTATCAGACCACTCTACCTCCGCAGCTTCTCCTGACTCTACAGAATCATCTCCGATAATCCGTTCTGGACTGCCCTCGATCTCTATCTCAACAATCCCTTGGCCTGTAGAAGAGACTTCTTCGTTTAGGACCTCTATATCGTATCGCGGATCATTAGTTATGTAGGAGCCTCCGCCTCCTCCTGCAGCCCATTCATTGTTACCTCCACGGGCAGCACCTCCTCCGGAGTAGCCTCCGCCTCCACCGGCTCTGTCCCATATTACCTCTCTTGAGCCTCCGCCTCCTCCGAAGCCTCCTTGAGAGTCCGCTACCCCTCCCCTGGAACTACCAATATATGCGAGAGGATCTTCTTCAACAGTTCCTGAGTGGTGTCCGTCCCCTAGAAGTCCTGCTCCAGAACTGACACTGTTGGCTCCTTCTCCTCCATCTCCACCACAGCCTCCATCTCCTGTCTCTCCAGAGGCTCCTGTCTGATGGGTTGCGTCTCGTCCACACTCCCCTAGATTCGCATCCTGGTTCTCATTTGCTCGTGTAGATCCGGCTCCTCCTCCCGCTATGAGTATTGGCTCTACCTCCTCTCCATCGAACATCTGGTAGCCATCTTCAACTACTCTAGCTACAAAAGAGGCTCCACTACCGGCAGTAAAGGTCTGGTCGAACAGATTTCCCTGTTGAGCGCTCACAATCCTCAGTCTGTCTCCCTGTTCCAGCGCCAACTCTGTATTTATTAAAGCGCCTTCTCCTCCATGCGGACCTCCTCCTTGTGCTCCTACAGCAGTCAGATTATATCTTCCGGTAAAGGGAACCTCCCACTCCTGTACCCCGCTGTCACCTCCAACTATCTCTACGTTTCCTTCTAGACTACTACCTTGATACTCTTCATTACAGTCTTCTTGCTCCGGACCATGACGTCCATCTTGGCCGCAGGTAGTGAAAGAGTATGTCTCCCCAAGCTCTGATTCGTCATCTATATTGTAGAAAGTATATTCTAGATCCTGATCGTCAGGATGCTGTACTGAAAGAGCCAGCTCCGGATGAAATGTCTCAGCAATACCCGTTCCCTCTTCTTCGGCATACTCCACCTCTTGGAATCTCTGACTTCCTATAAGAGTTATACCGCTTACCAGTATGTCTGTATCAGCTTCCGCATAGACATCTATATCTGATTCGAAAAGCTCCATAGACCCATCAAGCTCTGCTTCTATCAAACCATCCTCTTCAGATAATGTCTCTTCATCTACATTCTGTAAATCTTCATTCTCTATTTCAACATCTGATCCCCAAGGATCTGTTTCATCATCGTGTCTTATTTCTAATTCTATGGAATCTATACTACCCATTTCGTCCGAATAGACCTCAAAGCTTTCACCATTTTCAATACTTATCTCAGGAACGCTTGTTCTCTGTTCGTGTTCCGCAGATACAGCGCTTATAGACAGAAACAAGAAGATCAACAGGATTTTTATTATCTTCATAGGGAAACTTGGATCAGGATTATAAATAAAGTTAATATCCTTTTCCTAACTCCTTTCCGCGCTGGGAAAAGGTTCTTTCACTGGTTCTGTTGAACCTGACATAATTACGTATAAGAGTTTTAAAGACCAGAACAACCTTATGGATACCGATGAGCTCAAGTACTTTTTCTTCGACCTAGATAAGACCATATGGAACTGGGATGAAACCATTATAGGAGCGGAGGATACAATAGACAGTCTACGCGAGGCCGGTAAGAAAATCTACTTCCACACCGACAACAGTATTCTCTCACGTGAAGGGTATGCGAAGAAGTTAACAGGTTTTGGTATCCCTACAGAAAAAGACGATATAATTACCTCTAGTTATGTGGCTGCAGAATACTTGGCGGAGAGGAATATTAACCAGGTCTACGCTATAGGAGAACAAGGACTTATGGAAGAGTTGGATAAACAGGAGATAAGAGTAGATCAAAACGCTGACACTGTTCTAATAGGTTTAGATAGACAGTTTTCCTACGATAAACTTGAGAAAGCGCAGCAAATCCTCCAAAACGGCGGAGATCTTATCTTATGTAGTAGAGAGTCCACATTCAGAACAATGTCTAAGATAAAACCGCACCAGGGAACATACAATAAAGCGCTGGAAAGCTTTGCAGAGCCAGTACTTATAGGAAAACCGAGTATAGAGTACCGGAAAATTCTCAAAAGGTACTTCAGCTATTTCCCGAGCTCTTCAGCATTTATAGGAGACCGTTTTGCTGATATCGAAACAGGTAATAGACTGGGAATGACAACCGCAGCTGTCATGTCAGGAGATATTGATAGAGAACAGCTTTCACAGGCAGAAGATTTCAGAAAGCCGGATTATGGGCTTTCAAGCCTTACAAGACTCAAAAGCCGTATAATCTAGCTTTTGTGCTCTAGAATATCTTCGACATTTCTTATCTCCATCATGTTAGTTGCTCCTGGTACGGCTGTAGGCACGCCTGATGACAGCACAATCTGATTATCTTCTTCGACAATACCTCTATCATAGAGCGTTTTAGCAGATCTGTAGATTAAGTCGTCTACAGATCCTGAAAACTCTATATATATTGGTTTCACTCCCCATACTAGATTAAGCTTCCTCTTCACTTCTTTTTTATCAGTGAATGCTATTATGGATTGATTTGGCCTGTATCTGGCAATGTTTTTTGCTGTGGAGCCTGAAGAGGTGTGAGCGACTATAAGGTCTGTATCCAGATCTTTTGATGACTGCCATACACTCTTGGATATTACATCTGTCACAGTCTTAGATCTTTGTTTAACTGTATGGTGTATATCGTCTCCATTTGATTTCTCTACTTCCTTAACAATATTTTTCATGAACTCTACTGCCTTAACAGGATAGTCTCCCACAGCCGATTCTCCGGAAAGCATAACTGCATCCGTACCATCTATCACAGCGTTTGCAACATCGGAGGCTTCGGCTCGTGTAGCCATAGGATTCTCAGTCATTGATTCGAGCATCTGAGTTGCAGTTATAACAGGCTTAGAAGCTCTATTAGCCTCTCTGATCTGCTCTTTCTGTAGCAGAGGGACTCTTGCAGGTCTTGCCTCCACACCAAGATCTCCTCGTGCAACCATAACACCATCTGATGCTTCCAAAATCTCGCTGTAGTTCTCTACAGCTTTCAAATGCTCAATCTTAGATATGATATCAATATCTGCATCATGTTCTTCTAGGAACTGTCTTACTTCTTCTACGTCTGAAGCTTCTTTCACAAACGATAGAGCCACGAAGTCAAAACCTTTCTCGGCTCCGAACTTCAGATCTTTAAGGTCTTTTTCTGTAGGAGCTGAGAGACCTACGTCTTTGCCCGGTACGTTAACGGATTTACGTGAACCTATCTCTCCTCCATTCTGTACAAGACATTCTATGTTTTCTCCGATGGCTTTGACCTTTAGAGCTACTTTACCATCATCAATTAGTATTCTGTCTCCCTCTTCCAGCCTGTTCTCTATACCTACATGATTTATTGAAAGCTTTCTACTGTTTCCTATAACTTTTTCAGAAGTGATCTCGACAGTTTCGCCGCCTTGAAGCTCTGTGCTTTCTTCTACTTCTCTAAGTCTTACTTCTGGACCCTTGGTGTCCAGCATTAAGGCAATATCATCAGATACCTCTCTAACTCTATCGAAAACCTCTTCATGTGTTTCATGGTCACTGTGAGAGAAGTTGAATCTAAAAACATCGACCCCTGCATCAACGAGTTCTTCTATCGTTCTTTTAGAGTTGGATGCTGGACCTATAGTAGCGACAATCTTAGTCTTTTTTTGTTTCATGTTATCAACTATCTCCCAGCTTTCAAAAACCTAACCCAGTTAGTTAAGAATGCTGGAGGCCTGTCTGGAGTTGTTTAAATGTTTTAGTTTTGGGCTAGATGTCTTCTCTATACTAAGTTATGCCTGATGAAGAATAGTCAGTTTAAAGAGTTTATCTCTTAACTTTAGTTTTAGGTGGATTATTTATCTCTGAAAGAAAGGTCACTGTAACCTCGGCACTACCATATATACACGGCGTACCGCATCTAGGAAACATTGTAGGAAGCTTCCTTCCGGCAGACATATTTCATAGATATCTGGATCTTAGAGGAGTAGACAACATTTTCGTATGCGGAAGCGACGTGCACGGAACACCTCTAGAGCTTGAAGCTATCGAAAGAGATATTCCGGTAGAAGAACTTAAAGACGAGCAACATGAGAAGATTGAAGAAGTTCTTGAAGAGATGGCTATGGACTTCTCAATCTACAGTGATACCCACAGCGAGTACAATAAAAGACAGACCCATGACATGTTCACTGAGCTTTACTGTAACGGATACATAAAAGAGAAGAAACAGACGCTCCCCTACTCTAAAGAAGATGGCCGTTTCCTTCCAGACAGGTACGTCGAAGGAGGATGTCCACACTGTGGAGGATTATCACGAGGAGACCAGTGTGACGACTGTGGAAAACTTGTGGAGCCGGAAGAACTGACTGAGCCTTACTCCACCATCTCAGGAAGCGAGGATATAGAGTTCAGAGAGACTACACACTTATTCTTCGATCTAACCAAGTTTAAAGAGGAATTAAGAGACTGGATTAAAAACGCGGAACCTCAGCCTGTCCCCGACTCAAAGTTTGAAGAAGTACTGAACGCAATTGACGACACTGAACCACGGTGTATAACCCGAGATATAGAATGGGGATTCGAAATACCTGTGAACAGGGTAAACAGGAGAATTGAGAAAGAAGGTTTAGAAGTTGAAAGCTTAGACGCTGACACCTACAGCAATAAAGTTCTCTACGTATGGTTTGATGCACCTATAGGTTATATAGGCTTTACAAGAGAACTTTTCCAGGACAACGACGAATGGAAAGATTATTGGACAGGAGATGCAGAGACATACTACTCTATAGGAAAAGATAATACTATATTCCACGCCGTTATGTGGCCTTCGATGCTAACAGGTTCAAGTACAGAGGAAACAGACTACTCGCTTCCACACTACGAGTTTATACAAGAGTACTTGCTTGCAGAGGATACGAAGTTCTCGAAGTCAAGAGGCAAAGGTCTTTCAACGGAGGACGCATTGGATATGTATCCTGCAGACTACTGGAGATTCTACTTAGCTCGTAAGATACCGAGAAACCACGATACAACGTTCTCTTGGAAAGACTTTGAATCCGAGATAAACAATGTATTGAACGATACCATTGGAAACTTTGTCAACAGGACTTTGAGCCTAACCGAAAAATGGTTCGATAATAAAGCACCTGCGGCAGATTTAGAACAGAGAGACGAGGAAGTTGTAGATGAGGCAGAAAGAATCATCTCAGAATACGAGAAGTTTTTCGAAGAACACAAACCCAAAGAAGCTTTAGATAAAGCAGTGGAGCTTGCAAGGCTAGGAGACCGATACTTGTCTGAAGAGGAGCCATGGAACAACGAAGACAGGAGAGATGAGACAATACACGTATCTGTCAGGATAATAAGAGCTCTTGGAGTAACACTTTATCCTTTTACACCGGAAACAAGCGAAAAAATTGGCGGTATGCTGAACACCGAGATACATACAGAAGAGGGATTTAACGAGTTTGTAGATCCGTTACTTGGAGGCATAGAGTCCGGGCACAGGCTTGGTAAACGAGAAATATTGTTTGAAAAGATAGAGGTTGACGAGAAGAAAGATGCTATGGAAGAGTCAGAAGAAGACAGTTTTAACGACAACACAGTTAGTTTTGAAGACTTTCAGGACATGGATATCAGGGTTGGAGAGGTAGTTTCTGTAGAAGAACATCCGAACGCAGATAAGCTCTACAAAGTCAAGATAGATATTGGAGAGGCCACTCTACAGACTTGTGCCGGACTGAAGAATCATTATAGACCAGACGAGCTTGACGGTAAGAAGGTTACAATTTTAGCAAATCTGGAGCCCGCAGAACTTAGGGGAGAAAAAAGCGAGTGTATGATGTTGGCGGCAGAAGACGAAGAAGGAAATGTTTCGCTGCTTAAATCAGAAGGGGATATAGAGAAAGGAAGTAGGATAAGATAGTCACACTAGTCCTGTTTCTCCATTATTGAAGGGCTCCAAGAATTTTCCTATTATCTCTTTATCTCCTGTAGCTATGACCTCTGATAATGTAAATCCTTCGGTGTTACGGAAAGTTTGGTCATAGGTTATCTCAGGTTCAATATTAACTTGAACATCTCTGCCGGATATTCCTTGGTGAGTGTTGCGGAGACATTCTCTAGCGTATCCACCTGCTAATATAACTTCGTCATAATTTGTCTCCAAAAACTCATTATCTTCCTCTTTAAGGCTTCCATAAAAGTCTTCTTCAAGCACTTCATCATAGATCTCTGCGTCACCATAAGGTCTTTCACACCTGTCCGACTTTACTGATGGAACTACATAGGTGTCTCCTTCAAATGATTGTACATACTCCTCGAACTGTTCGCCCACTACCCCGTGATCATACTCTTCATGCGGGTGAACAACAACTAGTGCTTTTTTCATCTATTTATCACGGCTTTTTTGTGTATATTCTCATTTTTTTGAGTTCAATATTACCATTCCCGACCTGTTGTCTCAGGTCATTAAGGCTTTCGTCCGCGACATCACCATACATCTTTTGAACCACTCTCATATGTTACTATATAGTAACGACAACATATAAATGTTGCGGTTATATAGTGACAAAGATATGGACGCTATTCAGTCTCTGTAAAAGTCCGCTGTTTCAGTATACACATCTCTCAAACTTATGTCTGTGTCCGGCTCAGGATAAGCAAGCCATCTCCAGCACTCGTTGAATTCCTCCCTAGTCTTCAAATCTTTAACATCATCTCTATCAGTAATCTCAACACCTAAATCCTCGCCATACTCTCCCTGTTCCAATAAACGAGCTTCATTAACATCTTCGTAAGAATCTCTGACAATCTTAGCTGTATGACCATACAAAAAACCTTCTGAATCCCAGATAGTTCTTTGTCTAAGTCTTTCGTCCGATTCTAACCCCACGATTCTATCCTCAAGCATAAAGGTTTCTTCATAATCTAGTTGTTCTCCTCTAGAAACTACCTTCATACTGCGGCCTCCGGAGGAGGTGGTATAAACTATTCCTTCATCATTTTCCTCAGATAATAAGGATTCAAAACCTAGATCAAACCTGTCCTCGTTTAAGTCTTCCAACCTTTTAGCCTCTTCAAAATACTTTAAACTCATAACAAAATAGGTAATACATCCAAAGAGATTTATTACTAGACCGGAAAAATCTTCTTCAAAAACTAAAGATATCTAAGACGGTTAACTATAGATGAAGCTATACATCCTGGAACAGTAGGAGGAAGAATAGTCCGAAGACATTAATACTCACACACTTCAACCATAGTTTTCTCAACTCCGATATGGAAAAACAAGGAGAACGACTTAAAGAGGAAAAAGACTTTAAAGTAATACTTGCCGAGGACGGTATGAAGTTTCCTGGCAACAAGAGCCTAGAACATTTTTAGATCATTAGGCTCTTTGAGGCTCTATCGATTCCGGAACAGTGTTCTGCAAATTTTCCCACTCTTCCTCTATCTGAGGTCTAAGTTCGTCTAATCTATTTTTTGCTGCATCAGGTAGTTGGCCCATATTTTCATAGAACTTTTCGGGACCTCCTGTTTGAGCCATTAATGGCACCGTTTGTCTTATCAGTTCTTCGTCACTTAGATCATCTATGCTGGCTTGGCCCTGTTCTGACTTGTTGTAGATATCGCTATATACTACCTCTCCTTTCTGATATCCTATTTCTGCTACTGCTCCATAATTGGTGTTGAACACTGGTGTTTCTTGGTATTCGTCTATTCCTGCGGATCCTGTATGTCCTCCTCCAACTATTGCTATTTCATCAGAATAGTTGTCCACTATGTTGTCTACTACTGCTGAGCCGTACTCTCCTGCTGTTGATGTTGGTGCTCCGTGGTGTGTAAGGTATATGTCGGTGTCTGCGTTTTCTATGGACTCTTCAAAATAATTCTTCAGTTCAAGCGCTTCTTCTAAATTTTGGTGAATTTCTGTCATTCCATAATCTTCAGGGACGTCTTCTAAAGTTATCTCTTCAGGTTCAGGGTTTCGGGTCTCTCCCAAGAAGTAGTCTAGTATGTTTCCTACAATAGGAACGTCTGAAAGTATCCCATCATAGCTATTATCTACCTCAATTTCCTCAGCCAGTTCCTCTGTATCATATCCCAGTTCTTCAAGTCCCGGAGTTTCTTCCAGCCACTCTTTTTCAATTATTTTCTCCATCTCTCCGTCATGGTGTGTTCCGCCAATAATGGTTAGGTCTCCGACTTCCACTGAATTATATTCAATATTAGTTAAATTGTATTCTTCTGCTAAGAACTCAAATGAGTTTCCATCGTAGTCAGCGAACTCCTCATATTCGTCTTCTAGTAAAGTTTCAACTTCTTCGACGTATTTTGTATCGATGTCTTCCTCGTCATTCCATGGGGTGTGAGCTCCCGCTATAGGAGCATGATTCCCTGGTTCTACAAGAACTTCTGTGTCTGTTTCTTCCTGTATCTTGGAAAGATCTTCATATGTCTCTTCGAACTGCTCAAGATACTCTTCGGGGGATATCACGTCATTACCTTGTTTCTTGGATGCGTCTCCCGCGTAGACAAAAGCGTCTGCTTCTCCTTCGCCATAATTCTCGGCGATTTCATCGTAAGGTACTCCATCAAGCTCTGTGTCGCTTAGTTGTACGATATTGGTTTCGTATTCGCCGAAGTTAAGGTTTTCTTCTGTCATACTTAGTAATGGTGCGCCCATACATAAAAAGGTTTTGTTACTTATATATCACAACTTTATCTTGTCTTTTCAAAGAACTTTTAACAATCCTCAAACAACTTCAATTCATGATTTTGAAGGCAATCAAGGGTGGCCGCTTTGTACACCCAAAAATCGGAAACTGATTATCACAGCCTTCAGTCTAAAACTCTAATTTATACCTCTCAAAGGTTTTCTATGAAAACAAAAACAACAAGCAGAACCAGGTTTCAAGCTTTGAAAAACCCATTTAAGAATACCTTGACCGGTTTAAAACAGGAGCTGAACTAAAACTATGCCGGAAGGAGATTACAAAGCCGAACAAGTAGAAGAAAAATGGCAACAGAGCTGGGTTGAAAACAACACTTATGTATACGAAAACCTTACAGGAGACGAAGTATTCTCTATAGACACGCCCCCACCAACAGTTTCAGGAAGCCTCCATATGGGTCATCTATACGGGCAGACGCTCCAAGACTTTATGGCACGATTCCAGAGAATGCGGGGAAAGAAAGTGTTCCAGCCTTTCGGCTACGACGACAACGGGATCGCCTCAGAACGTTTAACCGAATCAGAGCTAGATATAAGACATCAGGACTACACACGCAGAGAGTTCCAGGAAAAATGCCGAAAAGTATGTCTGGAGTACGAAAACCAGTTCACAGAAAACATGCAAAGCCTAGGAATCAGCCATGACTGGGAAAACACATACAAGACTATAGAGCCCCGAGTACAGAGAATTTCACAGCTATCATTCATCGACCTATACGAGAAAGACCGGGAATACAGAGAAAAAGGACCTGCAATCTGGTGTCCTGAATGTGAGACAGCTATAAGCCAGGTTGAGTCAGAAGACTTAGATAAACAAGGACGTTTTAACGATATCAGATTCGAAGTCGTTGACGGAGACAGCTTCATTATCTCAACAACACGGCCAGAGCTCCTACCGGCTTGTGTAGCAGTATTTGTACATCCAGAAGACGAAGAAAACCAGGAACTAGTCGGTAAAAAAGCTAGAGTACCTCTGTTTGGACAGGAAGTACCGATAATCGAGGATGAAAGAGTTGACATGGACACAGGCTCCGGAATCGTTATGTGCTGTACCTTCGGAGACCAAAACGATATCGAATGGTATCAAGCACATGACCTAGATCTGAAACTTGCTATAGACGAATCCGGAACAATGACAGAAGAAGCCGGAGACTACGAAGGCTTAAGCACCGAAAAAGCCAGAGAGAAAATTATTGAAGACTTAGAACAAGAGGGAGTACTGCTTGACTCCCGACAGATCCAGCATACTGTACAGGCACACGAAAGATGTGATACACCTGTAGAGTTCTTGGTTAAAGAGCAGTGGTACATCAAACTACTGGATAAGAAAGAAGAGTACCTAAAAGCCGGAGAACAGATGGAGTGGTACCCGGAAAAAATGTTTACACGCTACAAACACTGGATTGAAGGACTACAGTGGGACTGGTGTATCTCCCGGCAGAGAGACTCCGGAATACCTTTCCCTGTATGGTACTGCGAAGAATGTAACAAAGAAGTAATCGCAGAAAAAGAAAAGTTACCTGTAGACCCTATAGAGGACGAGCCGTCAGTAGAAGAGTGTTCTGAATGCGGATCAACCGAGTTCAGACCGGAAGAAGACGTGTTCGACACATGGGCAACAAGCTCCTTAACACCTTTAATAAACGCTCAATGGGACTATGACGATGGTTTCTCTATGGAAAGGCCGGAGCTATACCCGTTTGACCTGAGACCGGAAGGTCATGATATCATAACGTTCTGGCTGTTCCACACCGTTGTCAAATGTTACGAACATACTGGAGAAGTACCATTCAGACAGGTTATGAACCACGGCCACGTACTGGACGAGAACCGTGAAAAGATGAGCAAATCAAAAGGAAACGTAGTATCACCTGCAGAAGTTTTGGAGGAGTTCCCTGTTGACGCAGCACGTTACTGGGCAGCAGGTTCCAGCGTCGGAGACGACTTCCCGTTCAAGGAAAAAGAACTACGGGCTGGAGAGAAACTGATGAGAAAGCTCTGGAACGCATCAAAACTTGTAGAGATGCTGGTGCCAGAGTCCGGGACAGTAGAGAAAGACGAGCTTGAAGAACTTGACAGATGGATGCTCGGAGAACTAGACGAACTAGTAGAGTTCACAACAGAGAAAATGGAGAACTACGAGTTCGCAAAAGCCCGAGACCGGTTAAGATACGTGTTCTGGAACACGTTCTGCGACAACTACCTGGAAATCGCGAAGCAGAGACTTGAAGAGGAAGGAAATCCTTCAACAGAGTACACTCTTCAGAGATGTCACAAAGTATTCCTAAAACTGTTTGCGCCTTTCCTATCACATATAACAGAAGAGTTATGGTACGATATGTACGACGAGGCTGTCAGTATCCACAGGTCGGAATGGCCTGAACCTTTAGAGGTTGACGCAGACCTAGAGAAAGGTGAGAGAGCTATGGAAGTTATCTCTGCACTAAGAGGCTATAAATCAGAGAACCAGATGGCTCCAACAGAGAAACTTGGACAGGTAGAGGTGTACGGAGATATAGAAGAGTTCACTGAAGCCGTAGAAGAGGTCATGCATGTTGAAAACCTTGAAGTCTGTGAAGGAGAGCCAGAAACAGAGGACAAGATAACAAGGATAAAGCTGGACTACTCCAAGGCAGGGCCGGAGTACGGTAACAAGGTAGGAGAGATTGAGGAAGCACTTGAGAACAACGAGTGGAATCTACTAGATGGAAGACTTGAAGTCGCAGACGAACACCTAAAGCCGGAGATGTACAAAGTTGAACGCGAGAGAGTGTTTAAAGGTGAAGGAGAAATGGTAGAAACAGAGGAAACAGTAGTGATCATCAAATGAAAGGAATAAGTCTAGGGCCGGAAGGAGATCTCATAAAACACATAGAAAACACACCTAAAGAGTTCGACTTCATTGAGTTCGGTATAGGAGAGCATGAAAGACCTGTAGAGGAGATACAACCGGAAAAAGTTAAAGAAGCTTTAGAAGAGAAAGAATTCGAAATAACTATCCATCTTCCCTTTAAACAGCCTTTAGCAACTTCAGTACCTGAGATAAACCAAGGTTTACTCGAGTACCAAGAAAGGATGATAAAATTCGCGAAGGAACTAGGGGCAGAAAAAGTTGTTACACACGCAGATATGCGTTACGACGACGCAGAAGATGAGATCGAAAGACTTCCTGATCAGATAGAAAGACTTGATGAGATAGGAGAGAAACACGGTATAGAAGTCTGTTTTGAAAATCTTGGACAGTGGAGAGGACTTGAACTGTTTGAACTAGGACCTTTACTGGAAGAACTTGAAGTCTCAATGTGTCTTGACACGGGACATGCCTTCTCAGAAGTAGGACAGGAAGAAACCGAAGAGTTTCTAGAAGAATACTCACATTTAATCTCACACCTACATCTTACAGATACGCGTGAGGGACGAGACATGCATCTACCTTTAGGAAGCTCAGAGATCGAGTTCCAACCTCTAATAGACCGGATGAACGACTTCAACAGTACGTGGTGTATGGAGATATTTACAGAAGACCCGGACTACCAGCTCTTATCACTTGAAAAACTGGAAGGCTGGATAGAAAATTAGAAATTTAAATCATGCTGGTGAGCTCAACACCGTATTCTTCTTCTAAATTTTGAAGTTTGCGGTATCTATCCTCGGCTGTATCAACTAATTTTTCAACAGAGTCAGGACTATCTCTTACTGAATAGCTTGTCAACTTTTCAACCTTCTTTACAGTTTCCTCATCCTCCCCATATTGTTTAGCGGCAGAATACGGCGGGAAAACATGCTCTGTACCAGAAACATAGTCTAAAGGTACGAAAGAGTTATCTTCCTGAGTAAAACCGTGGGGCCACATACCATGTTCAGCGTAGGCCTCAATTTCTTCCTCAGGATATCCGAAAAACTCCCCCAAACCTCTATGGTCTTTGTGCGCTCCATTGTCAAAAGGAAGCTCTTTATCTGAGAAACTTCTGTAATCATAGTCCTTAGTAAGGTATACTATTGAGTTGTCCCATTCTTCTCCTTCAACCATCACGGTATTCGGGATGACATAACAGTCACCACCAACCGAATTGATAGATTCAATTTGCTGGTTTAAAGGTTCTCTATCAGGCAGGGTGGCACGCATCATGGCCCCCTTTTTCTCTTCAGCAGCTACAAGAACAACTTCAAGTATATCTTTTTCTTGGTAAAAAGACTCATCCGTTATATAAATATTATTGGAATCAACGTAATCATAGAACTGTTTAGACTGTTGTCTATAAGATCCCTCCTTAACTTCCTCTAATGCCGGAGATGAGAGATCAGCTTCCTTATCACCCAGATAACGACAAATATCTTTCATATGTTACTTTATAGTAGCGACACTATAAATAACTTTGTTTCCTGAAGAAATACACCTTAACTCAAATCCTCAAAAGCGATCCAAACATCTTCTTTGTTAATAAAAGAATTCCTGATTCAAATATACCTTATGAGCCAAGAAGAAAAGCATCAAGAAATGTCGAAATATCAGCTTAAACGACTGATAAAGAAGCTTGATGACATTAGAGGGAGGAATACTGAGTTGGTCAGTCTTTACGTTCCTGCGGGCTACGACATGTCAAAAATATCCGAGTTCGTGACTTCTGAGGCTTCAGAAGCCAAGAACATTAAGTCCAAACATACCCGGAAAAACGTTCAAGCTGCTTTAGACAAGATTGGGCGTAGAGTGAAGGAAGAGCCTGTAACACCCGAGAACGGAGTAGTATTTTTCTCAGGAAACGTTTCAGAACAGGAAGGACGGCCCGACATCCAGCTCTGGCAGGTAATACCTCCTCAACCCATTGAATCTCGACGTTACAGGTGTGACAAAGAGTTCGTACTTGAACCTCTGAAAAACATGGTTGTGGACGACCGTGTCTACGGTTTAATCGTCGCAGATAAAAGCGAGGCAGCAATAGGATATCTACAAGGCTCTAGTATTAAAACGGCATATACACTGGATTCAAATGTACCGGGGAAAACTCGTGCAGGGGGACAGTCAGCTCAGCGTTTCTCACGTCTACGTAAACAGATGTTGAAAACTTTTCTCAACGAGATTGCTGACAAGTCAAAGAAAGCTTTCCTAGATAAAGCCCGAGAAGATAAACTACTTGGTGTAGTTGTTGGGGGCCCAGGATTTGTTAAGGATAAGCTTGTTGACAACGGATACCTACATCAAGAGCTAGAAGACAGAATTATTACTACAGAATCACTTGGTCACTCTGGAGAAGGAGCATTAAGCGAACTCGTTCAGAAAGCAGAAGACGCAATAGAAGACTCTGAAGCCGTGAGAGAGAAACAGTACGTAACCGAATTTCTGAAAAACCTGAAAGAGGAGAACGGAAAGTCCGAATACGGATTAAAACAGGTCTTGAAGGCTATGGAGATGGGTGCGGTCGAAACCGTTCTGATTTCCGAAGATATAGAGATGTATGAAGCACAGTATATCTGTCCTAACGGACATGAAGAACAGGTTTATGAGAAGGAGCCAAAAATCAGTGATAGCATCAAATGCGATGAGTGTAATGAAGATATGGACCTAGAGGAGATGCAGGATATAATTGACGTCATGGCCGAGAAGGCTGAAGAAATGTCTAGCGATATCCAGATAATCTCAACAGACCATGAAGAAGGACAGAGACTCATGAATATGGGAGGTATTGCCGCTCTCATGCGTTACAGGATAAGATAAAAACACTTTACTCTTGAAACTTAATACCGTAGTATTATGAATATAGAGAATCTTTCTGAGGGAGCTGAAGACTTCACTGGTAACGTGTGGATGATCCAAAACGGAGAGAATGTTTTAGTCGATGCGGGAACAGGAGATGTTTGGAACCAGATAAAGAGGATGGAATCTATAGACAAGGTTGTAGTAACACACTCACACTACGACCATGTCGACAATCTTCCAAAAATACTGGACAAGTACAGTCCTGAAGTCTATTCTTATAGACCTGAGAATCTTCCCGTAGAAGCCAAGAAAATCGAGGAAAATATAAATATCGCAGACCTCGAGTTCGAAGTCATACATACACCAGGCCACAAAGACGACTCTATCTGTCTTTACAGCCCTGAAGCAAAAATCCTGTTTACGGGCGACCTGATCTTTCCTAAAGGAAGTTTCGGAAGGACAGATCTAGAGGAAGGAGATAGAGAACTCCTTATCAGATCTATAGAGGAAATAGCTAATCTAGAGGTGGAGAGCTTCTATCCTGGTCATGAAAATGCTGTAGAAAGCGGTGCTGAAGAACAGATAAAGAGATCATTGGCACAAGCACGAGAAAGAGAGCAAAAATACTAAAGATAATCAACGGAATCCGAAAAGAAATAGACTACATAGATCATCAAAGCCCCTAAAGAAGCGGCTACTGTAAACTCAGGGAGCACCTGAATCCAAGTAAGATTCGTATCTGTGATAACTCTTTCTACCTCAGCTAAAGGAGCTCTTAAAGCGCCCGCAATCAAGCCTACCAGAAAAATATATGTTGCTTCTCTATGTCTTTCTAAGGACCACTTTACAGAATGAGCTACGGTGAAAAGACCGACAAGACCTCCGAGCATAAAGAACGCTATAGGAGGAGAAGCTTCTATTAAAGGACTGAAATCTCCTGAAATCAGCGGTATGAAAGCATCTGTAAAATCTGTGAGAGCTCCCGACATATACTCATACTGGCCTATAACAATCAGTAGAAGAGAACCCGAAATTCCTGGTAGAGCCATCGCTGTCACCGCCAAAACACCTGAAAAGAATATTAAAGGGTGATAGTGGCCCATATCTGCGGCAGAAAGACCTGAAGCTATAAATGCTACAGAAAAACCTGTTAAGGCCACCAACTTTAGCCGCCACCCAGAGAGATTTACTTGGGAGAGCATAATAATAGCTGAGAACGCTATAAGACCGGAGAAAAACCCGTAAGTCGGTACAGGATAGCTTGTAAGAAGAAATTGCATCAATCTCAATACAGATACGACTGCTGTTAGTATGCCTGTACCAAGCACCAGAAGAAAAGCTCCATCCATGGCACGGAATGATTTCTTGGCCTCCGAAATTTCAGCAAAGTTCAACGCCTCTAGAACTCTTTGAGAGGTGATCGATGTAACCGCATTTATCATTCTCTCATATATCCCTAGTATTAACGCTATAGTGCCTCCTGAGACCCCGGGAACCGCATCTGCACTTCCCATGGCAAAGCCTTTCAGGTATAGGCTCAGCCATTTACGTAGACTTTCCTGCATTACAGTTACTTCTTCCGTGCTAAACGGGTTTAAAACAAATGCTGGCGAAACAGAGTTCCATGACGGAAAGAATGATATACTCTTACGGAGGTACTGAGTTTGAGCTCGATATCTCCTTAATCAAGGAATCCGAGGAGGAAGCAGTAAAACAGCTCAGGGAATACTTCAGAAGAAACAGAAGAGATTTCAAGCTGGAGCTTGAGACCTCAGAAGGTTTTACGGGCGAAGTAATAAACGAGATCTTAGCAATACCTTATGGAAAGACCAAGAGCTACACCGAGATAGCCTCAAATATTGGAACTGCTCCTATCGCAGTTGGACAGGCATGCGGCAGAAACCCCTTACCTGTAATTGTGCCCTGCCACCGCTTAACAGGAAAAAATAATCTAGGAGGCTACAAATACAGTAAAGAGGCTAAAAGAAGTCTATTAAGTCTTGAAAAAGATTTTGGAGATGTTTGAATATTAGTCCATAACTCTCTTGGTAGTTCTCCTTTTGAACAGACCTATTTTGTTCCTGTTCAGAAAGTTCGACGGTATCTATATCCAGATTCCCCGATTCAAAGTTGTAGTCTGCTAGATCTATACTGTGTTCATAGCTGTTGACGTCCTCTATACAGTTCTCGAACCGTTCTCGATCGCTGTAGTTGCAAGGGTCCATCTCCATTCTTTCTGAAAAGAAACCCCATTTCTCTTCGTAACTGTCTATCTCTTTTTCAGGCATATCCTCGTAGATATCTGTTAAACTACCGTTCTCCATAAGATGGTAGCGTACCAGAAGTTGAGAATAGGCATATCCGAAACTTCTGTCAACAGAGGTACTCGAGGGACTCCACTCTTTCATGAAGTTATCGTTTTCCTGATAGTAATTCCATAAGTCTTTCTTTTCACCATTGGGAGGTACTTCGTAGAACCTATTTGGATCATCAGGATGGTCATACTCCGCTGTACCCCCAAACAGTTCTCGAGGACCCACATCTCTTTCTCCCTCGTTGAAAAGTTTCTTAACCGTTAAGAACTCTGCATACTCCGCTACTCCCTCATCAAAGTATGCAGAAGATGTTTGGTCCCAACCAAGTCTCTCATGGTTTAGTCCGTGAGCTGTCTCGTGAGCCAACACGGGAAGTTCATCGTTTTCTGTATCCTTTCTTATTGCTATAAGGCCGGAGCTGTATGTTCCTCCGCTCCAAGGCTCAAATTTCTCATCATACATCTGGTCTGGCATCACAGCTACAGGGAACCGTTCAAAACCCGGTTCAATACCGGTAACACCCATAGCGATTTGGAATGCTCTATCAGCGTCCTCTGGTTTTTCACCAAAGAACTCGTAATATTCTGTTTTTTCGCCTTGACCAAAGTTTATTTCAGCGTTTCCAGGACCTTTGCCTTTAAACTCGGCTTTTCCCTCAGCAAAAGAGGTCTCGAAGCCGGAATAAACGGATCCGGAGACCATGTCGGGATTTTTAATTGTACCCGACGTGGTTTCTTCTTCGAATGAGGGTAGAGAAAAGGTCCTAGCGTATAACCCTTCATATACTTCTTCAGCGGCTTTTTCTAGTTCTGTCTGTATTTTTACAGTCCTTTTATCTTGGTTTGCTATCTCTCCCTGTATTTCCAGTATCTCTCCATTAACAGTATAGTCGATATCTCCTGAACCATCTTCGACGGACAGTACTTCAGCTCCTTCAGGCAGCTGCCATTGAAAACCAGGACAGTTACTCTCACAGTCTGAAACGATGGAAGTGTTGATAGACGCTGATTCCTTCTCCATCTCTATTTCGTACTGGACATCAGACGCCGCCAAAGGAGTAACTAAAAGAACTAGAACCACGGCTAATACTTTCATATAATGGTTCAGTATGTAGACACCAATAAAAGTCCTACTAAATTAAATAGAGTTTAATGGCCATACTATCAGACAAGGATCTCAAAGAGCTGATAAAAAGTGAAAATGCTGTCTACTCGGATAAGAAAGATCTCGATCTCGACCTACAACTAGGTCCCTCATCACTTGATCTGAGACTGGGATACGAGTTTGGAATACTTAATACACGGAAGTTGGAGCTTATAGACACTAGAGATATGCAGAAATACGATGACTATATCAAAAAGGAGGAACATACTCCTGAAGACGGTGTAGTCATACACCCCGGCGAGTTTATACTCGGAAGTACTTTAGAAACAATCAATGTACCTAAAGACAAGGTTGCAAGGGTTGAGGGACGAAGCAGTTACGGAAGATTAGGTATTATAGTTCATGCAACCGCCGGATTCATAGATCCTGGTTTTGAGGGGGACATAACACTTGAAATACAGAACCTTGGTAACGCACCGGTTAAAATATATCCTGAAGACCGTGTGTGCCAGATAGTGTTTGAAAGCATGACTTCTGAAGCAGGAAAGCCGTATGGAGACAAGAAAGACACTAAGTACATGGGACAGACCGGTGCAACAGGCTCACGTCTAAACAAGGAAAAGAGATAAAACGAAAAATATTTAGACACCCAAAACTTAGGAATATGTGATGGAAGAGCTCGAGGAACTTCTTGAAAAATCTGGAAAAGCTAACTACAACTGGGAAAAAATTTCCAAAGACACATATTCAGCCGAAATAAATTCTGATAGTCTTGCAACATCTTATTTAGAGGATCTAGGCTTCGAACCAGGTTACAACAACATAAGCTGGATTAGTGACAGGAAACTCATGAGCTGTAATGACGGAAACTATGTATTAAAGGCAGAAGTAACAGAACAAGAAGTAAAAGTCATACTAGTGGAATGCGGTGATAATCAGAGCCTCACAGACTTTGAGCTCTTCGAACCTGATTTTAAGATAGGGCAGCCCTAGAAACCGGTTTAAAGACTTTCCAACGATTATGTCACTGTATGAGACCTGTTGACTGCCACTGCCATCTAGAATTCGAGAAATTCGACTCTGATAGAGAAGAAGTAATAGAAAGATGTAGAAACGAACTCAAGTTTGCTGTTACGGCAGGAACAGACCTCGAAAGCAATAGAGAGGCGTTAAAACTTGAAGATAAAAACTCCGACATAATTAAGTCAAACCTCGGTCTACACCCAACTTACGAAGACAGCTTCGACGATGTAGAAAAGGTGAAAGAACAGATAAGAGCCAATGAACCTATTGCGATTGGAGAAATAGGTCTCGACCATTATCACATAAAGGAAGGTGTAAAGAGGCGAGAACAAGAGGAGGTTTTTAATGAACTGCTGAAACTTGCAGAAGAACTTTCGAAACCCGTAGTAGTACATTCTAGGGATGCTGAACAGAAAACTGTAGAATTAATAGAAAGATATGATATACCGGAGGTTCTTTTACACTGTTTCAACGGTTCATCAAGCCTGGCTAGAACTGCTTCTCAGAAAGGAATGACTATAGGGGTAACCACACAAGTTCTTTACTCCAAAAGAGTTCAGAAAGTTGTAGAAAGCCTAGAGCTTAAGGATATCGTTCTTGAGACTGATTCACCATTTCTATATAGAGGAAGCAGAAATGAACCTGTAAATGTTACTGAGTCTGCGGAGAAGATAGCCAATATAAAAGGTGTGAAATACGAAGACGTGGTGCGAGAAACTACAAAAAACGCAGAGAGAATTTTTGGCTGAGAAACCAAAAGCTTATTACTATATACTTTACCTTTAATCTTTTCTTATGGTGCTAGAAAAGTTCAAAGACAAAGTCAGTTCAGAGCCAGGTGTCGCAGTCTTTATAGATGGGCCGAACGTTATCCGTAAAGAGTTCGACTTAGATTTGGACGCATTGAGAGAAGAAATAGAGATGTTTGGCAATATAAAGGTTGGTAAAGTCTTCCTTAACCAGTATGCTTCAGAAAAGCTTATAGAGGCCATAGTATCTCAAGGATTTGAGGCTTCTCTAGGATTAGGAGGAGAAAAAGACAGAGAAAGCGATGTGGATGTTTATATGGCTACAAACGCCATGGAAGCAGTCCATAACGAAGCTATCGACGTAGTAGTATTGGTGACTCGTGACGCCGATTTTCTACCTGTTATACAGAAAGCTAAAGAACATGGTAAAGAAACAGTAGTGATAGGTATGGATCCTGGCTTCTCGACAGCCCTCCAAAACGCTGCCGACAAAGTGATAGAAATAGACTAATCGGAAGAAAATGTTCAACTTCAACCTACTTGGATGGGTGGATATAACAGCAGCACTAATGCTTTACTTCACTGTTTCCGCAGTACCAGAACCGCTAGCGCATACTCACGCAGCTTTTCTATTCATAAAAGGAGTTATAGGATTTATAGATTTTGGAGCTAATCCTCCAGCCTTTCTAACCCCTTTATTTTTGGTTGGAGGCGCTGCAGATATACTATCGGCCATGATGCTGTTCACAGGCACACCTCCAATACTTGTAGACTATAAAGAGATAATAGCAGGACTGCTATTTGCCAAAGGTCTATGGACTTTTTCTGCCTTCCTCTAAATCCTTATTATAGTGTCTTATAAGCTCTTGTACCATTCGCCTCTTAATCGCTCCCGAGTCTGTTTCAGCATCAAAAACATCTTCTAAACGTTCTAACTCACCAATTTTATCTTCAACAGTTAGCTCCTCAAAGTTTTCAGGTAGCTCCGA
The DNA here is from genome assembly GCA_001563875.1 of Nanohaloarchaea archaeon B1-Br10_U2g1. Classification (GTDB taxonomy): domain Archaea; phylum Nanohalarchaeota; class Nanosalinia; order Nanosalinales; family Nanosalinaceae; genus B1-Br10-U2g19. Next base: position 47,550 of record LKMN01000001.1, on the reverse strand, counting down.
CTCTATATCCATCTTCAACGTCTATGTCTTCCAGAGTTATTATTTTGAAGACTTTGGTTGATCCTTTTCAAGAGCTCTATTATCTGCTGGTTCTGAGACTTCAAGTCCTCTATATCAGATCTCTGTACTGCAACAGACTGTTTACTGTCTCTTTGAGAATCTTGGTTTAAACCAGCGTGATCAATTTTTTTCCTGGTCTGGCTGCTTAACTGAGGCTTAGAAGAGCCTTCTTGAGGTCTCCCTGCCTGCGCGTTTGGAGAATCTATACTTTGACCTCTCGCTCTACCTTGCTGCCTTTTATCTTGGTTTCTGTTCGGACTGTTTTGACCTCTCTGAGCAGATCTACTTTGTGAACGGTCTTGCCCAATATTCTTTCTCTCCGGTTCTGAACCGTTCAAACCACTCCCATCTGTTCTTGAACCAAAATCGGAGTCCAAATCGTTCGAGAAACTTTCAGAGTTCTCTGATCCGTGTAGAGAATCTTTCAAGTCATCAAAAACACTCATTAGAAATCTATTCGAGCTTGTTGTTCATAAGTTTTCGGACAGTATAACTAGAACTTTAAGTAGAATCCAAGATAAATGAAATATATGAGCTCTGGAGAGGATGGAGACACTTGTGAGTTTGGACATACCTTCGAAGTGAATGGTAGTCCGGAGATGACTGGCGTACATAGTTTTAAAGAGCTAGTGAAAGCTCAAAAGGATTCATCTGACCCTTATTCCTTGCTTCCTGTGTTAGGAGAACCATACAAAAATGTTAAGGTGAGTTCAGGGACCCAGGGAATGCCTTATACATTCATACTCTCAGCTGCAGATAAGTTTGATACAGATCTTGGCTGGAATGTTGCGAAAACAGAGGAGAAAATCTTTGTTAGCCCTCAGAACACGATGCACCAAGAGATGGTACAGAGAAAGCAGCAGGCCGAACAGAATATTAAAACAAACATGCAAGGACTTGAACAGCTAAGGAAATCAAAACACCTACTCCAACATGACATACGCAAGCTGAGATCCCGTATTGAAGATATACGTACCGGCGACGAAGACGTGATTAAGGGCGACTTTGTACAGCTGGTAGACGGTGCTGGAGCCGGAGGACAAGGGGCTGACGAACAAGCCCTGAGATTTCTGCGAGACAACAATATCTATCCAACTATAGTCTCAGACTTCAATGAGATGAAGTCCTTAGAAGATCTAAAACCTAAGGATGATGGAGGTACAGGGAAGCTGGCGAACTTACCAGCGAATGAGAAGGCAATCCTAAAGAAGAAGTACACCATGTATGAGAAATGGAAAGACATGTACGGAAGCGAGATACAGAATAAACTAAAAGATCTGAAAAAAGAATTAAGAAGAATTGAGAGAGCTATAGAAGAGACAAAAGAGTGGCTAGCTCCATACGTCAGAGACATGGTAATGATCAATCAGAAAAGTCAGGAGGAGATAGGTGAGGACCTGAACCGGTTTATGACGTTCACAGGTTACGCAACGATGTTCAAACAGATGGAGTTTATAGCATACCAGCCCTTAGAGAACGAGGAAGGAGGTCTGGTTGAAGTGGAAAGCGAAGATAACGCCACACATTACAAGTTAGTTCATATGCATTGTGTACACGTCAATATTGCAGGAGGAGACAATCCTAACAGCCCTACAAAAGGTCCAACCGCAGGAATAGTCCAGTGGCGTCCTGCTGTAGTCTGCGAACATGTTTTTGACAATCTATTCCGAGATAAGATCAACAGGAGTCAAGAACTGTATGAACAGCTAATGGAAGATTATACCGGGGAATTTGAAACAGATGAAGGTGAAGAGTTCAAGAGCGCTCGTGTAGATAAAGGATTAGCTATAAGAGAGCTTAGAGAGGAAGTTGGTAAGAAAATAGATGAAAGTCCTCCGCTGGATTTCTCATCGTTCATAAGAAGGGTTGAAGACGGTTTCGAGACACCGGAATCTATAGCTGAAAAATACTCAAAGGACTATCTGAAAGCAGTGGATAACATACTGGACACCAACTACGCGACCAGCGAGGAAAGTGAACAAAGTAACGGAGCAAGAAAAGACTTCGAAATAGCTGTCAGGAAGTTTACAGGAAACTACGACAAGTACTACATACCTGACAACGAATCGCCTCTGGCTGATTTAAAGAACGAAATAAAGTTCAGCTACTACTATGACCTTAAAATTGGTTTAGGGCTCTACACGATGAAATAATGAGTTTCAAATACATTCTAAACGCGGTGAAAGAGAACTTTCAGGTAAAGGATAAGTATGAGGTAGAGGGTTTTCCCGACCTTAATTACGAGGTAGGAAACACTTCGGGTATGGATGCGGCGCCAGGAGTGCCTTCGGCCATGCATGAAAGGATAGGAAGTCTGGCTATGAGAGGAGGAAGTGTGATGGAGGTGATAATCAACAATCCTGCGACGTTTCAGATTGATAGAGACCAGATGCTGGACGTTATTAACGGATTAGAGATAGACATATCTCTCCACAGCAATCCGGATGTAGGCTATACCTCACCTTATAGAGCTCAGTACGATCCGACTCATAAATATTTTACACAGTATCTAGAACAGTTTGCTTCGTTCAAAAAAACAGCGGAAAACCGGAGTAAAAAGGAGAGAGACTTCGGATTCAATATCTCCCGAATTAACCCCCACATATGTACCTCCCCAAGACCTGCAATAGAAGAGGAAAGAGCACAGGACACAAGCCTTGATCCTTTCGGATATAGCCTGACCGACTTGAAAAACGAAGTAATGAAAGGAAAAGATGATGAGAATAAAAACATATTCCGTAACGAGGAGTTCCTAAGAAGACTTTACAGAGTTTTCATAGTAGATACGATAGAACAGAACGAGTACAGATACTACCAAGATATATTCTCTGACTTTTCCGACAGGTTTGACAGCGAATGGAGGAAAACTATTGACGAAAAAGCGAACGAAGAATTCCTTGAAAGATCGAAATCTCGTGAAAGCAGACTTAAGGAGAAGGTGACTATGATAGGAACCGGTGCCGCAGGAGACTCCGAGATAACAACTATTTGGTACGACCTACTAAAAGAACCGGTAGACGAAGATCTAACAATAGAGTTAACTAGCAGAAGTCCACAAATTACGTCACCTGTAGAAATTAACAGTTTAGAGGACCTGGACACCGTAATCCGAGGTTTAAGTGTGAACTATGACCTTTCGATGATTAGGAGACTTCCCGAAATCTACAGACTTCTTGAATCTGAAGAGTTAGAGCTTAACAGAGTTCTACAGAATGGAGAGTTAATAACCGAAGATGAAGAGATTCTTGAAGCTATAGAAGAGCCTCTAGAAAGAGCTATAGAAAAACTTTGGGAATACAAAAAGGAAGGAGGAGAACCGCTAATCCCTATTCAAAACAAACTTGCGGCAGTTTCTAGGAACTTTGAAATCCCTCAGCAAAGAATAATTGAAGAGGCATTCACTAGTAACAGAGACAAAATAAGAAATCATGCTGAGAACATGGTAGCAGGAGATGATAGCTACTTCGACAATGAGAACAGTACCGAAGACCAACATCTACTCTTCCTACAACGACTTACAGGATCTCTACAGAACCAGATGTGGATGGAGTCAAACGTTATATACAAAATTATCCCAGCATGGATGGCTGTTGCGGATGAAGACTTCAGTGATAAAGGCTACAAGAAAAGGGAAGCCCCCAAGTTCTTGTGGGAGCTACTAATCAAACAAAAATGGAGCGAATACGATATCGATCTTTTGGAACCGAGGAAAAATGATGGAAAGGGGTTCCTAGACTTACTTGAAAACAACAGAGAGTTCCAAGAAGATGTTGCAGCAGCTTCAGCAGCATGCTATGTATGGGGTCACTTCACCCAGCAAGAAGGCCAGTTCATGATCGATGATAAGGCGATAAGAGAGTATCTGGTTCATGAGTACGAAGAAGAGGAAGATGTACTGGAAAAATTCAGTAATATTACGTGGATTGAGTGGATGAACGAGTTCGGTATAGGAGTAAATCTGGAGGCTATGCCCGGAGATACAAGACAGCCTTACAAGATCTGGAGACCTCGACATACTGTAGCGGCTGCAAGAGCTATAAATATAGGGGCTAGAGACAAACTAGACGACATCCATCCTGACCTATACGGTATGCCTGCTAAATTTACTTTAGACTTGGAACACGTTGCTACCTTCGGTGAAGATCCATGGAAGACTATGGAAAACCTGATTGAACAGGAGGAAAACTTGGTTAAAAGCGGATTAGCGAGTAAGTACGATATAGGAGTTGAAAAGGAAAAACCTCTAGCCAAGATTATGAGGATGTGGCACCTGATGAAACCTGGTCTTGAAACCTCTCAGTCTCGTACACTTCACGGTCCATGGGATAAAGGTGATAAGCAGCTCTACGAATGGCTGTGGAACATGGTTAAAGCCGGTTTCGGACGAGATAACGAGAAAGCATATGTAATGTATGAGGTCGGCGGTGACGATAGAGGAGTGGTATACACAGCACGTATCGCTATGAACCTTATTGAGTTAGGAGTATCTCCTGAAGAACTTGATCCTTCTAAGGTTAATCCTGGTGAAGAGTACCGTGACGAGAAAGAGGCCTTAATGGCACGTTTCTTCGGTATGGATAGACCTACTTATGACCGTGAATGGGCGAAGATCGAGCAACACGCTTTCGATCCTTTACAGAGCCTGCTTGAGGCCGAACAGTTTGACTATACTTACTCCAGTAATGCTTCTATGGAGAACAACAATCAGCCGGGAGAATGGATGCAGGAAGAGTATAAGTAGTTAGAGAATATCCTTTCCTACATCCTTGATGTTTTGTGGAAGTACTGTACTTATGAATTCGGATCTCCATTTACTTCTATAATTCTTCTCTTCAGAGCTGTATTTCTGACCGACCACTAAGTAATCTATATCTTCTTCAAGTAATTTGTTCATCATTGACTCTAGGCGTGGCACATGGTAGTCGCTTGTAACCGATATAACCGTTTCTTCAGGTTCTATCTGTTCTGAAAGCGTGTTAACTTCTCCGAATGTGCTTTCAGATCTTATAGGACAGTAAATAAAATCGTTTTCCGTAACTTTATCTGATTCTTCAATCTTGCTTCTATAGGACGGCGTAGTTAACAAGTAGGGGAGCTTATCTTTGTTTAAATCTGTCAATAGATCTTCAAAAGCTCTAAAACGTTGTTTCTCTTTCTTCTCACTAGGGCCTCCGTGTAGAAGGATATAGTCAGGCTGACCGAAGTCAGGTTCCAAATCAGCAGTATTAAAGAGCGAGTCATAGAGCTGTTCTGATCCTTTATCATCTAGATTTTCGTGGACATCCGCAAAAGTAAGGTACTCCACCATACGTTTTTTGTCTACCATGTAGTAACAATATTAGGGAAAGCTTTTAAGATTGGATATTGACAAGGTTTAATGTGGTTCTATGAGTTCCAAAGACAAGATGAAAGAGATGCGGAAGAAGTCTCAAGAAAGAAGAATGGAAGCAGCAAAAGAGTTCTCAGACAAACTAGAGGAAAAACTAGGCGACAAACTAAAAGTAGTTGCAGTATGGGGAAGTGTACCAAAAGGCGAGCACGGATACGACAGTGATATCGATACACTTGTAATACTAGACGACACAAAGCTGAGAGAGGACGTTCCAGAAGACGCACGGAAAAAGATACAACAAAAAGTAACAGAAGCAGCAAAGGAAACAGATGATAGAATAACAATACAGTACTTCCCATTCCTAACAGAGTTCTGGGACTCACTGAGAAAAGGAGAACCACTAGCAATAGAAGCCGTAAGAAACGGAGAACCGGTGTACGACACCGGAATATTCATGCCGGCAAAAAGACTGCTCCAAAGAGGTAAAATTGAAGCAACACAGGAATCCGTAAGTAAGAGACTAAAACTGGCTGCAGCAGGATACAAGAAAGCCGAGAAAAACTTCAAATCCTCAATACCTCACAAACTCGAACAAGTAATGGCAAACGCCGGACAAGCACCGATAATGCTTGAAGGAAAAACACCGCCACCGAAAGAAAAAGTTCCAGAAGTCCTAGACGAAATGTTTGTAGAAAACGAGCTACTAGAAGATGAATACATAGAAATAGCTGAAGAATTATACGACTTCGGAGACCTAGGAGAGAAGGAACCTGAAAAGGTTACCGGAGAGGCTGTAGAGAAGCATTTAGAAAAGGCAGACGACTTCGTAAGAAGAATGCATCAGCTGGTCTCTCAACTAGGCGCACAAAAGAAAGTTAGAAATATTGTCGAAGACTATAAACAGTTCTTAAAAGCGAACGTCGCCGCACTGAAAGCACGAGACATAGAGCCTCCAGAAGATAGAGAAGAACTACCAGAAGTAGTAGCAGATAATCTGGACCTGGGAGAAGAACATGTAGAAATGTTCGACCGATGGGAAGACGTAATAGAGAAGATAAAAGACAAGCAAATGGAAGACGTCAACGAAAAGGAGATATACGATCTCAAGACAGAGACCAAGGAGTTTGTCTCCGAAGTTGGCAAGGATTTGAAAGAGATGAAGGAGGGGAAGACGGAGCAGATGACTCCTAAGATGAATACCTCCTCGATCGCAAAGGCAGCAGATACACAAGAGATGGTTCCAAACCTAGAAGAAAAGGCAGAGAAAGAAGTAGAGAAAGAGGAAGAAGAAAGCAAGGAGTAGTAACTATGATAAAATACGATCCTTTTCCTAATTTTACTTTACTATCTTCCTAGTTGCTAAATTAGAAATCAAGAAAAATAGAATTTCAAAGAAAAGATTCTAGGCTTTCTCTTCCTGCATCTCCTTAATCTTCTTCATACGGAAGGTCTCTTCCCTTTCGCTTTCTTCAAGCATTTGGGAGACCTTGTCGAGAGCTGCTCTCTGTTCGGGTATTACTTTGTGTTCTAATGCGTTCACTCTTCTCTTGGTTTTCTCTATCTCTTCCAGAAGTTTCAAGATCTTAGTCTGTGTTTCGGCGGCCTCAACCACTTTCTCCAAGAGCTCTTCGAATTTGTCTGCAGTGGAGTCGATCCTGGATGTTGCAGATGTTATGCCGTACTCTTTATCTAGAATTCCTTTTCTTATGTCCTCTGACTCTATTTCGGGTACGACTACGCCCATGATATTGCTTGTCTCCGAGTAAATCTTTGGCTCCTTAGTTACAGGGAAGGCATTTGCTCTTATGCTGTCCTCTCCGTCGTAGACCTTTGAAAGAAGCAGTTTGAGTTTTGCCTCCGAGTAGGTTTCTGCGAGTTCTTGGTTTACCTCCTTGGCATCACCTGCTATCTCCATGAACTCGTGGATCAATCCGTCTCTCTTCTTTTCAAGTATGCCGTGGCCGTTCTCCGCTAGCTCTATACGTTCTTTCAAACGCAGTTCTTCAGATCTTGTGGGTTTTACGTCCTGTGACATTCTTATTCCTCAAAGTTTGGTTCACGGTTTTCAAGGTACTCTTGTCGTGTCTCTGCATCGATTCTTGTAAGCTCGTCTTCCGGAATTACTGAAAGTAGATCCCATGAAAGCTCTAAGGATTCTTCTATTGAACGATTTTCGTGGTTTCCTTGGCTTACGAAGTGTTCCTCGAACATGTTGGTGAACTTCAGGATCTTTTCGTCTTTATCTGAGAGCGCGTCTTCACCAACAATCGCTACCAAGTCTCTAAGTGACTGTCCTTCTGCATACATTGCATATATTTGGTCGGATACGTCTCCATGGTCTTCTCTTGTGAATCCTTCTCCTATTCCGTTGTCCATCAGTCGAGATAGACTTGGTAGAACGTCGATCGGTGGTTCGTAGCCTTGGTTATCTAGCTCTCTTCCTACCACGATCTGTCCTTCTGTAATGTATCCGGTTAGGTCCGGGATTGGATGTGTGATGTCGTCTCCAACCATGGTTAGGATAGGGATCTGTGTTACTGATCCCTCTCTGCCGTCGATAATTCCTGCCCTTTCGTAGATGTTCGCTAAGTCTGTATACATGTATCCCGGGTATCCTCTTCTTCCTGGCACTTCTTCTCTTGCTGCAGATACTTCTCTCAGTGCGTTACAGTAGTTAGTCATATCTGTCAAGATAACAAGTACTTCCATTCCTTTCTCGTATGCCAGGTACTCTGCTGTTGTTAGTGCCATTCTTGGCGTGATAATTCTTTCTGGTGCAGGGTCGGATGCTTTGTTCAGGAATACTACGGAACGTTCTAGTGCTCCTGTCTCTCTGAACTCTTCAATGAAGTCTTGGGACTCTTCTTCCGTAATTCCCATTCCTGCGAATACTACTGCGAATTCGTCGTCTTCTCCCTGTACATCTGCCTGTCTAGCAATTTGCATCGCCAGTTCGTTGTGCGGCAACCCTGATCCGGAGAAGATCGGTAGCTTCTGTCCTCGAACCAGTGTGTTCATGACGTCGATACTTGATATACCTGTCTGTATGAAGTCTTCAGGTAGTTCACGGCTGTAAGGATTGATTGCTTGTCCTAGAATGTCTTCTTCTTTCTCCGGCACGATATCAGGTCCGCCATCAATCGGGTTTCCTGTACCGTCTAGTACTCTTCCTAGAAGATCATCTGTTACAGGCATCTTAACGTTTTGGTCTAGGAAACGTACCCGTGCGTCCTGTCCAATTCCCTGTGTCTCTTCATAGACTTGGACAACAACGATGTCTTTACTTGTTTCAAGTACTTCTCCTTTTTTGACTTCGCCGTTGGGAGTCTCTACTTCTACAATATCTCCGTAGGCAATTTCATCGGTTTTCTCCACAAATACAAGTGGTCCTTTAACTTGGTTGATTGTCTGGTATTCTTGTTGAGTCATAGTATCTTTACACCTCTTCAGCGGTTAGATAGGTTTCCGCCGGTTCTTCTATTTCGTAGTCATGATTCTCAAGAAGGTTTGCTACAACAGTCTTTGCACCTTCTTCTCTGCTGTTTTCCAGTAGTCCTTCTACACCTAGACCTGCTTTATTATTAAAGTCATAGAGTTGGTCAAGAAGGCTGTCCCAGCCCTCTGACTCCAGATACTCCTCTACTTCTTCGACTCTACTGTAGACCGTCACTCTTCTATCACCTTTTCAAACTCTTCTTCCATCTGCTCTCTGAGTTCGTCCCTGATTTCTTCGTAGTTCTCATTGAACTTGAGCTCTGAAATCTTGTTCTTAGAGTTTAGAGAGACAATGTTTTCTACTAGTGCTCCTTCTTCAAGAGCTTCGTAGGCTTGGTCTCCCCAGTCTAGTACTAGTTCTAGGATGTCGAACGTCTTCTCTGGATCAGAGAACTGGTCTACATCGTGGAAAGCGTTTTGCTGTAGGTAGAACTTTTTGACCATGTCCGCGATTTCAAGTGTTAGTCTTTCACGGTCTGGTAAAGCGTCTTTACCCACAAGCTGTACTGTTTCCTGTAGCTCTGAGTCTTTCTGTAGAATGTCTCTCATCCTTTGAATGTTGTCTGACCAGTCCGTGTCAACGTTTGATTCAAAGTAGTTGGAAAGCATTCCGCTGTATCCAGAGTAAGATGTGTCCCAGTTGATTGCCGGGAAGTGTCTTCTCTCCGCTAAGTCGGAGTCAAGTGCCCAGAAGTTTTTCACAACTCTTAGTGTGTTCTGTGTTACTGGTTCGGAGAAGTCTCCTCCTGGTGGGCTTACTGCTCCGATGATTGATACTGATCCTGGTTCTTCCGGTCCTAGTGGCTGTACTCTACCTGCTCTTTCGTAGAACTCTGCTAGTCTTGATGCTAGGTATGCTGGGTATCCTCTTTCTCCAGGCATCTCTTCTAGTCTTGCTGATACTTCACGCATTGCTTCAGCCCATCGGGAAGTTGAGTCTGCCATTAGTGCGACGTCTAATCCTTGGTCTCTGAAGTACTCCGCAATGGTCACTCCGGTGTATATTGATGCTTCTCTTGCTGCCACAGGCATGTTCGATGTGTTTGCAATAAGGACGGTACGGTTTATTATCTTGTCTCCTGTCTGAGGGTCCTCTAGTTCTGGGAACTCTTCCAGCACCTCTGTCATCTCGTTCCCTCTTTCTCCACATCCAATATATACAATGATGTCGGCGTCTGAGAACTTTGCAAGAGACTGTTGTGTAACTGTCTTTCCTGTTCCGAACCCTCCAGGCACGGCCGCTGTCCCTCCTTTTGCAAGTGGGAACAGTCCGTCTAGTACTCTTTGTCCTGTAATCAACGGTATCTCAGGTCTTAAGTCGTCTTCAACAGGTCTTGGATCTCTGATAGGCCATTCCTGCTTCATTGAGATTTCTTCACCGTCAACTACTGCAACAGTTTCTTCGACAGTGTATGCTCCTTCTTTAATTTCTTCTACTTCTCCTTCTGTGTTTGGAGGCAGTAGCACTTTGTGTTCTCCGTACTTGACTTCTACGGTACCTATTACGTCTCCAGCACTTACTTCCTCACCTTCTTCAACAACAGGTTCGAACTCATACTCTTCATCATGATCAATTCCGTCTGCTTCTTCCCCTCTTTCGATGAAGTCTCCTGTCTGTTCTTGGAGATCTACCAAAGGTCTTTGCAGACCGTCGTAAATTGATGTTAGCAGTCCGGGTCCAAGCTGTACAGAAAGCGGTTGTCCAGTGTTTTCTACTGGTTCACCTGGTTTTACTCCTGTTGTGTCTTCGTATACTTGGATGTATGCTTTTTCTCCTTCGATTTGAATAACTTCTCCCATTAGTCCTTCGTGTCCGATATGAACCACGTCGTACATCTGTGGATTCATGCCGGTTGCGATAACTACGGGTCCTGCAACTTTGTAGATTTCGCCGTCAGCGTCTTCGTGCTGAAGTCTTTGTTGTGCCATTTTTGATAATTCACCTATTGAAATAGTATTGTTACGATAAGTCGACTCCGATTACCTTCCTGATTTTGTCTTGTAGTCCCATTGCTTCTGCCTCTTCTGTAAGCGGAACTACTACAGGATCTACTGATCCTTCAATCCTCTGTCTTATATGTGAAGGCAGTTCTTCAAGATCTTGTTGTTCCACTATTACGATACCTATATCGTCTCTATCTGTAATTTCTTGGATTTTCTCTGTGTAATTTTCTCTCTCATATACTTTCTGTATTCCCGCTAGTTGGAATCCTAAAGTGAACTCCTCTCTTCCAATTACTGCTATACTTTTCTTGTCTCTTTTCATGCTATCACCAGTTTCTTCTTGATTGTTTCTTCATTTTGTATTCCTGTTTCCTTCGCCCGTATAAGCATTCTGAGATTTTTGACTTCAACTATCTTCGCAACGATGTAGCCCAGGATTGATGTAGCGCTTAAGGGTTCTACGTGAGCAGTTTTCATTGCTTTATTGAGTCTATATATTTCAAGCTGGTGCTCGATCTCCTCTAAAGTCTCTCCGTTATCAATATCTATGTGTTGGGAGACCTCTTCTACTGCTTGCTCTATGCTTTCAGCCTTTATAACTTTCTCCACTACTTTCGTAGGCTGCTCTGTTATCAACCATTCACGTATCTTATCTTCTTTTATACAGTGTTTCTTTAGCCTTAAAGCAATTTTTAGATTTTCATACTCAATTTCTCGGTCTATAAACTCGTCAAACCATATACTGCTAACCGTGCCCTTTATGTCCTTTAGATCTTTGTAGTAGGCTCTGTCAAGATCTCTTTCTATCTTTCTGATATCGGATTGGCTTGTGAGAACCTCTTGGTAGTCTATATTAGATTCAGGGAAATTTATGGACTCCACTATTTCTTCAAAATCTTTTTCTGCTAGTTCCTCAAGTCTTTCAAGATCATAGTCTCCCACAGGCACTAGGAAGCTGTGAATATTGCCGTCTTCTCCACCCTTCTTCCACCTCAGCAGTCTTTTGATACTTATTATATCGTATCTTCTTAGATAGCCTTCAATAACCGGTTGAAGTGATTCAGGAGATATCTCGACTAGATCTCTCATAGTTCTAGAGAGGTTCCTCATTAAGGCAAGTTCTACAAGTTCTACTCCCTCATGTTCCGAGCCAAGACTATCTATATCCTTTTTATAGTCTTTCTCACCTAGGTTCCGGGCTATCCCGTTAGGCTGCATCTTCCAGAGATTCTGGTAATCTCTTTCATCTAAAAGTTTAGCTTTCTTGGCGCTTACACGTGCATACATATAAGGGTAATCTCGGCTCAGCATCATCTTCAACTCACTCGAAGAGTTTTTCAGCTACTTCTCTTCTGTACTGGCTTTTGAACTGTTCGGCTATCTTGTCGAAACTGAAGTTCTGTCTTCGGTTACCGTCTTCTGAAACAACAACAATTCCTTCAATGCTGTCTTCTTCTTCGAACTCTTTATCTACTAACTCTTCAAAATCTTCAGAACCGATCACTTTACCTATGTCGAATTTAGGTTTTTCTAGGCAGCTTTCAACATAGCTCTTTTTCTCTTTTTTAGACATCTGTCCTAATTTATTTCTAAACTCTTCGAACACTTTAGAGATATTTTCTTCCCTTGCGTGTAGTTTCTCCTCTTTTGCTTTCATCCGAGCTGTGGATATTGCTTTTCTCTTATAGATATCTTTCTTGTCTTCCAGCTCTTCCATGTGCTCTTCTCTTATCTCTTCTGCCTCTTCTTTTGCTTTATCCAAGATTTTTTCTTTTTCTTCCTCTGCTTCTTGAACTAGGTGATCGGCTTTTGCCTCCGCTTCGTCCAAGATTTCGGATTTAACTTCTTCAAGTCCCATAGTATTTTTTCACGTCCGTCTGCTTTCTTTTATTGAATAAATAATAGGTTGGAAGGGCCTTGAGGCCCTTCTTTTGGTTTTCTAAATGAATCCTGTTACAACCAGTGCAACAACCAGCCCGAAGATAACCATGGTCTCTGGGATAACGGCTAAAAGGAATACTTTTCCGAATAGGCCGTCATCTTCTGCTAGTGCTCCGATTCCTGCGCTTCCAATCTTTGCTTGCGCCCATGCTGTTGCTAGTGCTGTAATGCTGATCGCTGCTGCTGCACCGATTGCTACTAGTCCGTCTACTGCCATTTTCTAGGTTTTCACCTCAAATATTGTTTTTACTTGGATTTTGCTCCGAATGGAGCGTATTTTCTTCCGCCGCCTTCATAGAACCATCCAAACATCTCCACATAGTGGAGTCGGATGCCCTGAATAGCGCCTTCTAGGATTTTAATGAATGTAAGCATTGTGTGTGCTCCAATCAGGATTACTACCCCTGAAGCCACACCTATCACTGTTCCCGAGGTTAGTCCTGGAGCCGCGATTGCGTTCGCTGTACCTGCAAGTGTGTATGCTGCCATACAGACTCCGAACAGTCTTAGGTAAGAGATTATATTTGATACTAGGCTTGGTATCTCTACTATACCCTCAACTCCTTCTCCCTTGAAGATCATTGCTACTGCCGGGATTCCTAGACCCATTATGACCGCTGTTCCTGGTGTGCTGCCGTATGTTGCATATACTAGGTAGCCTCCGACTGCAGCTATCTCTAAGACTATCCATGATAGTTTGGCGTAGACCGCCTCCATGATCCCATGGCTTACATATTCGTTGTATGCTCCGAATAGGAGTCCTAGATTGATATGGGCTACACCTATTCCCAATGAGATATAGAATATCTCTGTCCAGTAATCGGCTCTGTAGAACGGAGACTCATATATCTGGAATCCAAACATCTCTCCGTATATTGCACCGAAGAGAACGGTTGCTCCCGAGGTCCAAAGCAGTGCCTTGAACATGTCAGATGCCTCCGGAACCATCTTCATACCTGCTAGAAATACTACTGCGCTTCCTAGCCCGTATCCTATGTCTCCGATCATCAGTCCGAAGAAAAGTGGGAACGTGATCAAAAGCATAAATGAAGGATCTATCTCGTTATACCTTGGTACTGCTATTAGATCTGTGAAATCCTCAAAGGGCTGTACTAATCTGTTATTTTCGTGTTTGACAGGAGGTTCTTCTTCAGTTTCCTCTTTCTGGACGTAGATGTTGCCTTCAGCAACTTCAGCTAAGGTTTCTTTGACCTCTCTGTATTTTTCGGAAGGCACCCATCCTTGTGCTATAAATGCATTTGTGGTGGTGGCGAAGTTTATTGGCGCCTCAGCTTTCTCTACTTTCTCCATTAAGAATTTCTCTTTATTTCTGAGTACAGCTGACCATTCCTTAGATAGTTTTTCCAGCCTTTGTTTAATACTGTTTAATTCCTGTTTGAGTTCATCTCTTTCTCTTTCTAACTCACTTATTACTTGTCTTATACTACCTTCATAACTTGTCTCAGTAAGTCCATAATCTTCTTTGGAATATTTTCTTATAGCATCTTCAATCTCTTCTGATCCTTTTTTGTATACTATTACTGTTGCTTTCTGTCCTTTGAGCAACTCATAGTCATCTGCCTTTAAGCTTTCTTCAAATCTTTCAGCCTTTATTTTTCCTATATATACATCAAGATTCTTTGTCCCCTTTAGATCTTCTATCTTGAGATTTGTTCCTTTGAGTCTTCTATAATATTTGAGTCTTTCCTTTGTTTCTGAAAGCTTTCTTTCGATATTACTTCTTTCTTCTTCGGAAGACTCAATAACTTCATTTATCTCAGGTATCTTTTCCTGAAGTTCTTCTATAGAAATGTTCCTTTCTTCAGAGTTCTCAACTTTAGGAAGTTTTGATATTAAGGACCGTATATCAACTAAGAGTTCGGATAGATCTTCTGATTCATCAAAAGGCGATCCTGTATCTAGTTCACCTTCATAATGTTCAATGTCAAGTACCTGTAAATCATAGAGCCTCTCTATAACTGTTTCAAGCTCTTTTTTAGGTCCTGTAACCGATATTTTATCCATTTCTGCAGGTTTGATTTCTAAACACCTCTAAAGGAACTCTGACTCAAAATTGTTCCAGAGAAAACTTTCTACATCATCTAAGTTATCTGCGGCTTTATCTCTAATCTTGTTAGCTTCCTCTCTACCTTCTTCAATTATTTCTTCTTTTTCTTGATTTACTTTTTCCTTGAATCTGTCCATTTCTTCAAGTTTTTCTTTTTCGATACTGTCTTCTGTCTCTTGAACTATTTCTTTGGCTTCCTGCTTTGCAGAACTTATTATTTCTTTCTTGTCCTCTTCGGCTTCGGCCACTATTGATTCCGCGTCTTTTTCCGCATTCTTTACTTCCTGAACTACATTAACCACTTTTAATCCACCGCATTAAGCTCTAAAACAGAGAAGCTTATAAACCCTGTCCGGTTTGAAGATTAGGGATAAACTAAATAAACGTTACTGTTTTTTAGCCGATGGCTTCTTTAAAAAGATTTGGTTCAGGAGGTTAAACATGGAAGAGAGAGGCTACATACTGTACGTGCCCAATGAAGAAGAGCCCGGAAAGGACTCAGAAGTATTTTACAACTCAGAGATGGTTCTCAACAGAGATATATCAGAGATAGCCGGAAAGGTTTTTAGAGAAGCGGTAGAAACCGAGGACTTCCGGGTATGTGACGCCTTATCAGCCTCAGGTATAAGAGGTCTTAGATACTCCAAAATATCCACTGAGCTACATTTGAACGACGCAAACCCTGAGGCGGTGAAAAGTATTCAGAAAGCTCTAGAGGCCAACAATGTGGAGGCTGAGACACACAAAAGAGATGCTAACGTCTTACTAAGCGATTATCGGAACTACTTTCACTTAATAGACATAGATCCTTTCGGACCTTTTACCAACTACCTGGACTCTACAGCTAGAGCCGCAAACCACCAGAGCCTTATCGGTTTAACAGCTACAGATAATGCGGTGCCTACAGGAAGCTATAAGAAGACCTGTAGGAGAAGGTACAGCTCAGAACCATTAAAGAACAGCTTCATGCATGAGACTGCTCTAAGAATATATATTAAGGAGGTTTTCCAAAACTTTGCAAGATATGACAAGGCATTCGAGCCACGTATATGTTTCCATGAAAGACATTACAGTCGGGTTATAGGCCGCGTAACAGAGTCAAAGAAACGTACCAATAAGAACTTGGATAACATAGGATTTCTATCTTTCTGTAGGAGCTGTAGATGGAGGAAACTTGAACGAGTTGAAAGATGTGAAAACTGCGGCTCAAAAACCGAGATAGCCGGACCTCTCTGGACAGGCAAGATTATAGATATACGTTTTACTGAGAAAGTACTGGAAAAAATTCCTAAAGAGTGGGAGGGAAGCCTCGAGATGGTCAAGATGCTACATAATGAGGGAGAGCTCCTGGCACCGTTTTATGACATCCACGAGCTTGCATCCAATATGAAAATATCAGTACCTAAAAGAAGAAGAGTTATTGAAGAAATAGGAACGAAAGGTTATCCTGTTTCAAGGACGCACTTTTCCCCAACAGGTTTCCGAACTGATGCACCTATTAATGACATAAAAACTATTATCAGAGAACTTTCCGAGTCGGATAATAAGCCTTAGCAAGTCTGAGCATTAACAGTCCTAGCGAATTATGCCGTAATATCTGAGGTATTATGATGTTTAGATAAACAGTAGCTATACAATCTGTATCCAACTTCACAATAAACACTATATAAGCCGTAACAACAAAACATATAATAGGTAACATGTGATGGCCATCAGAAACGATGAAAACACGCCTCGAGAACATCTTAAACCTTCTAGAGACTCCTGTAGCGGGCTCTACAGCTCTAAAGAAGACTTTAAAGACAAGATATCTTTAGATGACTCTGAGCTGGAAGATATAGTAGAACAGTATGGTCTAGACATAGAGATGTCAGGGACTAACATCACACCGAACAGAGCAACCATAAGTTGGAGAAACTACCAGCACCCCACCATAGAGCCTTCAATAAGGCTATCAGTCCATAGAGAATATTTGCCTGAAAGCAAGATATTATCTAATTTATATGAGAGATCAAGTAATATAGATTCTATTCTAGAGAAACTTGTATCCAGAAGCGACTCAACAGCTATAGAAATTATGGATCCTGATTATAACGAAGCAAAAAGACTTGAAAGTTATTTAGAAGAATAAATAGAAATAATATAAGTTAAAGAAGAGAGAAGGCTAATTGCTCTTCTCTTCAAGTTCTTCCTCTAACCCTAACTTTTCAGCAAGTTCCTTGTAACGGTTCCTGATTGTGACTTCCGTTACTCCTACTACATCTGCTACCTCTCTCTGTGTTCTTTTCTCTCCCTCTAGTACTGCTGCAATGTAGAGTGCTGCAGCTGCAAGACCGGTAGGTCCTTTTCCAGAAAGTAGATCTTTTTCTCTTGCTTCTTTGAGAATCTGTCTTGCTCTGGCCTGTACTTCTCCTGAGAGCTGTAGCTTTCCTGCAAATCTTGGTACGTAGTCCTGCGGTTTTGCCGGAAGGATTCTTAGTCCCAGTTCTCTTGCTACGTATCTGTAGGCTCTTCCGATTTCTCTCTTTTCTATACCTGAAGCTTCACTGATTTCGTCAAGTGTTCTCGGAGTACCTTGTTTTCTTGCTACAATGTATAGTAGTGCTGAGATTATTGACTCCATTGAGCGCCCTCTTACCAGCCCTTGGTCTACTGCTTTCTCGTATAGTCTTGCAACCTCTTCGTGAACTGATTCTGGCAGGTTCAGGTTTGAAACCATAGAGTTCAGTTCGCTCAGTGCGAAACCTAGGTTCCTGTCTTTCGACTTAGTGAGTCTTTTGTGCCATTTTCTTAGCCTGTAGTATTGTGCTCTCTTGTTTCCAGAGACCTTGTATAGTTCTCCTGATCCTTTTCCGATCTCTGTTGAGACCCCCATGTCGTGTTTTGTGTATGTTAGTGGTTGTCCTGCTCTTGCTTTCTTCTCTCTCTCTTCTTCGTTGAATGCTCTCCATTCTGCGGATTCATCTATACGGTTTTCATCAATTACAAGTCCACAGTCTACACATACTAGTTCTCCTTGCGCGGAGTTTTGTTCAAACCTCTGTGCGCCACATTCTGGACAGGTTAGAACTGTATCTCCTTCTTTGGCTTCTTCTCTTCTTACTTCATAGCCCTGTTCTGCAGATACTTTATCAGAGTTTTCCTCTTGCTGTTCTGTTTCCTGTTTCTTTTCTTGTTTTTCGTCTTCGTCTTCTTCAGTCTCCCATTCCTCAGGGATCTGATAGTCATCGAACTCCCTTCTAGGGATGTTGTGAGCTTGATCAGTCATAGTATTTTTATACCTCCAATTACAATTTGGGAATAGTGTTTGTGTTCGTTTTCTTTGAACTACAGTATTGAATAAGAACCCACAATTTTTATATATCTTTCCCCAGATTTTTCATCAATTCGTAACAACACATTTAGTCGATGGTAATTTATGGGGCCCTCACACTAAGAATAATATGGGCGAGGAAAACCTACGTTTCAAAAGAGAAATACTAGGGGTGGCCTTTCTTCTTGTCCTTGGAAGCTTGCTCGTGGTATATCCATTTCTTGACTCGCTGATCCTAGGCGCGGCGACAGCCTATCTACTAAGGTTTACACACCAAAAGCTTAACAAGAAACTCAAGAACGACATACTATCTTCCATAATAGTCATATCCTCCGTGATGGGTACTATCTTGATAGCGTTGTTCCTTTTCATAAACAATTTTTACGACATCCTGTACTCTCTGAATATATTTGCTCAAGACCTCCAGCAAAACGTGAATAACATTGTAGAGCTGCTTCAGCTACCTGAGAACTTCAGGGCCCAAGTCATAGGATTTATTGGGACGCTTTCAGTGGGGCTGGAAAACTATCTGAGATCTACCCTTGCCTCCATTCCAATGGTGATGGTGCACCTAGGAATATACTTGGTCACCGCGATATACCTTTACAAAGACGGAGGAAAAATAAAGAGGAAAACATTCCACGTAATAGAGAGCCTACCTAACGAGGAACAGAAGATTGCGAAGACATTAATTACCTCTATAGACTCAATATTCAGAGGAATATTCCTAACACAGTTCACCGTAGCCGTAATAATAGGTATAATGACAGGTATAGGATTTTACTTGATTGGCTTGGTTACCTCTCCGATAGCTTTCACACTTTTCTGGGCTTTAGTAATCGCGATTGCAGCCTTACTTCCTGTAATAGCAGGGTTTATGGTTTACGCTCCTCTTGGATTATACTATCTGCTTTTTGGAGAGCCTGTTAAAGGTACGTTAATCCTTGGTTTTGGAACTTTAGTTGTTAACATCCTCCCAGAAATATTCCTTAGACCGTACATAGGAGCTAAGCAGCTCAATGAACATCCTTTAATAATATTTGTCGGTTTTATCGCAGGACCTCTGACTCTTGGTCTGAAAGGGATAGTGCTAGGACCCGTACTGCTCATATTATGTAAAGAGTTTATCTTGAATTATAGCGAACTTGTTTCCTCTTAGAGGCGCTGGAGCCACACATACTGCACGATGAACCAGAAAACCTGTTACCACAGTTTTTACAGACTATAACCCATTCAAACCTTTTCTCTAACGGATCATCAATAAATCCCTTAAACTCTGCCTGCATATGAAGCGCAAGATTTTGTAATGCCTTATCATCGGTTAAAAGCGTTCCTCCTTTATCTATAGCTAGAGCTAGCAGCTTTTCATCTGTCTGCGAAGTAGGAGAATTCAACGACTCTGACTTCTCTTCAACCTTTCTAATAGAGTCTTCAGAAGGCTCAACTAAATCATAGTCCACATTTTCAATCATGTTTTCGGCAGCCTCGCTCTTCACTTCTTGAAGCACTTCTGGAACAAGATACGCCTTATCAAATGGAAAGCTACCTCTTCCATGAATAAGCACGTTAGTATCTACAACGAACACCATAACATCTACTAACGGTTCAACCGTGAAAACCGTTTCGGTAACCCTCTGGTTTTGGAACCGATTCATATTAAAAACTGTTTCGAGTATTGAAAGATGTGATTAACAATGAGTCTACCTAACGCACCAATTGAAAGAATTATCCGTAAAGCAGGAGCAGAAAGAGTTTCCCAAGACGCAGTAGAAGAACTTAAAGAAGCTGTAGAGGAAGCAGGAGAAGATATTGCAAGAGAAGCTGTAAGAGTAGCGGATCATGCAGAGAGAAAAACTGTCAAGAGATCAGACGTGAAGATGGCAACTCAGTGATCTTCTAATGCCTAAACAAGTAGAAGCTTCCAGCGTTAGAAAAGGAAGCTATGTTATAATAGATGATGAACCTTGTGAAGTGAGAGGCGTGTCAAAGTCCAGTCCTGGCAAACACGGATCTGCAAAAGCCAAGATAAAAGCGCGCGGTATCTTTGACGACAAAGATAGACATATTACAAAGCCAGGAGACGCTATGATGATGAGTCCTGATATCAGTAAGAAAGTAGGACAAATAGTCTCAAAAGACGGCGATATAGCTCAAGTTATGGATATGGACACATACCAGACTGAAGAGATGCAGCTTCCAGAGGACATTGATGTTTCGGAAGGAGAAGAAATTGACTTCTGGGAAATTGATGACAGGAAGCTCGTAAAGGGAGTCAAATAGATTCCTGACCATCCCCCTAACTATTTCTTATTTCCACGAACTAACTTTGGGTCCTCTTTATTCAAGTTCTATTTCGCTAGTCATATCACATGGTATTGATGAAGCCTCAACAGATTCTTGTTCCTCTTCAACATCTGAAAGATCTATTCTCACGGTCTCGATATCTCTGTCCTCATCAAGAGTAGTTTCATTCTGCTCAACCGAGGGATATACGGTAACTAAAGTTTCTCCAAGCTCTCCACCGCTTGCCTGTATCATAGCTTCTAGTTCGTCACCGTCGTAATTAACCTCCAAAAATTCTATGTTATTCCCACTGCAGTCAAGTATGTCCTCTTGATGATCTCCTGCATCACCAGTACTCTGGTCTACTAGATCTATAGACCACTCACTGAATACCCCGGCTATGGCCATCGTGAAAGCTATTATCAGAACTGCTGCGATAAGTGGCGAAACACCTTTTCTAGACATATAGATTAAAACTATGGTGCTGCTTAATAAAAACGTTTCTGGGATATTGGTTTTCGAAGGATTAATAGGTTTCGACGAGTAAACCGCATCATAATGAACTGGGAAAGACTGAGAGAGAAAGTACTCAATGATATATACCCTTCAGAAAAAGAGTTGGAAGGTATTCGAAAACAGTATCAAAAGATATCGGAGTTTATCAGTGATGAATTCGGTCTTGAGACCCATTTCGCAGGCTCAGCTTCTAGGGGAACTGCTATGAGCGACGACAACGATATAGACATATTTGTGCTTTTCCCTAAAGAAGTTGATAGAAGAAAACTAGAAGACCAAGGACTAGAGGTAGGTAAAACAGTTTTCACTGAGTTCAACGGACAACACGAAGTAGAGTATGCAGAACACCCCTATACGAAAGGTGAAATAAATGGTTACGAAGCAGAAATAGTGCCTTGCTACAAAACATCTCCAGACAACATAAAAAGCAGCGTTGATAGAACTCCACACCACTCTAAATGGGTCGACAAAAATCTAGACAAAGAACAGAGAAAAGACGTCGTTATCCTCAAAAAATTCCTTCAAACCGAAGGCATATACGGCTCATCTTTGATGGTTCAAGGCTTCTCAGGTTACCTGTGCGAGGTGTTAATAGGGAAATATGGAAGTTTTGAAGAACTTGTGGAAAATGCGTTAAAATGGAGGAGCAGTCAGATAATCGACCCAGAAAACCACCACGACGAACTTCCTCAGAAGCTTGAAAAGAGGTTTGAAAACGAGCCTTTAGTCGTTGTAGACCCTGTTGACAGGGAGCGAAACGTTGCCTCTGTACTAACCCGAGAGAATTACTCGCGTTTTATCTATCTTTGCTGGAGATTCCAAGAGGATCCTGGCATGAAGTTTTTCCGTGAAGATGAAACAGAATACACAGAGTTTGAGATTAAACAGGAGATCGAAAAACGGAAGAACTTCGTACTTCTAGAGTTTAAAAACCCTGAAGCCGTTGATGACGTAGTCCATCCACAGATGCGTAAGACCCTAAAACGTCTTGAAGACGAGCTGAAGAAAAAAGATTTCCGTATATACAAGTCAGGCTACCACGTAGGCGAGAAGACGAGAATATTCTTTGAGATGGATAGAGAGCTACCTAAAGTAGAGAGGGTGAAAGGTCCCAGCGTCTTCCATGGGCTTGAACATCTCAAAGAGTTCACATCAAAATATGAAAACACCTACATCGAAGGGGATAGAGTTTACGCGAAGACAGACAGAGAGTTTGTTGATGCAAAAAAGTTTCTGAAACAGTTTCTTTCGGAAGAGCTTGAACAGAAAGGTATACCTCACTACGTAGCTGAAAAAATCGAAGACTACAGTTTCTCTGAACCAGTCTTGAGAGATCAAGAATGGTTAAATTACTTAGGAGACAAACTCAATATAAATAAATAAGGTGAAACAGGTTTGAGCGAGGTAAATATTGTAGTAGGACTTTCAGGAGTAGGAAAATCAACAGTTATAGAGGAGGCCATGCTTCTCTCGGATGAAGAGTATGAAGTAATCAACTATGGAGATAGAATGGTCGAAGTAGCAAAAGAAGAAGACCTTGTTAAACACCGTGACGAGATGAAAGAATTGGAAGTTTCTACATACAAGAGAATCCAAAGAGCCGCTGCAGAATCAATAGTTGAAGACTCGAAAGATCAGGACGTACTTGTAGATACACACTCCGCTATTAAGTCTCCTTACGGCTATATTCCTGGTCTGCCAAAATGGACTGTGGAGAACCTTGAACCTTCAAAAATTATTATCTTAGATGCTTCAGCAGAAGAAATATACTCCCGAAGTACAGAGGAAGCTGAAAGAGATCGGGAGCACAGTTCTGTTGACGGTATAAACGAGTACAGGAAAGTGGCTCGAGAAATGGCGGCAGCAGGATCCGTCCTAACGGGAGCCTATCTGAAAGTAATCAAGAACCGTGAGGGAAGAGCTGAGAAGGCAGCAGAAGAGCTTGTAGAGACACTTAGAAACTAGATCTCAAGATAGTATTTTGGAGAAACCACAAAAACGTAGGTTGTAACTACGGCAGAGAGCAGTCTTCCTGCCACAAATCCTGCGTATCCTAGAAGCTCTAGATACTCATTGGAGGCGAATGTAAGTCCCAAGAGGAGAAATGAAAACATAGTTAGGACACCGACTTCTTTTGAATGTGATTTAGAGGCCTTAAATGACTGGCCAAGTCCTTTTAGGAAGCTTTTCTCTTCTAATAATGTTATAGGCAGAAAGTAGGTAGTAAAGACAACTCCAAACAACATTAAAAGAGCAAATATGACTAAAAGTATGAGCAAAATTATATTGCTGTAGGTAAAATATGTTAAAAGACCTATTGAAACAGGTAAAGACAGGAGAAACCCTAAGAACGTAAAAGTTAGAACTGTGTACAACACCTGACGCCACATTTTCAGAGTGGAGAGAAAGCTATTCTTTAAACCAACATCGTCTCTCACCATTGCTGCAACCATCAAAGAAGCAAGTACTCCGGCTATAGATACCGGAACAAAAAAAAGAACCAAGGTATATAATGAAAATAATCCTGTTAAAACACCTATAAACCATATTGAGCCTAGAAGCGATGATAGTAGCTTAGGAATAAAGAGTCTAGGTTGCCGGATAAGAAGTCTCAAACTCTTTCCTAAAACTGTTGTAACGTTAGACATTAAACCCTAAGAGACAAACCACGTTTATAAAATCACAATTTCTCACAAAGATGTGTTATTACATGTTAAAAACAACATAAGGCCTCCTTTCTACATAGCTAAAGCTTCTATAAGCAAAATGTTAAAAAGAGTTACTTTACATCGTTCTAGTATATGGCGAGCCTGTGGGACATCGGTAAAAGTACTGAGGAGAAGCTCGCTGATGAATGGAAAGATAATGGCGAATTTCAAGAAATGGTAGAACAGCATAGGCACAAATTCGAGAATGACTTCAAGAACAACATGAACAGAGACGTGCCAACCCATCCATACAAGATTTATAGAAACATTGTTGAATCTAACGAACTAAGCGACGAGGAAAAAGTAGTACTCCAACATATGAAAGACGAGTTCTCGGAAAAGTGGCAAAGCTTGAAAGACAACCATTCAAACTGAATTCATCAGTGGTCTCCTCAAAAACTGGGGAGGGGAGACCAACACTTTTTATTTTAGAACAGATAGAGAACGATCGCAGACCCTGATACTAATCTAGATACTTGACCATATAAGGACCTTCTAGTTCATAACCAAGTTTTCTGTAGTACTCTCTTGTTCCCACTGCGGATATAACAGCTATCTTACTTCTTCCAAGCTCTCTAGCTTTCTCTTCTGCCTCACTCATCAGTTTTTTGCCGTAACCTTGGTGTTGCACCTCTCCGTCTTTACCTATAGCTGTCGAGCTACCCATTACCTTTAGCTGTCTTACTATTGCAGTATCATCATTTATCTCTGGACGGAAGCTTTGTTCAGGAGCTCTCAAACGCAAGAAGCCAAGTATAATATCTTTTTCTAGGTCTTCATAGCTCAAGAAGTACTCTTTGCCTCCTGACGCATCATAGACACGCTCTACAGGCTCTACTTTTTCTGGTTCGAGGTCATGAGTTCTTTTAACATGTCCTACCTCCCTACATCTTATGCATCTACAGCGCTCTCCTTCTTTACGCAGCTCCTGCAGAGCCATTTGACGCATATTAGTCAGTTGGGGTCCCGCATCTACTTCTGTAGAAGGTATATCTCTCATAACACGTTTCACTCTAACATGAGGAGGAAGTATGTTCTTTTGAATATGTTTAAGTCTCTCTTTAGCCTCTTCATCATCTATAGGCTCAAATTCGCCTTCCTCATACCTCCTATATAGCTCCGTACCCTGGATTACCTCACACGGATAAATCTTTATTTCATCAGGCTGATAATCTTCTTTCGAAAAAACTTCCTTGAACTTCTCTATATCCTCTTCATACCCTTCACCAGGAAGCCCAAGCATCAAGTGGTAGCAAACCTTGAAGCCGGCGTTCTTAAGCTTTCTAGTTGCTTCTACAACCTTATCCATTCCGTGGCCTCTGTTAGTAAGCTTGTGTGTCTCGTCGAAGACTGTCTGTACTCCCATCTCAACACGTGTACCTCCCATATTCAGTATCCTATCTATATGTTCGGTTTCACATATGTCTGGACGGGTCTCGAATGTTACACCTACGTTTCTAATTTCTGCAGTCTCATTGATTTCCTTGGCTTCCTCCAGAGTTTCTGCCTTACTATTTTCTCCTCTGTACGTGTTAAAACCGTTGAAAGCCTCTTTCAAGAACTGTTTCTGGTAATCCGGATCTTGGAAGGGAAAAGTTCCTCCCATAACTATCAGTTTTGACTTGTCTATTGAGTGACCGTTCTTCTCATACTGGTTCAGACGGTCATGTACCTGGTCGTAAGGATCATACTGGTTTCTTATGGCTCTACGAGTTGCTGGCTCCTTACCAGTATAGCTCTGAGGCGCATCTTTACCTTTAGGACAGTATATACATCCCCCTCCACACGGAGCAGGACGCGCCATTATAGCAATATTTGCTATACCAGAAATAGTGCGCATAGGCTTGGTCTTCAAAAGTTTCTTAGCCTTCTTCTCATCTTCTCCAACAAACCTCAGTATGTCGCTGTTCTTCGGCATCCCATTGAACGAGCTTTCTCTACACAGCTGTTTCTTCTTCTGCTCTATCTCATCTTTTGACTCTAGTTTGTCTTCCTCTATCTGTTCAATTATTGTTCTTGATATATGTTTTAGTTCAGTCATACCATCTAGATGTGCATCAAAAGTTAAAAAGAAACACAACCACTAAAACCGTTATATGAAGAAATACACGATATTACTGGCGATTTTATTGATGACAGGACTGAGTTCAGCGTTCATTAACTGGGATAACTGGAATAGCTGGGACAGCTGGGACGTCTCTCAAGACGGAGATGTTGCAGTGATAGGCATGGAAGGCCAGATAACGCCTAGCTCCACAGGATTCGGCGCTGACACCATAACTCCTGAACAGGTGAACGATCTGAATGATGACGCTATTGAGCAAGGAGCCGATGCAATAATATACGAGTGGAATTCCGGAGGAGGATCAGTTGTTGCCTCAAAAGAAGTCAAAGACGCGATCGAATCTACAGAAGTACCTACTGTATGTAGATTTAGAGATGTTGCCGCATCGGGAGCATATCTTGCCTCTCTAGGCTGCGACAGTATAGTATCAGACTCGGCATCTATGACCGGAAGCATTGGAGTAACAGGCTCATACCTCGAGTTTTCAGACCTAATGGAAGAATACGGAGTCAGTTACGTCAATGTAACCGCCGGAGAGCATAAAGAAACAGGTTCTCCGTTCCAAGAAGCTACAGAGGAAGACATGGAAATTCTTGAAGACCTTGTAGACGACGTACATAAAGAGTTCTTGACAGCTGTGGATGAAGGCAGGAACATGTCAGACGAAGAACTGGAAGAAGTAGAAACCGGTAGAATCATGCTTGGATCAGAAGCTGAGGAACTGAACATGGTAGACGAGATAGGAGGTCAAGACAGAGCCGTTGAAGAAGCGGAAAATCTAACAGAAATGAATCTCGAGACTTTCAGAGTTGAGACATATCAGCCGTTCAACTTCCTTGACCTACTTTTGATGGATACCGGATTCAACCAGTTTTTCCAAGAATTCCATCTAACCTCTAGGCTGGGTTAAAGACTCAGCCCATATTTTCTTCTATTTATTTCAGGATCAAAAAGAATAATTAAGAGAGTAGTAAACGAGTTACCGGTTTTCCGAGTGGTGCCAGAGCATATCGAAAACAGGCTCCATCATATTATCTGCCATATGACCGCTCTTGGTCCAGAAAGCCGTGTCCTGTGTCTGATGTACTTCATCGTGAGTCATTGACATTGTTAATGCATCGTTGTCTATAACTGCGAAGTTACCTTCTGGTACGTCAAACTCCTCCTTGTGTTCTATATGCCTAACTTCTGCCGTGTCTTTTAGTTCTTTAAACTCCCGCTTGTTGTTTTCTGTTACCGGAGCTAGTACTTTTACATTGACTCCGTTGTCCTTCGCTTCCTTCAAAAAGTTAGCATGGTTCTTATGAAGATCCTTCAATCCTTTTTCAGATGTTACTATTTTGATGCTTTCATTTGCATCTTGGAACATTGTTCCCATGTGTTGTTGTATCTGATGTCTTCCTTTTAGTGATCCAGACATTTCTTCAGGTTCAACAAGTTCTAATCCTTGATCGTATAGATCTTCTAGTTCGTTAACCGCTTCAGAGTCTTTGAAGCCCTCTAACCTGTTCAGCTTTTCTTCAAGATCTTTCTGATGCTGTTTTTTAATATTCTCGATTGCTTGTTGTGGCGGAATAGCTACGTATTCCATTGGCTGCGAGGACTTGATAACTGAAAACCCTTTCTCCGCTAGAGACTCTAGAACATCGTAAGCTCTCGACCTTGGAACATTTGTCATCTCTGACAGCTCTCCGGCAGTCGATACTCCTCTTCCTAGAAGAGCTGAGTAAATTTTTCTTTCGTACATGTTCAGTCCTATATCTTCAAGCTTATCTAACGTCTCTTGACTCGCAACCATTATTCTTTACACCATCCTTTAACAATTCGTTTTCTACGGGTAGTTATAAACCTTATCCGGCCCTCTCAAATAAGAGCCCAAAAGTTTACTATTGCCCGGTAAATAATTCTTTATTCTGAATATTTATAAAAACTTCCTAAGTTTGCGCATCACTTTATCGACTAAGCCTTTTGTCTTTTTACCGTAAATCTCGTTTACTTCTCTAACTCCCTTGAACTCAAATCCGTCAAAGATACTTCCAACCTGGTTTCCATATTCCTCATAGAAGCATACGCTGTTTAATCCAAACTTCTGAGGTCTACCAACAGGATCATCCGTATAACAAAACGCCACTACAGACAAAGGCTCTTTACCATCAGGAATACTGAACTGATCGGCTACAACATACTTATCGAAACCTCCAACCCAACAAGAGGATATGGCTTCTTCTGCAGCAACCAACCTCATGTTCTGTACAGCACATGCAACTTCAGCGTTACAGAAGTCATGAGATAGATCTTCTCCCACATGGCGGGACATTCTATCACGGTCTGCTAGAAGTATAACTGTTGTTGGAGCCTCAGCAATACGGCCATCATTAACAGACTCTGATAATGCAGATCTTCTGTCTTCATCTTCAACAACTACAAACTCGAGCGACTGGACGTTTCCTGGAGAAGGAGCTTGACGTCCTGCTTCCAGTATCTTCCCCATAATCTTACGAGGTATAACTTCTTTTCTACACTCTTCGAAAGATGACAGATTCACCGCAGAATCGAACGTTGTCATAAATTAAATGATAGTATACCAACCGTTTAAACATTTCAGTCCCGAAAACTGTTGACGTGAAGTACTCTAAACTTGTAGAAACCTATCAGAAACTGGAGAAAACACAGTCCACCTTAGAGAAGACAAGCATACTTGCTGAACTATTCTCGGAATCGGAGGAAAATATAGAAGAAGTAGTACTGCTAGCTATGGGTAGACCCTTCCCCAAATGGAAGGACCTCGATCTCGGTATCTCAAGCCGTACAATGGTCGACATTATTAGCCAGGCAACAGGAAAATCTGAGAGCGAAGTAGAGAAGGCTTGGAAAGAGGAAGGCGATCTAGGAATAGTGGCAGAGAAAATGGTGGAGGGGAAGACTCAGCAGAGGCTGATGACCCAGGAACTTACAGCGGAAAAAGTACTGGAGAGAACTGATAAAGTAGCAAGGATGGGAGAGAACAGCTTAGAGTCGGTCAACATGGATAAGAAGAAAAAACATATTGCAGAGCTTATATCATCTGCTAGCCCTATAGAAGCACGTTATATAACCAGAACAGTTCTGCAAAATATGAGGCTTGGAGTAGGAGAGGGAACAGTTAGGGACGCCTTAGCAGAAGCCTTTTTCCAAGGAGAAAACACCGAAGAAATCCAGAGAGCATACGACCTAACAACAGATTTCTCTACCGTAGCCAAGGCCTGTACAGAAGATGTTGGAAGACTAAAAAACCTTGAAGTAGAGATATTTCGGCCGATCAGATCTATGCTTGCTAAAAAGGTTGAATCTGTTGAGGAAGGCTTCGATACAGTGGGGAAACCTGCAGCTATAGACTACAAATATGATGGTATGCGGGCTCAGATACATAAAAAAGACGACGAAGTAAAGGTTTTCACACGCAGACTTGAAGAAGTTACCAAACAGTTTCCAGACGTAGTTAAAGCAGTTAAAACCAATTTAGAAGCCGATAAAGCTATAATTGATACAGAAATCGTGGCCTACAACCCTGAAGACTATTCTAAAGTACCGTTCCAGAAGCTTTCTAAGAGGATAAAGAGGAAGTACGAAATCCAGAGACTTAAAGAACAGATACCGGTAGAAGTACGTCCCTTTGATATACTGTATCTTGACAACTCTCTTCTGAATGAAGACTACCGCATTAGATGGGAGAAATTAGTGGAAGTGGTCCAAGAGAGCGATAAGGAATTCAAGCTGGTTGATAGGGCGGTTACGGAAAGTGAAGACGAAGTCGTTTCTATGCAGCAAAAGTCCCTGAGCGAAGGACACGAAGGCATAATGATGAAGGCACTCGACGCCCGTTACAAGCCTGGATCAAGAGTAGGATACATGGTAAAGCTGAAACCTGTCATGGAGACCCTTGATCTCGCTATAGTAGGTGGAGAATGGGGCGAAGGCAGAAGAAAGGGCTGGATCGGAAGCTTCAAACTGGGGTGTTACAGCCCTGAGAAAGACGAATATCTTGAGGTCGGGAAGATGGCGACCGGTCTGACAGACGAACAGCTTGAAGAGCTTACCAAACGTCTGAAACCATTAATTATTGATGAAGATGGTCGGGACATAGATATCAAACCAGAAGTAATGGTTGAAGCCGAGTACGAAGAAATTCAAAAGTCACCTAACTACTCTTCCGGTTATGCTTTACGCTTTCCACGTTTGAAGAGCTTTAGAGATGACAAAGATGTACCTGATTCAGTTCAGAAGGTCAGAGATCTTTTCAATCAACAATAATCAAAAGAAAAATTAAGGAAATACAGGTATTTTAGGATAGGCTTGGTTCATTTGTGTTTCTGTGCTTTGTGGATGTTCAGTCCTCTCTCTGTGTCGAAACTTTTTCCACACTCCGAACAAGCATGTCCTTCTACATCTGGCTCGGTTTGTTCTTCTTCATTATCACGAGCGAACTGTTCAAAACCCTTTCTGCCTTCCTGTTTTTGCTGTCTTCTCATCTTAAGCTCATCACTTTCAAGCCAGACTATAAACGCACCTATGAGGACTAGTAAAGGTCCAACACCTGCTTGAACCAGTGTTAGAAGTTCGTTCCAAAATGTTACTGAACTGTAAACTCCTAGTACTATCATAAGGGCGCCTACAACAATCTTTAAAGCTGGATTCATAGTATCACATCGGAATAATAACACATCTATGTTTTATGTGTTTCGGAGTTACAACACCGTGGAAGGACCGTTCAACTTTAACAGAGTTTATAATATTTTCGTGTTATCTTTTGCTGTAAGAGGCTATCAAAAAATGAGTTACTACAAGTACGCACGGGAACATTATGAACAGCCAAAGGAGAATCTTGACGAAATATGGCAAGACAGACTCGTTGAATGGAGAAAACAAGAGGCAACAGTAGAGGCAGAGAAACCTACAAGAATACCTAAAGCCAGAACTAAAGGATACAAAGCTAAGAAAGGCTTCAATGTTATCAGATCCCGTATAGCAAAAGGAGGAAGCAAAAGAAAAAGAGCATCTGGCGGAAGAAGACCTAAAAGAGCAGGACAGAACCGTTACTCTTCGAAAAAGTCTAAACAAGTGATAGCTGAAGAGAGAGCATCAAGAAAGTACGAAAACCTTGAAGTACTTGACAGCTACTGGGTGATGGAAGACGGAAACTACAAATGGTTCGAAGTAATTATGGTAGATCCTGAAGCACCGGAAATCAAGAATGATAACGACATCAACTGGATTACAGGAGAGAAGAACAGAGTACAAAGAGGTCTGACTCCGGCAGCAAGAAGTTCTAGAGGATTAGACAACAAAGGAAAAGGCGCGGAAAAGGTTAGACCTTCACAGGGAGCTAAAGACGGTAAAGGAAAGTAATCAGTCCGTCAATAAATCAATTAACGTATCTCCCACCCAGGTAAAGAAGTCATCAGCATATCCAACTATGTCTTCTCCTGTAAGACTAAGAGGCTCTACAGGTTGAGGAGCATACACAAATACGAACAGAGTTGCGGTTACCAAGAGAAACATGAATCCTAGCAAGATAAATATTTGACGTGACTCTGTTTGCATACGATAATGTATTTCTTACATCTTTTATACCAGTATTGAGTCTAGGTTATACCATATCCTTGAGGCTTTGTGGTCACACCTTTTAAAAGAGTTCATTTTTAAATGAAGGTCTAAAGGCTTTAAAAACAAAATGTGTTTTATCCAAGCCCAAACACAAAAAAGGTGATATTTTATGAGCGAAGAAGGTTTCGACGACGATGACGGTATCAAAATTGAGAACGTTGTAGCATCAACAACACTAGACAGAAGAATGCCTCTCGACAGGATAGCTATCTACCTAGAAAACACAGAATACGAGCCAGAACAGTTCCCAGGACTCGTATACAGACTAAAAGAACCCAAAGCAGCCGCACTACTATTCGGATCAGGGAAAGTAGTATGTACAGGAACACAGAGCCCGGACATGGCAAAGGAAGCTGTACATAAGATTATAGACGAACTACGTGAAGCAGAGATAGACATCCCAGGAAAACCAGACATAACAGTACAGAACATGGTAGCTTCAAGCGAAATAGGAGCTACACTCAACCTGAACAGGATAGCATTCGAACTGGTAGGTACAGAGTACGAGCCGGAACAGTTCCCAGGACTCGTATACCGTATAGACGAACCAAAAGTAGTGTTCCTACTCTTCTCATCAGGAAGAATCGTCTGTACAGGCGGAAGAACCTACGACGACGTCAGAAATGGTATCGAAACACTTAAAGAGAATCTCCGAGAGATCGGAGCTCTTTAAACACATATTTATTTCTCCTATTTTTAACTGAGATGACTATCCTAGCCACAGCTGCAGCAGTAAGGAATCAGGAAGAAAAACTGCTCCTAGTACAAGAAGGCAAAGAACATGTAAAAGGTCTCTGGGACTTCCCAGGAGGCAAACTAGAAGGGGACGAAAATCTCAAAGACGGAGTCAGAAGAGAAGTGCTTGAGGAAACCGGTTATATAGTCGAGCCCGAAGAACTCATAGGGATATACCTCGAAAAAAGTGCGAGAACAGGAGAAAACGTAGTGGTATTTCTTTACAACTCAGAAATAGTGGGTGAAGGAGAAAGGAACCCCGACACTGAAGACGAAATTCTTGACACACAGTTCTACTCTCTTGGTGATGCTAAGAAGCTTAGTTTAAGGAAAGGAAATAGAAACAAGATGCTTAGAGACGTTAAAGACAAGAAAAGTATTTCAAAAGAACGTTTAATTGACTCTCGTTAATCCAAAGCTCTTAAAGCAGTTTCTCTAGTATTGTCAGGTATTTCTAAACTATCTAATTCCTCTGGAGATAGCCATTTTATATCTTTATCCGCATACTCTTTTTCTTCAATCTGTCTTACAGGCTTTGCAAGGTACTGGAAATCACAGTGCCAGTGACCTTCTCTGATTTTATGTAAGTTCACATTGAATGGTTTAGGCAGATTAAAAGAACTTTCACCAACTTTTTCATCTTTCTCCAAGAGCTCGACCTCTAAACCTGTCTCCTCCAAAGCCTCTCTTACAGCAGCTTCATCAGGAGTCTCATCTTCTTCAACATGCCCTCCGGGCTGGACCCAGAAGCCAAGCTTCTTATGGTTTAAAAGCAATATTTTGCCATCTTCGACTATGAAAGCTCCTGCAGTAAAGTCTCTGGTAGCGTCCTCAGGGACCCTCAATACTTATCAGCTCCAATCCATTTCACTGAGCTTTTTTTCTATCTTTTCCGCCATATCTAAATCTCTTTCAGTAACGCCTTCGACGTCATGACTCCATAGATCAATCTCGACAGCCCCATACTCAACTTTTACAGTAGGATGATGGAACTCGGCTTCTGCAACCGCGAATACAGTGTTCGCGAAAAACACTGGCTCTTTGAAGCCTTCGAACTCCACCCGCGTAACAAGCTTTCCGTCGTGGTAGCTCCAGATTTTAAGTTCTTCAAGTTTCTTATCTATCTCTTCTCTTTCCAGTACCTGTTCGGACATATGCATAGTATGGGCAAAGAGTGTTTTTATCATTCTTTCCAACCAAGTATAGTATATGGAGTACGGGGAGGCAGTAAACGAATTCGAGGAGTTTTTCTCAGAGAAATACTATGAAGATGTGGCTCAAGCCGTACAGAAAGGAGAGAACTCTGTAGTAGTCGATTTTCAAGAACTGGACTTGTTCAACCTAGAACTAGGAGAGTATCTGAAAGACGAACCAGAATCGGCTATAGAAGCAGCTCAAGAAGGTGTTCTAGGAGTCGATATAGCTCCAGACGAAGAGTTTGAAATACGTTTCACAAATATGCCTGAAGAAGACTTCGTACTCCTGAAGAATCTGCGTTCCGAACATTTAGGAAGGTTTACACCTGTAGAAGGAATGATTAAACGGGCTTCACAGGTAAAACCAGAGGTTGTATCCGCTGTCTTCGAATGCAGTCAGTGTGGCGATAGGATAGAGAAGGAGCAGGACTCTTCACAGCTCAAAAGCCCGTATAAATGCGAATGCGGATCTAGAAAGTTCGAGGTCCACGAAAAAAAGATGACTGACACACAGATGATAACTGTCGAAGAGAATCCTGAGTCACGGGACGGATCCGAGCAGCCTTCATCACTACAGATAAGACTTGAAGGAGACTTAGTAGACCCTGACTTCCAGAAAAAGGTTATACCTGGTAACGTAGCCGAAATAACCGGAGTACTGAAGGAAAGACCTCTGAAGAAGAACTCCAAGAAATACGATATCTACATGGAGGCCAACTACTTAGAGCCTACACAGATGGAGTTTGAGGAGCTAGAGCTAACTGAAGAGGAAGCAAAAGAGATAGAAGAAATGGCTGAAGACCCCAAAATATTTGAACGCATAACAAACTCGATAGCTCCAAGTATATTCGGCCACAAGAAAATTAAAGAGGCCATAGCCCTCCAGATATTCGGAGGAGTCAAAAAAACACGTGAAGACGGTGTTAAAAGCCGTGGAGACATACACATGCTTTTGATCGGTGAGCCAGGAACCGGTAAATCCCAGATGCTGAAATTCACAGGACAACTAGCGCCGAAAGGACGTTACGTAGTAGGTAAAAGTTCAACAGGAGCAGGTTTAACTGCTGCAGTAGTAAGAGATGAGTCAACAGGAGAGTTCGAACTAGAGGCAGGAGCCGTAGTACTAGCACACAAGGGTATGGCTGTAATAGACGAGATAGATAAGATGGGAGAGGAAGACCGTTCAAGCCTCCACGAAGCCATGGAACAACAACAGATATCCGTATCCAAAGCAAACATCCAGGCAACGCTGAACGCACAGACGTCCATACTTGCTGCAGGCAACCCTAAATATGGACGTTTCGATCCTTATGAACCGATCCCTCAGCAGATAAGTATTGGAGACACCCTTCTTTCACGTTTCGACTTTATATTCCCTGTGAAAGACGAACCAGACGAAGATAAGGACACAGAGCTTTCATCTCAGGTCCTGAAGAACCATATTAATCCTGAGGAGACTGATGCCGAGATACCACAGGAAAAACTCCGGAAATATGTTGCATATTCGAAAAACTACCGTCCTGATTTAACTCAGGAGGCAGCAGACAAGATACAGGAGTTTTATGTCAGTATGCGTTCGCGTGGGAGCGATGAAGCAGGGGAAAGCGTGCCTATAACTGCAAGACAGTTAGAAGCACTTGTACGTGTTGCAGAGGCATCTGCACGTGCAGAACTACAGGAAGAAGTAAGAGTAAAAGATGCGGAAAGAGCTATCGACATACTTACTTACTGTCTACAGCAGGTTGGAGTGGATCCAGAGACAGGAGAGTTCGATATCGATATGATGGAGTCGGGTGTCTCTAGCTCGCAGAGAAACCGTTTACAGACCGTTAAACAGATAATAGAGTCTGAGGCCGGAGAAAGCTCAGTAGAGATTGAAAAAGTCTTGGAGATAGCTGAAGAACAGGATATATCCCGCGACAAAGCTGAAGAAGTCATAAGCAGACTGAAGAGAGACGGCGAACTGTTCGAACCTCAACAAGGCCACATCCAGAGAATCTAAAATTTGATAAGAATATACTACGAGAAAAGATACTATGGCACAACAGAAAAGGCAGACCGCTAAACTTGCAAACGCAAAAGAACTGAACTCAGGCAAATACTTTCAGAAAGAAGGATTCACACCAAACTACCTTCTAACACCTGAAGGAAGACGCTTCTCAAGAGCCAGAGTTGTAGGAACCGTTGTAGACACCTTTATGAACGAAGACGAGACATACGGATCAATAACAGTAGACGACGGGACAGACACTATCCAGTTAAAGTTCTTCAACGAGATGGATATGCTGAAACAGTTCGAAGTAGGCGACATAATAGAAGCGATAGGAAAAGTCCGAGAGTACCAAGGACAGATCTACATGAACGCCGAAATACTGAAAGACCGGAAGATAAAGAAAGAGCTTCTACACGAACTAAAACACGTTAAGACACTAGAAGAATGGAAACAGATTCGGGAAACAGTAAAACAGTTGAAGGAAAGCGGTAAAGACCAGAAAGAAATAGAAAAAGAAATGGCCGGAAAACTGGATGAGGACGAAGTCGATTCACTACTACAGTCTTTCGGAGAACAGTTCGACAACACTGATAACGGCGGAAACAGCAACTTGGAAATCGAGATTATCGATGCTGTAGAAAAACTTGATGAAGGAGACGGAGCAGACTACGCAGACATAGCAGAAGAAATAGAGGGGACCGAAGACGAAATGGAAGAAACAATCAACTCCTTACTAAGCGAAGGAACCTTCTACGAACCACAGCCAGGAAAAATCAAGAAGCTGTGATAACGTGTGGTCTCAACTGAGCCAAGTAAGCTTTGGTGTCTTGTTGGGATTCCTATCCACAATCTTAGGTAGCTTTGGCCTTTATATAAAGGGAAACAGAGATCAAGAAAAAAAACTGAGAAGAGCTTTTTACTGTGAAATCAAGAACATGGAGGAGGTAAACAGTCTGAAAGAGCTAAAACCAAGCTCTGTTCCGCCTCAAGAGGTGCTTTCCACCCACATCTACGAGCAAAACGTATCAGAAATAGGCCTGCTGACGGAGGAAGAGATAACGATGCTCATACCTTACTACAACCATGTACTTACCGCGAAAGAAGGAATACTCCTATTCCACGAATCCAATATTTCCGATAGTGAGGCTTTAAACGGAATAGCTAACATCTCAAGCGGTCTACCTCAGCAGAGAAAAGAGATTCTGGAAACTCTTAGTTCCAACCTTGACTGAACACCACTAGTTAAGAATCTTCACCTTTAAGTTTGGGTTATGACTAATTACGAAGAACTTTTAGATAAAGGTATTGAACAGGCGGAGGATCTTGGGGACGGAGACCGTTTCGAGATGCCTGAAGTTGATACCCGGAAGTCAGGTTCAAAGACGATAATAACTAATTTCTCAGATATAGCCTCCAGATTTGGAAGAGATGAGAAACACTTCTCGAAGTATGTACAGAACGAGTTAGGTACTGCTGGACATATCGAAGGAAATGAGCTAGTCTTAAACGGAGAGTTCAGACGCGGAAATGTACAGAGAAGGATTGAGAGTTACGCCGACGATTATGTGTTCTGCGGCGAGTGTTCAAGGCCTGACACAGAATTAACTAAGGAGAAAGGGGTTGAGATTATGAAGTGCCAAGCATGTGGTGCCAGAACCCCGTTGTAAAACTCGGCCTATTTATAAAAGTTGAGGATTATCGGTTGAATAGGTGTAGGGGTGGCAGGTTGATATCCTGTTATCTTCTTTTCAGGTGAAATAACTAATGACAGAACAACCACAAATGGACGCACAGCAAATGATGCAGATGATGCAGCAGAAATTAGGAAATCTAGAACTAACAACTCACGCACTTCTATCCGTACTACAGGAAGAAGGAATAGTTGACCAAGACACAATCAACGAGAAAGCACAAGAGATCGTTGAAGAGATGCAAGAACAGCAAGAAGCTGCAATGAGCGAAGTCCAAGACGAACTAGAAGACAACGAGGAATAAATTTTATTCCTCTTCTCATATTCTTAAAGTAAAAGTTTATTGTTCCAAATTACAGAACTCGCATCCCGGATTTCTAGCCGTGCATTCCTCTCTCCCATGAGTTATCAGGAGTATATGGAACTCGTATTTGATATCATCCGGTACTCTGTCCTCCAGGATATTATGGGTCTGTGTACGAGAAGAGTCTTCAGGCACCAGCTCCATACATTCTGTTGCTAAACGCTGTACATGCGTGTCAACAGGGAACGTAGGCATCTTAAAATGGAATCCAAGTATTACGGAGGCGGTCTTAGGTCCGATACCTGGTATCTCTGTCAGCCAGTTCTTAGCATCTTCAACAGCCATGTCTTTAAGGAATTCTATAGAGTACTCTTCCCGTTCTTCTCGTATTATTTGTAACGTTTTCTGTATCCTTTCTGCCTTTGTAGGTCCTAATCCGCAGATACGTATACATTCTATGACTTCATCTATATCTGCGTTCTCTATCGCTTCATAGTTGTCTCCGAATCTGTCTTTCAGCTGTTTGAACGCTTTGTCTCTCGATATATCGTTTGTGTTCTGTGAGAGGATTGTCTCTATAACATAGTCTATCCCCGACATCTCTCTTGGTTGTTCTGGCTCCCCATACTTTGCTAGGAGCCGCTGGTAAAGCTTTCTTATCCGTTTTTCCGAATTGTCCATATGTTTAAAACAGATACTTGATTTAATATATTCTGTTTCTAGAAACTTAGCTTCTGGAATCTGTAAAACTGTTCTGGCTTGGATTTATTCGGATCAAATCCTCCTAGATATTCTCCAGGTAGCTCTTCACAGAGCTCTTTTTCCCCGAGAAGATACACTTCTTCTAGACTACTTAGCTCCTCCCTAACCTGTTCAATATGGTTGTCTATCTGTTCAAGCCTCTTCCTTTCAAAACGGTCCTGTGAGAATCCTCCACTCGAGTGTTTTCTGTTGACTCTTGATTTGATTCTGTCTATCTCTTCGGTTTGACCTTTCTCTTCCCTGTATATATTTGTCTCTCCTGCTGAGACTAGTACCCAGTGTTTCTCCTTCTCTATAAACTCTAAGAGTTTCTCTGTACAGAACTCTTTATCTATAACGAGCTCTTCTTGGAAAAATGGAGCTGTCTTCAGTATAGTATTCACTGTGTCCTGGTCGAGGAAAGCTGCGAAACAGTTTTCATCTTTGATTTTTGTGTACTGTTTCTTTGTTGCAGAGTTTTTCAACGATTTCATATCATGGAATCCATCTAGTTTATCTGGAGAATATACGGTAACAAGATCTTTCCTGTCCGATTTGAGAGCTCCAAGTTTCTGTAACATGCGGTAACCTTCGTCGAAGCTTATCTGCCGAAACTTTTGAGCTTGCTCTTTCTCTTCTTTTTCTTCCGTCTTTTCTAAAGACCTTATCTTATCTTTTAACCGATTTACTTGTCTTTCAGCATCTTGTTTCTGTTTTGAAAGTTTTCTACGTCTCTCTTGCTCGGCTTCAAACCTTTTCTCAAACCTTCTCCTCTCTTCTTCAAGTTTCTCTACCTTTTTTTCGAGCTCTTCTATCTCGTCTTCATTGCTCCAAGGAAGCTTCATACAAGTATTTAGTTGTTCTAACGGGTTTAAACCCTTGTATAACGGTAAGCTTTTAAAGCTCACACAAGTACTTTCGGCTTAGTGGGACAAGATATGACTGAAATGACTGTTGAGGAACTATCACCTGAAGCCGACGACGTTGAAATCGAAGGAACAATAGCAGAACTTCCAACCCCTAGAGCTGTATCAACACGTTACGGACAGAAAAGAATTACAACCGTAACTTTTGAAGATGATACAGGAACAATCGACCTAACTCTATGGGAAGAGGAGATCGATGCAATCGAAGAGGGAGCAAAGGTACAGATCACCGGAGCATACGTAAGAGAATGGGCTGACGACATACAGCTCAACATCGGAAGAGACGGCAACATAGAGATGGTAGAAGAGGAGTAACTCCCTTAACAAAGTTTTTAACCAATCTCTCACCTAATTTTTCTTAACTCTATTTTTACTCAAAGAAACCAGTTTAAAGACTAAGAAAACAGTTCAATACAAACAGTTCAATGGGTATAGAAGACCGTATAAAGAGTTTGGAAGAGAAACTTCAGAAGACACCTAAAAACAAGGCTACAGAGAAGGAGCGTGGCCGGTTGAAGTCCCAGATAGCTCAGTTAAAAGAAGAAAAACAGAAGAAGCAGAAAGGGACAGGCGACACATCAGGTTACGCCGTAGAGAAGAAAGGTGATGCCACAGTAGCACTTGTAGGTTTTCCGAGCGTAGGAAAGTCTTCACTTCTAAACAAGTTAACCAATGCTGAAAGCGACGTAGGCCATTACGAATTTACTACTCTCAACGTTAATCCCGGAATGCTTAAACATAAAGGCGCTAATATACAGATACTAGACGTCCCTGGACTTATAGGAGGGGCTGCAGATGGTAGAGGGGGCGGAAAACAGGTTTTAAGTGTTGTAAGAAACGTTGATCTCATACTTATCCTGCTTGATCCTGAAGAGATGAGAGAAGCAGAAATCAAGAAAGAAGTATATGAAGTCGGTATAAGAATGAACTCCAGTCCTCCAGACATAAAGGTTGAGAAAACCGGGCGAGGAGGCGTAAAAATCTCTTCAACCGTAGATCTCGATATAGAAGAAGATACATTAAAGGATCTCATGCATCAGAACGGATACGTAAATGCGAACGTCACTATAAGGGAGAAAGTGGACCTTGACAGCTTTATAGACGGCTTAATGGACAACCGGAGATATATAACTGCCGTAGATGTTGTTAACAAAGAAGATCTTATAGAGCCAGACAAGAAAGAAGAGTACAAAGAGAAGTATGATCTCCTGATTTCTGCGGAGAACGGGACCAATCTTGACGAACTTAAGGACCTCATGTTTGAAGGACTAGGCCTAATAAGAGTTTATATGAAGGAAAAAGGAGAAGAGCCTGATAAGGACGAACCCTTGATCCTTAGAGAGGGTTCAACTGTAGAAGATGCTCTTGATAACCTTCCCGGAGATATGAGAGAACGTTTCAAAAAAGCAGCAGTGACCGGACCTAGCTCAAAGTTCCCTAACCAGAAGGTAGGTTTGGAGCACGAGCTGGCAGACGAAGATATTTTAGAGCTTAACCTTCGCCATATTTAAGTCCGCACAGAACCTGGCGTTTATAACTCTTTAATAGTAACAACATATCGGTGGCCGAACATTGTCTATAGATAAGTTACTTGAAGAAGAGGCGCTTGAAATACTCAAGTCTTCAGAGTCAGTGACTGTATCTACGCCCGACCAAAGAAAACTGGTTTTTGATAGCAGTGAGAGCCACCAAAATAAAACAGGAACAGAGATAAATGAATGCTGGAACGTGATCAAACAAGGGGTTGAAGGAGATATCCCTAATATAGTCTCAGTCTACGGTTGTAGAGGTAAAAACATTCTAGTCGAACCAGAAGGAACCTACGAACGCTACAACTTCAAAGTTGAAGGTCCTACACCCACGAGAATGATACAAAACAGAAACGAGACAAGACTAGATATATACGGAGACAGAACTTCTTATTTAGAAGAATCAGATAATGAGGATAGAAGGATTATAGACTCCTTAAGCACAACCATAGACCCTCTTCTAGGCGATTTGAACAATATATTCAACGACAGAGACCTGGAAATGAGGAAAGAAGAAAACACTTTGACCACAACAAAATCGGTCTCAAACTACTCCCTTTTCAAAGGAGACATAGATTTGAGACTGAACTATACCCCAAGAAAAGTATCAACTTATTCCCCACGCCTAGATATAGATCTAAGAATAAAAAAGAGAAATTTAGACGAAGATCTGACAGTTGAGGAGGTAGAAAGTATCTATAATAACTTCTTGAAAGCCTTCCCGGAAACGTATTGACGAAACTGTTTCTTCCTCCATCTTTCGGAACTACCGGAACGGTAAGGTCTCCACTTTTAAACTAGCGGAATTACTTTCTTTCCGTGAGACGTCCCAACACTGTTATAGAAGATGCTCGGGTACTGACAGCAGACTTTCTTCCAAAACGGATGGCGCACAGAAACTCACAGATAACCGAGATAAAACGGAACCTCGAACCGGTACTTGAGAACTCGAGTTCCCGGAACATGCTTCTGTACGGACCACC
Organism: Nanohaloarchaea archaeon B1-Br10_U2g1; assembly: GCA_001563875.1. Taxonomy (GTDB): domain Archaea; phylum Nanohalarchaeota; class Nanosalinia; order Nanosalinales; family Nanosalinaceae; genus B1-Br10-U2g19. Next base: position 6,084 of record LKMN01000001.1, on the reverse strand, counting down.
GGGGACAGGTAAAACTACTATGGCAGGATATGTAGTTGATGAACTGAAGAAGCATAGCTCTAACGTTGTATCTGGAAGCGTTAACTGCTGGCGTTATCCTTCCCGCTTCAAGGTATACTACAACCTGCTACAGGACTTTGGGGTAAACCTTATACACCGCACAGGCACACCAACCGACGAGCTCGTGGACCGGTTCCGTGCAAAGGTAGGTGAACAGCCGAGCATAGTGATACTTGACGAGGTTGACCAGATAGAAGATGAGAGGATACTCTACGACTTCGCACGAGAGTCGAGTATCGCACTGATAATGATAGCCAACAAAGGAACCGCTCTATACGACTTCGATGACCGTATAAGATCTTCGCTTGAGGGAACTCAGGACGTACGATTCCCGGCCTACACCAAGGAACAACTAGTTGACATACTAGAGGACCGGGTTAAATGGGGTTTGAGAGACAACGCTGTCGACGACAGCACGCTCCACCGTATAAGCAGCCGGGCTGATGGAGATGCACGGATAGCAATAAATGCTTTAAGAATAGCTGCTGAAAGAGCTGAGACTGAAGACTTAGAAGAGATAACTCCAGATATAATGGATAAAGCTCTTCCGGAAGCAGAGAAAGAGAACAAGTCCAAGTCTATAGAACAGCTGAACCCTCATCAGAAAGCACTCTACGATATTATAGAGGAAGAAGGAGAGGTAAAGCCAGGAAAGCTCTACCAAGAATATAAGGAAAAGGTCGAAGACCCAAAAGTGAAGAGAACCGTGCGTAAGTATCTCAGCAAGATGGATCACTACAGGCTCATAGTCTCTGAAGGTGAAGGAAGATGGAGAACATACAAGCTACAGAACTAGTCTACCGGAACTAACGGAAATATCTCCGGTTTTTTATAAATCGAGTCTTGGCAAGAACCTAGTATGTCAACCGAGACCTACTCCAAGCACCTTGAATATCTTCCAAAGAGAGAACGTGAAGCAGCTGAAGAAGCACTATATATTGAAGAATGCTCAAAGAACCTCCCTATGATGATAGTGAGACAGCTGAACCGTTCTATAGACACATCCAAAAAACCGCTTAGAAACGTCCATAAACAGAATTAAACGTTTAGAAACCTTTTTCGCCGAAAGGGTTTAAAAGGTTTGAGGAGCAAGTTAGTGATGATGAGAGCCGAGTTCTCGGATGATACCGGCAACCAAATCCCGGTGGAGTTCGAAGAGGGGGGAAGTTTTGTCTCCAGATGGCTAGAGAAACTAACAGGCTTGAAAAAGTAGACGAGCCGTATTAAGTAACCAAATAACCTTTTTCTAAACTTTATTTCTGTTTAAGAAAGATATTATAGGAAGAAATGATAGTGAGAAGACTATTCCTCTACAGGTACAGCGTTTACGACACCGTCCTGTCCAGGTCTGGAAGTTATTCTTGCCTTACCTTCTGAAGTCTTAACTACAGTCCCTTTTGTAAGGATAGATCTTCTTACGTAGTTAGGGTTGGCAGGATTCTCTTCCACAGCCTCTATCTCTACTTCTTCTACTTCTCCGTCTTTTGCCAGGTTAACGGTTTCGCTTCTTCTAACAGTGTTCTTACTGGTAGATCCTCTAGTACTTCTTACAACTACCGAGTCCTCTCCTTTAACTGGTTCTGAGAACTCCGATCCTTTCTCATACTTCTTATGTTTCCTGTATCTTCTTGTTCTTCCACCGGTTTTCTTACGTACCGATCTTTTGTGCCATACTGCCATACCCGGAAACTATCGACAAAACTTTATAAAAAATAGCTGTGCTATGCACCTGTTCTGAACAGTTTATAAGGCCACGACCTCGGTAGGTTTATATAAGTTGTTTAAGGATTTGGTTTCATACAGGTGTTTTAAGTTATGTCAAACGATGACAGTGGTAGAAGACCTTTAGATGTCTTAGACACTGCAAAAGGAGATAGAGTAATAGCAAAACTAAAAGGCGGGCAGACCGTTTCAGGAAACCTAAAAGCATTCGACCTACATCTAAACATGTGGCTTGAAGACGCATCAGTACAGGACGGAGAAGGTCAAACAGACTACGGTAAGCTACTGATCAGAGGAGACAACGTAATCCTCGTAAGCCCAGAATAAGGTGAACAAAAATGGGAAAGAACAAAGGAATTAACAACAAGAAAACCCACGGAAAATGCAGACGCTGCGGAGAAAAAGCATACCACCTAAGGAAAAAAGTATGTGCAGCCTGTGGATTCGGGAAGACAAGTAAAAGAAAAGACTTCAACAAAGCCAAAACACGTAAGTAAAAGATGAAGAAGAAATACTCGGTCATACTCCTCACAGCTTCAGGCGACTTCTTACTTGAAGACGAGGAAAACCTGTTCATGGAAGAATACGGAGTCAACGCAGAAGACCCGTATATCATGAACGAAGACGAAGAGGCACAAAGAATAAAGGCCGAGAAAATATTTGTGCCTTACACCTCTCTGGACAATATCCAGTTCGGAGAGTTCGAACAAGAAACAGTTTAGACCCTATCAGAGGGCCCATAGCTCAGTCTGGCAGAGCACCGGCCTTTTAAGCCGGGCGTCGCGGGTTCAAATCCCGTTGGGCCCATCCCTTTCAATTTAGGTTAACAGATTTGTAGGACCGGTGGCTTAGCGGTTAAAGCGCCACCCTGATAAGGTGGAGATCCCCAGTTCAAATCTGGGCCGGTCCAAACAATCCTTTGCTGATGCTAACTGAAGGAGAGTTTTTTACACCTGTCAAATTGTTTGTATAAAATCGAGTTTCTGAACCACGACCATATGCGGAAGCGTAAATACAGATACTAGGACCATGTATAGACCTACAAGCTCTAAAAGGCTTTGCGGGGTAAACGGTACAGCGAAGTAGAAAATGCCTAGGAAGATAATCGATACAGCTGTTAAAGGGAAAGAGTCTCTAGTAAATGATCTGAAAGAGCTCAGTAATCCATAGATATCGGTGCAGCAGTCTACAGAGTTATCCAGATGGATATACCTCATGATGTGTCTTAGAGAATGCCAGAAACAGAAGTATATGCCAACTGCAAATATAGGAGGTGTGAAAAGAAAGAAAACGGTTAGTAGAACTAGTTCTGCTCCATCCCAGAGTCTTCCAGCAGCGTTCGCTCTAAGTATATCCGCGAAGTAGACGGCCATTCCTACGATATAAGCCGCTAGTATGGCCAGCCTGATTTCTTGACTGAAGAAAATACCTAGGTAAGATAGTCCTTCGACCCCAAAGAGCGATGTAACCGCTTCGGTAAAAAGCTCATAGTAATCAGGGAAAGCTACTAGCGGCAGCAACATAGGAGCACTACCTCTAAGAAGAACTGCTAACCACTTTGAGCCTTTAGATAGCTCAACATTGAAGACTTCTTCTAAATGGTATAACTCTCCTCTACCCCAGTGATACATCGTGATAAGGATAAAGAACACGAAAGATAGCAAAGGAGTTAAAAACCAGGCCGAGAGGTACAGAAACCCTAACAGGAAGTATAGAAGTGCTATATAAGCAGCCCATCTAGAACTGAAACTTTCTCTTAAGGCCTTTGGAAGAATCAAGTGATCAACAGCGCCGTGAGGCAGCCCTAGAAGTATTACACTCAAAGTTAGAGGTACAAGCTGAACTTCTAAAGGAATACTAAACAGTATAGATGATAGAAATGCTAGAACCAGGGCTGTCCAGCCAGGAAGAAGAAAATATTCTATGCTCTTATCTTTAAAATCTATTTCCATAGATGATCTTCTAAGATAATTTCTTTGGCTTTAGAGACGAACTCTTTCAACGTTATTCTATCTAAGACCCACATATAGAGCACTAAGCCTTGAACTATAAAGATATTAGTCACCAAGAAGAACAGTGCCTCCTCAACAGGCAGACCTATGATTTTGAGTCCTGTAGTGTAGGTTTCAGATATCACCCATGTTCCTATGCCGATAGCGATACGGTCTGCGACCCAGAGATAAAGCGTAGGGACAGCTATCATTAGAGCCAGATACTCTTTGATCTTCCAAAGATATGAGCTTCCGAACCCCCACTGTATAGCTAGGATCGGTCCTGCCCAAGCCAGTATTGCACCTAAGTACAGTGTCGACTGGTTGAAAAGTAGTGCTGTACCAACCAGTGTTACTGTAAGTCCTCCTAGAACGCCTAGGACCCTATCTCTGTACGGTATATCTAGATTCATGTCGTAGATCTTAGGAAAGTTGAAAAGTAGTAGGCCTGTCAGGATAGGCTGTAGTATGAAGAACAGATATTCGCCGAGAGGAGCTTTCCAGAAATGGGCAAGTGTTGCGCCCTCTCCGTACCACCAGACACCGATCTCTATAAGATAGTTGTCCCAAGGCGTCGTATACGTTACTGCTAATAGGATTATGAAGGCTAGGCCTCCAAATGCTTCTTTACTTTTCCAGACATCTTTCCTGTACCAAAGGGAAAGCACCAGAACAGTTATAGGGGTTAGAAGGAAGATTGCTAAGAATTCCAAGTATGTTAGACCTACTGTCAAGGTAAGATACCGAACCTCTGCGACATGTGATATTAATTCTACCTGTCAGCTTATAACTTCAACTCCTAAGGGGCCGGAGTCAGGCTCCTATCTTTATTTAAAATCTTTTTATGGATCAGAGTTATCTTAAAGCTTTGAGACCAGATTTTTTGACTTTATGGAATTTTAAAGGACAACAAAAAGTCTAAAAGTATATTTAAGAGATTCAGAGATTATTCGGTATCTGGCTTTTTTAGACTGGTTTATAACCTTTTACAACAAATGATCTTTCGAGATCCTCACTCAAAAGTTATTAAACATGTAGCATGCCGTATGTGTTTTGTATGTTGGAGGAAGACAGACTCAAGGGTCTAGGCCAGCTTTACATGGCTTCCAAGATACAGTACTGGAGAGAAGCCTACAACCTGTTTAATGAACTGAAGTATGCAGGTAAGAGAGAGTTTTATACCCAAGAAACGGAGAGCTCAGCCTCAGTGTACGACGAGATGATGGATACAGTTCAAGAAGCATTAGCTGCAAACGAAAGACCTGAAACAGATATAGAAGAGACCACAAACGCGTTCATATACTCTGCAAACGAAGATCCGGATTTCGACAACTTTAGAAATGCAGCATCCAAAGTATTAGAAGAAGAGAAACGCTGGGAATACTACGCAGAAAAATCGGTTTAGCCGTAGTTTTCCTCCAAGTATTCTACGATATCATCGCTCTCAGGCATCACCCTATCCGTGTTCGGATCCACAAGCACAGGAACACCTGTCTGCCCAGAAACATTTTCTACACGCGTCCTATCGTTTGGATCAACAGATCTTGCTATAAAATCAACACCTAGCTCGGTAAATTTTTGTCTTACCTTGGAGCAGAAAGGACATGCCTCAAACTGGTAAAGTTCCAAAATTTCTTCTGTCATTCAGTTTTTCACCTATAGATGTAATAGGCTTTGAACTGTTAAAACCTAATCCCTAATCCTCTGGCGAGCCTTCTCTAATACCTTTACATGTTCCTCGAAAGAAAGCATATCTTTTACATCTCTATAACGCAACAACAGACCTGTATCATGTTCGTCATGAGGGTTTTCAGAGACATCAACAAATACGTCCTCACCGAGTTCAACTAAGAAAGCTCTGTACTCTCTTTTAATCTTCTCTCCGTCTTTTTCAAAGCTCCATTCTACCGTATGTTCAAGATCCTCTACAGCTTTAACCCCTTTTTTGCTTACTCCTGCCTCCTCTTGAAGCTCCTGTAGAACGGTGTCTTCGTAGCTTTCTTCTAGATGTCCTTTAGGTAGTTCCCATCCTTCCCAGTTCTTTGTTCTTTTCAATACTATGTATCGTGGCGTATCAGAGTTGTGTTTGTATGCTGCTACTATAACGCCTTTTTCAGTCTTCATAACTCGATGTTTTTCTCCAAACCGTTTTATTTTAACCGATGGAGACCGGCAAACATTGTAGTTATGCAAATAGTTTTTATACCTAAGCCTCGTTTTTAGTATTATCTGGTGTCAACATGATAAAACGTTTGAAGGAGTTTTTCAACAGCCTCTTCAGTGACTCGGAAAAAGACGATGTCAGTATAGG